>NZ_SDLH01000005.1:0-208190 GCF_013096955.1 Anoxybacillus sp. EFIL | reverse complement strand
AAAATGGAAGGAACGAATAACAAGATCAAGCTGATCAAACGTCGGGGATATGGATACAGAAATATCCAGCGTTTTGCATTACGGGTTCGGTTAGAAACGACTAACATACTTTAATGGCAGGTGCAAGTACATCTTTTGGTGATGAACCGTATTTATGGTTAAAAGAAAAAAACTGGAAGGTTTCGCGGTCACATTTATTGTATTTATTTTTACTAGGTGGCATTTTCTATATGATGCAATCTTCTTTTTATTTTCAGGCAGTAAAATATATTCCATCTTCACTCGCTGCGTTGTTGTTGTATTTAAATCCGATATTCGTCGCTATTTTTTCGTTTTTTATTAATAAAGAAAAGCTAACAAAGCACATCATCATAGCGATTCTCATTTCTTTTTTAGGTATGTTGCTTGTATTAGGGGCACCAGAAGGAAAAATTCAGCCGCTCGGTATTGCGTTAGCCGTTGGAGCAGCGATTGTTTACTCAATGTACATTATCGTTGGAAATAAAGTGACCGCACACGTTCCACCCATTACAGCGAGCGCCTACATTGCACTCTTTGCCGCTTTGTCTTTTTTTGTTTTTGGAATCGGTTCGGGAACATTACATTTTCAATTTGACGCAAAAGGATGGCTTCCAATTATCGGAACATCGTTCGTCTCAAGCGTTTTGGCCATGTTGACGTTTTTTGCAGGAATGAATATTATCGGTCCGACAAAAGCAGCAATTTTAAGTATGATAGAACCGATCGTGACGTTCCTTCTATCGATGGTATTTTTACATGAAAGCATATCATCTCTCCAAATGATTGGGGGACTGATTGTGTTGAGTGGAGCTATGCTTGTTGTCACAACAAAAGAACTTAAACTAAAGAAAAAATCGACCTCCATCAGTGCGTGATAGGGGTCGATTTTGCAAAATGGCAGGAATATTACCTATCGTTATCTAATTCCAATAAATATGTCTTCATAGTAGCGAGGAGGATTGTTGTGAATCAAAATGTAAACTCCCCGTCGGTGGCGCTAGTGACAGGGTCCTCGAGCGGGTTTGGGCCACTCGTAAGCGTTGCACTTGCGCGTGAAGGATATCAGGTCATTGCTTCAATGCGAAATATGCAAAACAAAGAAATGCTTGCAACCGTGGCGTCTGAAGCCGGCGTGTACGATCGGATAGAAATCGTATCTCTCGATGTCACCGATTTCGCTGCGGTGGAATCGGTCATGCACGATGTCATCAATCGCTACGGACGGATCGATGTATTAGTTAACAACGCAGGGTTTGCCACTGGCGGTTTTGTAGAGGAACTCTCACTTGAAGAGTGGGAGCGTCAATTTGCGACAAACTTTTTCGGGTTAGTGGCCGTCACAAAAGCTGTTTTGCCAATTATGCGAACGCAACGGAGCGGTAAGATTATCAACATTAGCAGCATTAGCGGACGAGTCGGTTTTCCGGCGATGGGTCCATATGTCGCTTCAAAATTTGCTGTCGAAGGATTTAGCGAATCGCTTCGTTTAGAGATGTTGCCGTACGGAGTATATGTCGTCTTAATTGAGCCTGGGTCATTCAAAACAAACATTTGGTCAAAAGGGCTTCAAGGGGTGTCCGTCCGTTCGGATTCACCATATGCAAAAGAAATGAAAACCATTGTGCAATACGTGAATCGAGTAGTCAAAACAGCACCACCTCCTGACGAAGTCATTAGGCAAATAATTAAAGTCGTCCAATCGCCGACTCCGCGTTTGCGTTACCCTGTAGGGAGAGGGGTCACATTGACGTTAAGGCTGAAAAACTGGTTGCCGTGGAAGTGGTGGGAATGGATTGTCATGAAATCTCTTAAATAGAAATAAGCACCATATATACAACTACAGAAAACATACATTTGGAAGTAGGAGGGAGGGAAACTTCACTTCAATGACTGTAAAGAAGCCAACAAATATATTAGAGAAATTACAAGCGCGATTGAATCACCGTTTTGCGGCTTTGGAAGAAGACATCTTTCATCTTATAAAAGAAGAATTGGTGTCGTTAGAAATTACGCCCGAACCTTTTCTTACAGTAAAGGACGTTTGGGATGATATAGAGTTGTATTGTTTCGATGAAAATTTATCTAATCGATGCGAAGAGAAAATACAAGCGTTTCTTTATGACTTACTTGCTAATTGTGTGAGAGAATTAGGAGTGGACGAAGTACGTACGTATCTCATAACCCAAGGGTGGTCAGATGAGGTGGAAGAAATGGACATGGAAGACCTTATTTACGAGGTAAATGAGCTATTAGACTGGGAAATTGCAGAAATCACCTTGGATTTGCTTGAGCATTTTGGCCAGTATGAATTGTCATTTCTCTATCGCAAAGAATATCCGTTTCAACAGTTATGTAAACAAATAGAAAAACCAGTGGATTTGCATTTTTTGAGCGATGCTCTATCTTCTTGGTTATTTGCAAGAAAGGAACAGATAAAAAAACAAATTCGAGAGGAGTGCGGAGAAACGCTGTTAGACGACTCATTAAAGATAACACCTTTTTCTAGCGAGAAACTAGTACAAGCCTTTTTTGATGCGGTGGATGAAGAACACCTAGCACAAATAGTTAAATACGTAGAAACAGAATTGACGAACGAAATAAAAACTCGCTTCCAAGCCTTACTTGCCATTCGTCAAACATCTATATGGAAAGTTTGTGAATCCATTATTGTTCAACATGTAGGCATATGGCTTCATGAAGTAAAAAAAGAAGCAAGAGCTCTGTACGATGAATGGGAGGAGCTTTGTCGCTTGCTCGAGAATAGTTGTTCTAAAGAGATGATAATAATCCTTGATAAAATGCGGCACTATCCGACTTTTATAAAAAAAGTAGATAAAAAACGAAGAACGAAAGAGGAATACGAAGCGATTCTATCTAAAATTGCGTATACGTATGTACAGTTGCTAAACGAAAAATATCAATGTTCAATAAAATGGAATCCACAAAAAATGAACCGTTGGTTGAGTACGTGGTTTACACCAATGGAAGAATTCGAACGATCGTTTCTTCATTCCAAGGAGTTTAACCGCCACTTAAAGGCGATAAGCAAGCAAATTTTTGAACATCCTTTATCACTTTCCGCTTCATCGGTTCACAAAAAATATATCGTCCATGTCGGTCCGACTAATTCTGGAAAAACATACGACTCAATGCAACGGTTGCTTCAAGCAAAAACAGGGATGTATTTAGCACCATTGAGATTGCTTGCGTTAGAAAAGTTTGAGGAGATGTGTTCCCACGGTATTGCATGTGCCTTAATAACAGGAGAAGAAAGAAAAAATGTACATGGCAGTACACATATAAGCGCAACGATCGAGTCGGTGAATGTCACCGATGAATTTGAAGTTGTCGTTATTGATGAATGTCAATTATTAGCGGATGAAACGAGAGGGGCTGCTTGGGTCAAAGCAATTATCGGGGTGAAAGCGAAAGAAATTCATTTGGTTGCTGCACCGCATGCTGTTAGCTTGCTTCAAACACTGCTAGCTTACCATCAGTTTGATTTTGAAGTGATCGAACACAAACGTACCACTCCACTTATTTGGGAAGAAAAGGATTTTTCTTTTCCAAAAGACTTGCAAAAAGGAGATGCACTTATTGTTTTTTCAAAAAAGAACGTTCTCCATGTTGCCGCTTCACTCGTAAAACAAGGCTATAACGTTTCGGTTTTGTACGGAAGCATGCCTCCTGAAACAAGAAGAAAACAAGTCGCGCAATTTCGGAAAGGGTTAACCGATATATTAATAGCAACCGATGCCATTGGCATGGGAATGAATCTTCCTATTCGAAGAGTCATCTTTATGGAAAGTGAAAAGTTTGATGGGAAAGCCGTTCGTACGTTAAAAGCAGAAGAAGTACAACAAATCGCAGGACGAGCAGGAAGAAAAGGAATATATGAAGAAGGGTTCGTCTGCGCTACGGTAAATCGAAAGAAAATAAAAAAGTTGTTAGAGGCGCCGGTAGCTCCTATTGAATATAGTTTTCTCCCTATATCAATCGAATCACTAAAAAAGTTTCCTTACGAATCATTCGATTTATTCAAACGGGCATGGAGCTTTTATCAAAACGAATTAAAAGAAACGCCTTATCGTGTTCATGAAATAAGCGAATGGGAAAGAAAAATGTTCGTTTTAGAAAAAACATTGAAAAAGATGAAGATCGAACTCCCTCTTTGGAAGAAATTATCTTTCTGTTTCGTTCCGTTTTCCATCGAAGAAACGAAGATAACGGATTGTTGGCTAACGATGATTAGAGAATATTTAACGGAAGGGAAGGTAACTCTGCCGCCTATCCTTACGTCGGTCGATACAATTGATGAATTGGAAAACAGCTATAAACAGCTTATGTTATTTACGTCATTTGCTTATTCTCAATCGTTGTCTTTTAACGAAGAAGAGGTTTTTGGACTGAAAGAAAAAATTTCTGAAAAAATATTTGAAGTACTATCTAAACATTTGATACGCTATATGAAAAAATGTAAAATTTGCAATCAAGAATTGCCTTGGGATTTTCCATATCCACATTGCCATCATTGTCATGAATATATGTATGTGGAGATGTCTTTTTAATTTGCTGCTTATCTTTCTAGGAGAATTTTGCACAAATGAACAATACACATGCAAAAGAAAAAGGATACGAAGTAAAAACATCTGTTTTGCCGTTAGAAGCTGTCCCGAGAGCCATTGTCAATCACGAGACAGTCGGTGTCTTTAAACTAGTCGCCGATGCAAAAACAGGGAAATTGCTTGGAGCTCACGTTGTCGCAGAACATGCGGGAGAAGTCATTTATGCAGCGACACTCGCCATCAAATTTGGCTTAACGATAAACGACCTCCGCGAAACGCTCGCTCCGTATTTAACGATGGCAGAAGGACTAAAGCTCGCAGCATTAACGTTTGATCAAGATGTCGGAAAGTTATCTTGTTGTGCGGGATGAGCCACTTCCATATGGAAGTGGCTCTAGTTTTCTTTCTTATTTAACGCTTGCTTTAACAAATCACCTAAACTTGTACCAAACGAATCGTTTTCAGCGCTATATTTTTTCAATAACGCTCGTTCTTTCTGTCCAAGTTTTTCTTTTTTCTTCTCTTCCGCTTTTTCAATGACATTGCAAGGGCGACATTGGAAGTAGACACCTGCTTTTCCTTCATGAATTTCCATTCGTTTTTTGCACTGTGGGCAGCGCCGGTTCGACAGCTTTGGATCTTTTCGCTTCCGGAATCGGCATGTCATATTCGAGCATACAAGCATGCGACCTTCTTTTGTCGCTCGTTCTTTTAAAAACGATCCGCACTCTGGACACATCGAGCCAGTTAAATTATGGGCACGATACATTCGATCGCTTTGTTTTATTTCCGCCACTAACCGCTCCGTTTGCTTGCGGATGTGTTGGAGGAACGTTTTCGGATCACCGTTTCCACGAGCAATTGCTTCTAATTCTTTTTCCCAACGCGCAGTCAGCTGCGGCGATCTCAATTCCTCATTGACAAGTTCAATCAATTGTTTCCCTTTTGGTGTCGGATAAAACCGTCCGTTTTTTCGCTCAACCGTTTCCGTTTCGACGAGGCGTTCAATAATTTCCGCGCGCGTCGCTGGCGTACCCAGTCCGTATTTTTCCATTTGCGACAAAAGGTCGGCTTCAGAATAGCGAGGAGGGGGCTCTGTTAGCGCTTCTTTTTTCTCTAATATAACAGGAACCATTTGTCCTTTCGTAAAAGTAGGGAAGGTTCCTTTCTCTTCTTGCTTTTCTAGAACGCGCCGAAACCCTGCGTTTACTACTCGCGTTTCGCGCGCGACAAATGCTTCGCCGTCGATTTCAAAAACAACATGAATGGTTTCATAGTCACATGCTGGATAGAAGAGTGCTAAAAAGCGACGAGCAATTAAGTCATATAGTTTTCGTTCATCGGCAGAAAGCTTGCCGATGTCCAATCGTTCTTCTGTCGGGATAATCGCATGGTGATCCGTTACTTTTTCGTTATGAAATACCCGCTTAGCTACTACCTTCCCTTTGTTTTTTAAAAGCGGAGCAATTTCGTCTCCGTATCCAGATTTCATCGCCTCTAGCCGATCAGCCATCGTACTTTCCATATCGGTCGTTAAATAGCGCGAATCGGTGCGTGGATAGGTGACGAGTTTATGCTGTTCATATAGCCGTTGTAGCACGCTTAACGTTTTTTTCGCGGAAAAGCCAAACCGTTTGTTTGCGTCCCGTTGTAATTCGGTTAAGTCGTAAGGGAGCGGCTGCGGCTCTTTTTTTGTTTTTCTTTCGACAGAAATAACCGTCGCTTGCTTGTTTTTTAGTTTTTCATATAGCTGTTCTGCTAGTTCTTTTGAAAAAATCCGCTTTTCCCCGTTACGCTCCCAAAAAGCAACAACAGACCCGACGTTGGCACGAATCGTCCAATATGGTGCTGGTTTAAATGACTGAATTTCTTTTTCTCGCTCAATCATCATCGCAAGCGTCGGTGTTTGGACGCGACCCGCGGAAAGAGGCTCGTTATATTTGGTCGTTAACGCTCTCGTCACATTTAACCCAATCAACCAATCGGCTTCTGCCCGGCAAACAGCAGATTCATATAAACGTTCAAACTGTTTTCCTGGTTTTAAATGTTGAAATCCGTCGCGAATGGCTTGATCGGTTTGTGACGAGATCCAAAGGCGAAGGAGCGGTTTTTTCCAACGAATTTTTTGCAAAATCCAGCGCGCGACAAGTTCGCCTTCTCGTCCAGCGTCGGTGGCGATGATGCAGTTTTTAATGTCTTTACGTTTGGCCAATGCTTCGATTGCCCGAAACTGATGGCTCGTTTGCCGAATGACGTTCAGTCCCATTTTTTCCGGGATAATCGGCAAATCTTCTAACCGCCACGTTTTATATGTTGGATCGTAATGCTCGGGCATTTTTAATTCAATTAAATGCCCAAGCGCCCATGTGACAATATATTTCGGTCCTTCAAAGTAATGTTTATGTTGCTCCCGACAACCAAGCACGCGGGCAATTTCCCGAGCGACGCTCGGCTTTTCGGCCAGAACAAGTGATTTCATCATATTTTCCTCCTGATCACAAGACTACTTGTTCAGTATAGCGGAAGAAAGGGAAGTTTGCATACCTGACACTTTAAGAAAAAGAAGGGGACGTGGTGAAATGGTAGAAGTATGACCAGTTGAACGATTCACAACCAAGTAGGTAGAGTACCATGAAACTGTGGAATTTTACAAAACTATTTGAGCATATTTATTTTAGTCTGACTGGGAAGCGTCCTCAACCGAAAATGAGCGAACAATGTCCGGATGATTTCAAGCGTGGGTTAGAAATTGCTTTGCAAGACGAGCAACAAACGGTCGATTTTTATTTAGAAATTACGGACTATATAACGATCCCGTTCATAAAAGAAACATTTCGCCGAGCAGCGGCTGATGAACAAAACCACGCCGTTTGGTTTTTATACTATTTTTTTTGAAAGAAAAATCATGAGAGGGCAGAACAAAAACTGCCGCTTTTTTCACGTTCATTTTTAGTTTACATAACATAAATTATAGGAAGTTATACAAAATTTATCTCACATAAAAAGTAAACTTTTATTTTTGAGACAGAAAAGAAAATAAAAACGTAGCTGTTTTATAGTTGACGAAACGAACTACAGCTACGTTTTACGATAAAATGCATACACCACATAATCCGTCCTTTCTTATTTAAGCAATATCCTCATTGCAATAGCGAACACCTTTGTATTGAATACGGATCGGGATTTGTTTTTCTCGTTCGTACTGGCGGCATAGCTTTTTCGCTTTTATGCACGCATCCATCATTCCGCGAGCAGTAATTGCTTCTTCCCATACAACTGGTTGTTGATGATGTGTACTAAAATTGAAAATATACTGTTTCATATAAATCCTCCCTTCTTTTTTCTTTGTATATCTTCAAACATTCATTCCGATTATTATTATAATGCAAACCTGTATTACAAAAAAGATTGAAACTGTTACAACATTGTAAACTTTTACAATAGATCGTGTAAATAAAAAACAAGCCTAAGGAAACACCCTTAGACTTGTCCGCTTTCATTTGAACTCAAACTTATTTGCCCACAGCTTTTTTCACATGTCCTTCTTTGCGCGTTGGCCAACATTCAACACCTTTTAACCCTTCAATATCGTCAGCATAAAATACAGGATCTTCTCCGCGTTTACGTTTTGCCATATAGTCATCAAGCGCTTTGAACGCAATACGACCAAGTAAACCGATTGCTACTAAGTTGGTTAATGCCATAAGCGCCATCGCTAAGTCAGCTAAATCCCAAACAATTTGTAAGCTAGCAAGCGCTCCGAAAATAACCATTCCGATTGCTAGGACGCGATAAACGAATAAAGCTGTTTTTCCTTTACTAATAAATTCAATGTTTGCTTCACCGTAGTAATAGCTTCCGATGATTGAGCTGAAAGCGAACATGAAAATAGCTGCTGATAAGAAAATACCTGCCCAAGAACCGAAGTGCTCAGAAAGTGCTGCTTGTGTTAATTCAATACCAACAAGTTCGCCCGTTTTATACGTATCTGACAATAAAATGATAAATGCTGTAGCACTACATACAAGTAATGTGTCGAAAAATACCCCTAGTGCTTGAATAAAACCTTGTTTCGCTGGATGTGAAACTGTTGCTGTTGCTGCAGCGTTTGGTGCACTACCCATACCAGCTTCATTGGAGAACAATCCGCGTTTTACCCCCATCATAATTGCAGCGCCCATACCACCGCCCACAACTTGTTCTAAACCAAAAGCACTCTTAAAAATTAAAGCAATAACTGCTGGAATTTCAGTAATGTTTATTACCATTACATACAATGCTAATCCGATGTAGAAAAACGCCATGATTGGAACAATAATTTCAGAGAAACGAGCAATGCGTGTAACTCCACCGAAAATAATGACTGCTGTTAATGCCGCTAAAAGGAAAGCGGTTACATAAGGGTTCACGCTAAATGAATTTTTAAACGCTGTAGCAATTGTATTGCTTTGCACGGCGTTAAATGTTAATCCGAAACTTGCGATAATTGTGAAAGCAAAAATTGTGCTCATCCAACGTGCGCCCAATTGTTTCTCCATATAATATCCTGGGCCACCTTTAAAACCAACATCGCTTTTTACTTTAAAAATTTGCGCTAATGTACTTTCAACAAATGCGCTTGCTCCACCTAAAATCGCAACAAGCCACATCCAAAATACTGCTCCTGGACCACCGATTGCTAAAGCCATCGCAACCCCAGCAACGTTACCCGTTCCGATACGTGTCGCAGCACCAATGAAGAATGCCTGAAGTGAAGAAATTTCTTTTTTCCCTTTTGACTCAGGGGATTTTTCTTTTAGGATTCGAAACATTTCTCCAATCAAGCGAATTTGTGCAAATTTCGTCCCGATCGTGAAATACAAACCGAGACCGAGCAATAAACCGATAATGACATAAGACCAGAGAATGTTGTTTAAAAATCCGACTGCTTGATTAATGAGCTCCATACACTTCCTCCTTAAAAATAAATAATTAAGATAATTAGTAAGATTATTAATCTTGCAATAGTATTATCTGAAAATTAAATTTATACGTCAATAGAAAAAAATAGAAAAACACAACCGTTTTACAGCGTTAAAGGAACAAAATTGAAAATAAATTATTTTTGTATACTATTCCAAAACAATCTTAACAACAAGTATTTTATTTTCTCACATACTATTCAAATACAATCTTTTTTTAAAAAAATTTTTTGTTAACTAAAAATTTTTTTTAATTAACATAAAAACACCCAAAATGACGGGTGTTTTTACAATTTGTATAACAATAATTTTTTTAGTAAAGGGGCTAAAAATGTCGGTAACTGTTCTACATTTGGAACAATGACATGATAATGTCCATATATATTTTCAATCGTTTTTTGTTGACTTTCGGTAATCATTCCGTTAGCTAAAAACACATTGACTACTTCAATTCCTAATTTTCTCGCTTCCGTCACCGCTTCATGTGTATCTACAATACCGTTTTGATCGTATCCAAAGGCTGCTGGTTCCCCATCCGAAAAGACGAGTAAAAATTTTTGTTTTTCGTTTCGTTTTTGCAACTCTTCTGTCATTAGCCGAATGGCCAAACCATCGCGATTATCTTCTTGAGGTTCTAGCTGCATAATTTCCGCTCCACGTCCCTTTTTCAAAGACGCATCAAAATCAATAACTGTTTGAAAATAATTTGGTTGATAAGACGGTGTCGCTTCGTTTGTATCCTCCCAAAAACCAACAATTTTATGTGGAACGCGAAGCGCTCGGAGGGATTCGTGAAATAAAACAATCCCCCTTTTCGTTTCTTCCATTTTGTCATACATCGATGCAGAACAATCGACAAGCAACACAAAAACAGCGTCTAACAAAGGAGATGTTTCATGCTTTTTATAAAATAAACGTGGATGAGCCTCGATAAAAAAGCGTAATAGCTTTTTATTTAAACGTCCGGCATGTAAATCTGTACGCGGATGTATTTTTTTATGCTCGAGTACTTTTTCAATTGTTTGCGTCAACTTTTTTTGATACGGCCTAATGGCTTCTCGATCACGTTCATACTGTCTCATTTGTTGTACTGTTGGTGGCGAAGCATCTACAAATATCGGTTTCGCATAACGATTTTCTTTTCCGTATTCGTACTCCGAACGTCCAAAAAGCCCTTGGCGATATTGTTGTTGTTCTAAATGCGTATAATCATTATGCGTCGTTTTTTGTGATGAACCGTGCACGATCCCAAGCGCTTGATCTCCCGCTTCTCCTTGACGAACTCCTTCGCCAAGCAAATCCGTTTGCGTTCCTTGCTCTAGATCAAACTGCAAAAAACTGTTTGTCATATCGCTTGTTTCGCGATGCCATGTATGCATCACTTCTTGAAAAATCTCTTCGTCTTTCGATTTCTCATCGAGCACATCATGATTTTTCAGCGGATCTTTGCGGCGAATATCTTCCCTATCTTCTTGCTGATCAGTGTAAATGTACTCTGGGAGATGAAAATATATGTTTAACATATCGGCATCTAACAATTCATCTAACACATCTACAACTGTAAGTACAATACGTGAAATATGATCGGTCGATTTTGCATCATATACATTTCGTATTTCACGCTCAACAAACGGAAGAGCGGGTCGCAATGGTTCAGGGAGAAAAACTTCCTGCTCTGGATGTTCCGCCGTTAATAATAAATATAGAAAATTAAACAATGCGTCTGTATGAACGCTTTTTACCATATTGACGTTCCATTGCGTTTGAAAATAATGACGATACACCTGTTTTCGAATGATAAACGATTTTTTTGTTCCAGGACGCACACGTCGACATACATCTTCTAAACGAAGATCTTCAAGCAACATAAACAGTTGTTTAGCGAAATTCCGAATAGAATAGCCCTTCACTTGATTAAGAAAAGAAATAATATGTTCGTCATTTGTATGATAAAAATTTCCGATCGTTCGCAAAAACACATCACTTTTTAGCCCATATACGTACTGCTCTTTTGGACGATTGTCCCAAAAATGACTAACAACCACTTTTTTATGTTGTCGATCAAGATACGACTGATAGCCAAATTCGAGCTCCATTTGCTCATCTTTTGTTAATGTTTTCACTAAATCAGATAGCTCCATAAACAAAAAAGAATCGACTTTTTTATCATTAAACATAATAAAACGATTCATTCAGCCACCCTCATTCATCAAACAACGTTTCTGCTAAATTACGCACCGCGGCTTTTTCACGATCATCTTCTAATTTTTCAACGATCGCCCGCTCGATTGCTCGTCGTGGTGGAATGTATACTGCTAAATCACAAGCATCGATTAATGCCCGAATCGAAGCTGCTTCTTCTGATACATATCCTTGCTTTACTTGAACAATTAAATCCGCTGACAATGTGACAAAACGATCCAATAACGTATCATTCGTCAGCTTCGTTTGCTGTTTCAAAATACTTTTTAACGCCTCCCCTTGAACGTACGGTACGTCAATGACAACAAAACGGTTTTTTAACGCTTCGTTTAACGGAACTGTTCCAACATATCCTTCGTTAATGGCTGCAATGACACCAAATGTCGGCTTTGCCTTTACGACTTCAGCAGTAAACGGATTTGTAATCGTTTTTCGATAATCGAGCACCCCGTTTAAAATGGGCAACGTTTCTGGCTTAGCCATATTAATCTCATCGATGTATAATAAATGCCCTTTTGTCATCGCTTGAATGACTGGCCCCGGTACAAATTCAATCGTTGCTTGCCCATTTGTTTGTTGAATCGTTTTAAATCCAAGCATTGCCTCAGCATCTAAATCGATCGAACAGTTTATGCTATGCATGGGCTGTCCAAAAAAGGTTGATAATGTTTCTGCTAATTTTGTTTTTCCTGAACCTGTCGGACCTTTTAATAACACATTTTTTCCTAACGCTAAAGCGATAATCGCGTCATATAAAATGGATTCATGGGCTGGTGTGTATGCAGTAGCCCCGATTCGTTCGATTTCGTCATGTTTAAACATTTCTCTTCTCTCTTCTATCATCGTTTGAATCGTTTCAGGAAGTGAAAATGATTGTGTATACATCATGATGTCAACCCTTTCTATGTTTTCATACGTACGTATTGTACAAAAAATGCACTCATTTGTACAAACAAACAAATTGTTTAACATAATAACATTATGTTAATAAAAAATAAAAAAGGAGCCACTCGGCATTATCGACTTTTGACGAGTAGCTCAACTGCTTCTTGAATAAGCTTTTCACTTTCTAATGATCCTGTTTCGATATCTTTGCGAATGCAACGCTCCAAATTAGCACTTACAACAACCGCAATGGCACGATCGACAGCGCTACGAATAGCAGATAATTGGGCAACTACTTCTTTACAATCTTTTTGCTCATCCATCATTTTGAGCACACCACGAACTTGTCCTTCAATTCGTTTTAATCTGTTTTTCACTTGGTTATCGTATGTCATATTTATCAATCTCCTTTTTCTATATACCCTTATCAGTATATTAAATGAAATATGATCTTATTGTCAACTAAAATTATCTTTAATTGCTTTACGAATAAGCGCTTCACAACGATCTAATTCTGTTTTTAATTGCCGCTTATATAACTGGGCTTTTTTATATCCTTCCTCAGTAAAACGGTAATAAACAACTTCTTGATACTTCATCCCCTCTTTTTTCTTTTTTACTTGTTCTAAAATCCCATCCTCAATTAAATCGTGTAGTGCTTTGTATACTTCTGAATGATTCGGACGGTATCCAAACGGCTGAAATTCTTCACGAAGCACGTCTAGTAATTTCAGTCCATACAATCGTTCTTGTTCGGTTAAAGTAATTAAATACAGCTTTAAAAATGCGCGTTGCTTTAATAAAAATCCGCTCGGTTTTCTTTTTTCGCTCATCTTTTCCTCCTCCTCTCATATGACACATTCTTTACTCAAAAGAAAAATCCTTCTATACTTCCATTATAATTGAACATTTTTATTTTTATTCAGTTTTTATTTAGAACATAGTTTTATCATATCAATTTTTTACAAAAAAAAGAAGAAGAGTAGCTCCTCTTCTTTATTTGAATACAATTGTTTTATTTTCATGAACGATGACACGATCTTCTAAATGCCACTTTAATGCGCGAACGAGGACTGTTTTTTCGATCATGCGCCCAATTCGTTTTAAGTCTTCTACATGATGTTTATGATCGACTCGTTCCACATCTTGTTCAATAATTGGCCCTTCATCTAAATCATCTGTTACATAATGAGAAGTGGCGCCGATGAGTTTCACTCCACGTCGATAAGCTTGCTCGTATGGTCGCGCACCAATAAACGCCGGTAAAAACGAATGGTGAATATTAATAATTTGCATTGGAAACGTTGCGACAAAACGAGATGATAAAATTTGCATATAACGAGCAAGCACAATGACATCAATATCATGTTCCTTTAACAATTGTATTTGTTTTTCTTCTGCTTCTTGTTTTGTTTCTTTTGTCACTGGTATGTAGTAGTACGGGATACCGAATGACTCTACCGTTTCTCTCATTTGTTCATGGTTGCTGATGACGAGGACGAAATCTGCAAGCAATTCACCCGCTTGCCATTCCCACAATAACTCTAATAAGCAATGTTCTTCTTTTGAAACGAATATCGCTACCTTTTTTATATGCGTATGTAGACTCAATCGCCATTTCATTGAAAAACGTTGTGCAATCGTTGCGAACTTTCTCTCCATCTCCTCTTTTCGTTCCGATATATTCGGAGCATCAAACTCAATTCGTAAAAAAAATGTACCGCCTTCAGGGTCTGTCGAATATTGACTAGACTCAACAATATTGGCTCCTTGTTCATACAAAAAAGTTGTAACCGCTGCAACAATTCCCGGTTGATCCGGACATGAAATAAGCAAGCGTGCCCGATGTTTATATTTGTCCATAAACTTTTGCGCATGTTTTTGTTGAAAATACATCATAACCCCCCTATAAAACGATGAAATAAATAATAGCCATTATTATAACAAATAAACAAATAGTCGAGAACATATCTCGACTACTATTTTCTTACTTATTCATTATTTTTCGTATTCCAAAAGCTCCTTTCCATATAGGAGCAGGCTGTTTGACGGAAGATGAAAGGTACGTGTATAACGCGCCCATAAATAATGAACCACCGACAATATTACCGAGCGTTACAGGTATGATGTTATGAACCATTCCTGCCACATGAATCGTATCAGGATGTTGAACAGCTAATGCAAGGGAGAAAATAACAAAATTTGCGATCGAGTGTTCATATCCAGAAGCAAAAAAGACGAAAACGATTAAAATCATGGCGAACATTTTTGCGATATCTTCTTTCATTTGCATCGGAATAAAAATAGCTAAACAAACGAGCCAGTTACACAAAATCCCTTTCACAAACAGTTGTAACGTTGTTGCATGCATTTTTTTCAATGCAATCGCAAATAGTAAATGATCCATCGGAAGATCATGAAAAATCCCTGACTGTGCGATTAAAAAAGCAAAGAAAATAGCACCGAGCAAATTCCCGCTATAACATGCGACCCAGTTACGAAGGGTGTCTCCAATCGTCGTTTCTTTTTGCAGGGTACTAACGGTAAAGTACATCGTATTTCCTGTAAACAATTCTGCCCCACCATACATGATCAGTACAAGAGCAATCCCGAAGAAAATGCCGCTTACTAAATAAGTGGCTGGTGAATGTGTTTCGTAAAAGTATTGACCAACCCGAACACAAAGAACAAGAGCAAAACCGATATATACACCTGCTAAAGCAGCACGAATCATGTATTGAAGCAGTGATTTTTGCAAAATAGATCGCTTCTTTAATGCGAGCTCTTTACATGTTTGTAAAGCATCCATCATTTCCTCACTTCTCTTTCTATTTTTGTGATGTTTTTCACACTTTATCCTACTCCTCTTCCTTACGTTTTTCAACGAATTTATGTAAATGTTAAAAGAACTGTCAACACTTTATTTTTGTAAACGATTGCGAACAAAAAGACTATTGCAATTTTTGCACATATTGTTCTCACCCTTTGCAAATCTATACAGAAATATATTAATATAAAAAAGGTGTAAAATACGTTGTTAGAGGAGGAAGCTATGAACTACATAAAGGAACAAAACGGTGAGTTGTGGTTAACAGAAGATGAACGTGAAAATTTAAAAATTAGTTATCGCATTAAAGAAATCATTTACTCAGAACGTTCACCATTTCAACATGTGATGGTTTTAGACTCATACGACTTCGGAAGAATGCTCGTACTTGACGGAGTTGTACAAACAACTTCCATTGATGGTCATATTTATAACGAGATGATTGCACATGTTCCTCTTTCTCTTCATCCGTCGCCGAAAAAAGTTTTAATTATTGGCGGGGGCGATTGTGGCGCAGCTCGTGAAGTGGCGAAATATGAAGAGGTAGAAGAAATACATCTTGTCGAAATTGATGAACTTGTTGTTCAAGCATGTAAAGAGCATTTACCTGAAGTATCTGGAAATCTTTCGGATCCGCGTGTGCAATATATATATAAAGATGGGGTTCAATTTGTGAACGATCGCGTGAATACGTATGATGTCATTATTATTGACTCGTCCGACCCGATCGGCCCTGCACAAGTATTATTTGAATACGATTTTTACAAAAGTGTGCATGAAGCACTCAAAGAAGATGGGATGATGGTTTGTCAAAGCCAATCCCCTATTTTTCATATGGACGTATTGAAACAAACATATACAAATATTCGTCATTTATTCCCGCATGTACACGTATATACAGCTACTGTTCCAACATATCCTGGCGGGCTATGGAGCTTTACGCTCGGTGGTAAACAACCTATTTCATTTGAGCGACTCAACACATTCTCAAAACAAACGAAATACGCAAATGCGGATGTATTAAACCAATGCTTCCGTCTCCCACAATTTATGAAAGAACATCTTCAATCGTAGTCGGAATCATTCCGGCTACGATTGTTGACAAACATACTTTTTTATATTACGATACAAAACGTAATGATTACTATTATCTTTTTTGAGGAGGACGAAACATGCGTGTGAAAATCGTTTTACAATGTACAGAAACTGGGGATCGTAACTACATAACAACGAAAAATAAACGCAACAGTCCAGAGCGGCTAGAATTAAAAAAATATTGTCCTCGTCTAAAGCGCCATACGTTACATCGTGAAACAAAATAATCCGTGGCATATGCCACGGATTATTTTTAATGCAAATGAATGCGCCGCGCAAAATCAACGAATCGAAATTTATCAAGACGATGACGGGACTCTGTATATTGAAACAAACTCGCATCATCTAAATAAACGTAATTCCGCACGACAACAACGTGGGTATATTGTTTAACATGCAAATACATTCGATCTTCATCCGTACACTCTTCGACGAAAAATTCCTTTTTGGCAAAACTAATTTTTAATTGCAATTCTTTTTCTAAATATTCATAAATGGAGCGCTCACATATATCTTTCGATAAAAACGGAACAAACTTTTTATTGAAAAAATCTTTATCTAAAATAATGCGCTCGCCTTCAATTTCTCGCACGCGTACTACTTTCCAAATGTCCTCTCTTGATGTCACATGGAGATGTTTTTTTAACATTTCATCAGGTTTCATCACTTCAAGTTGCTCAACAATCGTTCGCGAAGGTTTTCCTAACTTTTGTGCTAATTCTTTAAAACTAATTAGTCCCGAAATCGGGAAATCAAATTTACGAACGTCTAATACAATGGAACCTTTTCCTTTAATTTTTTGAATATACCCATGTTCCGAAAGTAAATTGAGCGCTTTGCGAATCGTTTCACGAGATGTCTCATATTGTTCAACGAGCTGATTTTCAGAAGGAATTTTCATTCCAGGTTTAAATATTCCCTTTTCAATTTTCGATAACAAGTCATTATAAATGGACAAATATTTATTTTCACTCATTGTTTATCACCGAAAAATATTTTACCATTATTTTTTCAAGTAATAAACAATCGATTCATACGGACGCAACATCATTTTTATAAAATCGCTTGGCGAGTCGTCATAGTTCGATAATAATATTTCGCTTTTATATTCTGTGATGTCTATATGTTCTGGCCATTCAAATAGTGTTTCTTGTCCATAAAAATTATTAATCACAACAAGTTTTTCATCGTTTCCGTTACGTATATATGCAAAAATCGAAGGATGATCTTCTAAAATGAGTTCGTAATCCCCTGTCGTAATGATGTCGTATCGTTTACGCAACTGAATTAGTTTTCGATAATGATAAAAAATAGATGTTGGATCTTGTAACGCTCGTTGAACATTAATTTCTTCATAATTGCGCGCGACAGAAATCCAAGGGGTGCCAGTTGTAAATCCCGCGTGTCGCTCATCGCTCCATTGCATTGGTGTTCGAGAGTTGTCACGAGATTTTCGCTGTAAAATATGCAATACCTCTTGTTCACTTTTTCCTTGTTCTTTTAATATTCGGTACATATTTAATGATTCGACATCTCGATAATCATCGATTCGTTCAAATTTTGGATCGGTCATTCCGATTTCTTCACCTTGATAAATAAAAGGGGTGCCTTGCATCATATGAATCGTTGTCGCTAACATTTTTGCTGATTGTTTATGATAACGTCCGTCATCCCCATAACGAGAAACGATGCGTGGTTGGTCATGATTGCACCAAAACAATGCGTTCCATCCACCGCCTTTATGCATGTTCACTTGCCATTCCGATAAAATCTTTTTTAACTGTAAAAAGTCAAAATTAGCAACTGCCCACTTCTCTCCATTTGGATAGTCGACTTTTAAATGATGGAAATTAAATGTCATATTCAGTTCATGACGATCAGGATTTGTATATAAAATACAATGGTCAATTGTCGTCGATGACATTTCTCCTACTGTCATCATATCGTACTTCGAAAATACTTCTCGATTCATTTCTTGCAAAAATTCATGAATGCGTGGACCGTCTGTATAATATTTTCTTCCATCTCCAGGTGGAATAGATCCATCATCGTCTAAAAATCGTTGATCTTTCGAAATTAAATTAATGACATCTAAACGGAAGCCGTCTACTCCTTTTTGTAACCAAAAATGCATCATCTCATATACACGCTTACGTACTTCTTCGTTTTCCCAGTTTAAATCAGCTTGTGTAACATCGAACAAGTGTAAATAATATTGTCCTGTTTGTTCATCATACTCCCAAGCTGATCCCCCAAATTTCGATTGCCAATTGTTTGGTTTATCTCTCCAAATGTAAAAATGACGATACGGGTTATCTTTAGATGAGCGAGCTTGTTGGAACCATTCATGATCTGTTGACGTATGGTTCACAACGATATCCATCACAATTTTTATATTTCGCTTATGCGCTTCTTCAATAAGTTTTTCAAAGTCTTCCATCGTACCGTATGGTTCATAAATTCGATAATAGTCACTTATATCATATCCATTATCACGCTGCGGAGATTCGTAAATGGGGGTGAGCCAGATGGCATCAACCCCGAGAGTTTGTAAATAATCAAGTTTTTGTATAACTCCTTGCAAATCACCAATTCCATCGCCATTTGTATCTTTGAAACTTTTCGGATAAATTTGATACACGACTGCTGTTTTCCACCATGGATGCATATTACTTACCGCCTCTCGTTTTTGCCAAAATGTACGTCAACGTAAATGGAACGATAAGGACGATAGCCATACCGATGAAAAATGGTGCCCATTTATCTGGGAAAATCGATAAAAATCCAGGTAGTCCGCCAACACCGATAGAAGAAGCTTGCACTTTATTAATCGTAATAAAAATTCCCGCAATAGCAGAGCCGATTAAAGCTGAAATGAACGGATAACGGAATCGTAAATTGACACCAAACATCGCTGGCTCCGTAATGCCCAAGTAAGCAGATATAGCTGATGTAAACGATAAGCCTTTTAATTTTTCATCTTTTGTAGCAAACATCATCGCAAGTGCTGCAGAACCTTGTGCAATATTGGATAACGCAAGCATAGGCCATAAAAATGTCCCACCTGTGCTACCAATCAATTGTAAGTCTACTGCTAAAAACGTATGATGCATTCCTGTGACAACGAGAACAGCGTATAACCCTCCATATACGAGCCCACCTAACGCTGCAAAACGATCGAATAAAGCAACAAGACCATCCGTTAAAGCGTTTGCAATAGCAAACGTCACAGGACCGATTGCAATAAAAGAAACAAACCCTGTCACAAGTAATGCAATTGGAGCAACAAGCAACAATTGAAATGCTTCCGGAATGCGTTTTTTCAAAAATTGTTCTAATTTCGCTAACACATATGATGAAATTAAAATAGGTAATACTTGACCTTGATAACCGATTTTTTGAATATCAAATCCAAATAAATTCCAATATGGCACTGTTCCTTCTTGCACAGCTGAAGCGTATGCCCATGCATTTAATAACGCTGGATGAACAAGCATAAGTCCGAGTACAATTCCGAGTAACTCGCTTCCACCAAACTTTTTAACAGCTGACCAACCGATTAACCCAGGTAAAAAGACGAACGCTGTATTGGCAATTAAGTTAATCATATCAGCAAAATCGCGCCATTGTTTATGAACATCAACAACCGATTTTCCTTCATAAAAAATTCCCGGGCCTGTTAAAATGTTATTTAACCCCATCAATAAGCCGGCTGTGACGATAGCAGGTAAAAGCGGAATAAAAATGTCAGCTAACGTTTTAATGGCTCGTTGTAGCGGATTTAATTTTTTTTCCGCAGCGTCTTTAATGTCTTGTTTTGTCGCGCGGCCGAGACCGGTCATTTCAATCATTTCGTTATATACTTTTTCTACTAATCCTTGACCAATCACTACTTGAAACTGACCATTGACTGAAAATGATCCTTTCACAATATCAATGTTTTCTAATGCTTCTTTGTCAACTTTTCCTTCATCTTTTAACGCAAAACGAAGACGTGTGACGCAATGTGTCGCGGCAATAATATTTTCTTTCCCACCGACCGCTTGGACAATTTTTTCAACAGATTGTCGCATCTTCTACTCCTCCTTAGTTGAAGCGTTTACACACAATTTTTATAAACTTGTATATACAAGTCGACTTGTTTGTTTTTATTTTAACCTGTATATACAAGTTAGTCAACCGCTTTCAACATTTTTTAAAGAAAAAAAGATGCCCACATGGACATCCTCTTTATTTGCTTATTTGCTTTCTTTTCTCCGAGCATACATCGCCGCATGTCTTTTAATTTCGCCAATTAACTGCATTTCTTCTTGTTTAGAAATC
Source organism: Anoxybacillus sp. EFIL (assembly GCF_013096955.1). Lineage (NCBI taxonomy): Bacteria > Bacillati > Bacillota > Bacilli > Caryophanales > Anoxybacillaceae > Anoxybacillus > Anoxybacillus sp. EFIL. Next base: position 187,311 of record NZ_SDLH01000005.1, on the reverse strand, counting down.
TCTAACGATAGACCGTATTGAAATTCATTCGCATATGTTTTTTTCCACATGACAACGCCACGGACGTTCATTGGTTGATCGACGATTGTAAACTGTAACTCCACCTCCATTTCACCTTTAGCAGAGTCAATAGGTAAATTTAATTTTGTCTCCATTCGAATGCCACGCGGACTAATATCATGAATTTCAGCCGCTCCTTTATCCGTTTCCACTTCCCGTTCTCCAATGCGTGTAATACGGAACGTGCACGGAATCGGTTGACCAAATTGATATCGGAAAGGTTCTTGTCGTTTAAATCTCATCATAAGTCCCCCATATGAAAACTATACCTTCTTCAATATAATTGAAACAACGAAGAAATTCAAGGGAGTTATGACTATTTCACCCATGTATCCGTAACATAACCAACTTCTTCACAATCAAGCACGTATGTTACATTGCCATATCGATCACTTAATCGCAGTTCGTCGACATAAACCTCTTCCATCATGCCTTTCTCCGTCTTTAAAATAACATATCCGTTCGAAAGGAAATGACAGCTCACTAATCGATGTGGAGTTGTTTTCACTTCTTTAACGAGAAGTTGCCCACGTTTTGCACGTGTAGATTGCTCGATCTCTGTTCGTGCTATTTTTTTCACTGCTCCACGTTTTGTCACAAGAACAACGTTTTCTTCAGTTGCTTGTTGAGCAGAAACAACGCAATCTCCTTCTTTTAGATGGATTCCTTTCACTCCAGCTGCTCGAACGCCAACTTCTCCGATTTCTTCTTCTTGGAACAATAAGCCATAGCCATATTGTGTGACGAGGAATATATACCCTGTTCCGTCAGTTTGATACACATTCACAACTTCATCGTCATCTTTTAATCGAATCGCCACAAGCGGCTTAGAGTACCGTTGTGCTTTATAATGAACGAGACTTGTTTTTTTCACAAACCCTTGTTTTGTAATAAATAGCACATATCCATTTGAAAAATCTGTGATTGGAATAGCACTAATGAGTTGCTCATCGCGATCAAGCGGAATGATATGAGAAATATGTTGACCGATATCTTTCCAACGAATATCGGGAAGTTCATAAACAGGGCAATATAGATAATTACCTTTATTTGTAAATAACAACAACGTATGTGTCGTATTCATTTCGAACATACCGAGCAATCTATCGCTCTCTTTCATGCCAATATCTTGTCCGTTCGAAGCGCTATAAGACCGAAGGCTTGTCCGCTTAATATATCCATCTTTTGTGACGGTAACAATGACATCTTCCTCGGGAACAACGACATTCATTTCAATTTTAATTTCTTTTATTTCTTCTTCAATCGTCGTTCTCCGCTCATCTGCATACGTTTTTTTCATTTTTCTTAAATCGGCTTTAATCACAGATAATAGCTTTTTCTCACTTTCTAAAATGGTCGTTAATTCTTCGATTTTATCGTTTAATGCGTTTGCTTCTTCACGCAAATCATAAATATCTGTATTCGTTAAACGATACAGCTGTAATGTGACGATAGCTTCCGCCTGAGGCTCCGTAAATTCATAGCGATTCATCAAATTTGCTTTTGCATCTTTTTTATCTTTGGACGCACGAATCGTTGCGATCACTTCATCTAACATCGATATAGCTTTCATTAGCCCTTCCACAATATGAGCGCGTTCTTTTGCTTTTCGTAATTCATAACGGGAACGATTCGCGACCACTTCTTTTTGATGTTCGATATATGCATCTAATAGTTGCGGTAAGCTTAATAACTTTGGACGACGCTCGTGGATGGCAACCATGTTAAAATTGTACGTAATTTGTAAATCAGTGTTTTTGTACAAATAGTTTAAAATACCTTCTGCATTGCCGTCTTTTCTCACTTCAATAACAATTCGTAACCCTGTGCGATCTGTTTCATCACGCACATCAACAATTCCATCCAACTTTTTTTCAAGGCGCAATTCATCAATTTTTTTAACTAAATTCGCTTTATTGACTTCGTAAGGGATTTCCGTAATCACAATCGCTTGTTTGCCGCCTTTCCCTTGTTCGATCGTTGCTTTAGCGCGAATAATAATTTTTCCTTTCCCTGTTTCGTAGGCTGTTTTAATGCCTTCTTTTCCTTGGATGATGCCACCCGTTGGGAAATCCGGCCCTCTTAATACAGTCATTAAATCATCAACTGTACAAGTCGGATGATCAATGCGCATAATCACTGCATCAATTACTTCTCCTAAATGATGTGGTGGAATTTCTGTCGCATAACCTGCTGAAATGCCTGTTGAACCATTGACAAGTAAATTCGGAAACATTGCTGGCAATACAACAGGTTCTTTGCTCGTATCATCAAAGTTTGGTACAAATTCTACCGTTTCTTTATCAATATCGCGCAACAATTCAGATGCGATCGCCGATAATCTTGCTTCTGTATAACGCATCGCTGCAGGTGGATCTCCATCAATGCTTCCGTTATTTCCGTGCATTTCAATAAGCACGTTTCTCACTTTCCATTCTTGGCTCATACGCACCATCGCTTCATATACGGAAGAATCACCATGTGGATGGAAATTACCGATGACATTTCCGACTGTCTTAGCCGATTTACGGAATGGTTTATCGGACGTATTTCCATCTACATACATCGCATATAAAATGCGACGCTGCACCGGTTTCAATCCATCGCGTGCATCAGGTAAGGCACGTTCTTGAATAATATATTTACTATACCGACCAAATCGGTCTCCTAACACATCTTCAAACGGTAAATCTAATACACGTTCCATGTTCTTATTCCCCCTCAGTTGTCATCACATGATCGTTTTCTAAAATATTCATATCGTCCTCTAAACCGAATTGCACATTGGACTCAATCCATTTTCTTCTCGGTTCTACTTTATCGCCCATCAATGTCGTGACACGACGTTCTGCACGTGCTGCATCGTCAATACGAACACGAATAAGCGTCCGCGTTTCTGGATTCATCGTCGTTTCCCATAATTGATCAGCATTCATTTCACCAAGCCCTTTGTAGCGTTGAATCGTATATCCTTTACCGATTTTTTTCAAAATCGATTGCAGTTGCTCATCCGTCCATGCGTATTCAATCACTTCTTTTTTACCAACTTTTTTACTTACTTTATAAAGTGGTGGAAGGGCAATAAACACTTTACCAGCTTCGATGAGTGGTCGCATGTAACGATAAAAGAAAGTTAACAACAACACTTGAATATGTGCCCCGTCTGTATCTGCGTCAGTCATAATGATGACTTTATCATAATGAATATCATCGAGCGAAAAATCAGCCCCCACACCCCCGCCAATGGCATGAATAATTGTGTTAATTTCTTCATTTTTAAAAATATCAGCTAGTTTCGCCTTTTCTGTGTTAATGACTTTCCCACGAAGAGGCAATACCGCTTGAAAACGGCGATCACGTCCTTGTTTAGCTGAGCCACCTGCCGAGTCCCCTTCGACTAAATACAATTCATTTTTTTGTGGATTTCGTGTTTGAGCAGGTGTTAACTTTCCGCTTAATACATGTTCTTTTCCTTTTCTCTTTTTTCCAGAACGTGCTTCTTCCCGTGCTTTTCGCGCAGCTTCACGCGCTTGAAACGCCCGAATCGCTTTTTTAATTAACAATGTGGCGATATCTGGGTTTTCATTTAAAAAGTACGTTAGTTTCTCGCTAACGACCGCTTCAACGGCCGAACGAGCCTCAGGTGTTCCTAGTTTCCCTTTCGTTTGTCCTTCAAATTGCAACAGTGCTTCTGGAATGCGAACAGATATGATCGCAGATAATCCTTCACGAATGTCTGTGCCTTCTAAGTTTTTATCTCGTTCTTTCAATAAACCTACTTTTCGTGCATATTCATTAAACACGCGAGTCATTGCCGTTTTAGCTCCGATTTCATGTGTTCCTCCATCTTTCGTTCGCACGTGGTTCACAAACGAAAGCATATGTTCTGCATACCCATCATGAAACTGAAAGGCAAACTCCACTTCAATATCGCTTTGCTCGCCGCTAAAAAATACAACCGGATGCAATACATCTTTTTCTTCATTTAAGTATTGTACAAACGCTTCAATTCCATTTTCGTAATAAAATGTATCACGTAATCCCGACCGTTCATCGTGTAATTCAATTTTTAATCCTTTTAATAAAAATGCAGATTCTCGTAAACGTTCACTAATCGTTTCATAATGGAACGTTGTTGTACTAAAAATCGTTTGGTCCGGTTTAAAGCGAATTTTTGTTCCTGTTCGCTTTGTTTCTCCAATTTTTTCAAGTGTACTGACAGGCTTTCCACCATGTTCAAACCGTTGGTAATATATGAACCCATCACGTTGAATCGTCACTTCTAACCATTCTGATAAAGCATTAACAACAGAGGCACCAACCCCATGCAAACCACCGCTCGTTTTATATCCACCTTGACCAAATTTCCCTCCTGCATGTAATACAGTTAAAATAACCTCTGGCGTTGGCTTTCCTAACTTATGCATACCTGTAGGCATCCCACGTCCTTCATCTTGAACGCTAATGCTTTGATCATTATGTATCGTCACAACAATGCGTTTTCCATATCCAGCAAGCGCCTCGTCAACGGCATTATCTACAATTTCATATACGAGATGATGCAAACCACGGCTATCTGTACTTCCGATATACATGCCTGGTCGCTTACGAACCGCCTCTAATCCTTCTAATACTTGAATGGTATCTTCGTTATATGTAAGAAGTTGTTTATCTGTCACAATCATTCCCCTTTCACAACAAGAACATTTGTTTCTGTTTTTTTGACTTTCTCTATTTTAACATACATTCGAAAAACGTCCAACGTCATGATAAGAAAAGCGCAAAGCGCCCGCCTATCGGCGAAGAGAGCACAAGCCCCACCGAGGAGAGCTCGAACCAAGCGATCGCTTGGTTCTGCGTGGGTAACATCACTGAAGTATTTCAGTGTGTCGCCGCCGCAGTGTGGGTCGGAGCGAATCGAGCCGATGGCGCTTGGAGCTAGACACCTTCCTAAATCTGAATTTTTATACTTTCTTATCTCTTTAGAAAAAGAACGACCATTACGAAAAGAATGGTCGTTTTTAACGTGTGAGCGCATGTTCTACTTTGATGCAGCGATCCATCACAACGGTATAACCTTTTTCTGTTAAATCACGGTACACCTCTTCATCATATACACCTAATTGCGCCCAAAACACGTCCGCATCTATTTGTACAAATTGCTCAGCAATTTCACGTAAATGTTCGGAACGGCGAAACACATTCACAATATCGACATGTCCTTCAATATCCGTTAACATAGCAACAGCCGGAATGCCTTCCCATTCTTTAATAAGCGGGTTAACTGGAATGATTTCATATCCTGCTTCTTTCATCGCTTTTGCGACCATGTACGATGTACGTTCCGGACGATCTGACAATCCCACGACAGCAATTCGTTTGGCCTTATTTAAAATTTGTTTGATTTGTTCACGACTTGGATTCATGTCATCTACCTCCTATGATAACCTAGTATTTCTTCATACAAAAAAATAATCCTGCCTTCATTTTTTAAAAAAGCATGTTACAATAAAAACATGACCTTGATAGAGGAAATATGAATGAAGTAGAGGGGGCTTATAATGTCCATTTTGCTTATGATCATCGGTTATTTACTTGGTTCGATTCCGTTCGCGTTACTTGTCGGGAAAATTGGGTACGGGATTGACATACGTGAACATGGAAGCGGCAATTTAGGCGGAACAAATACGTTTCGGGTGCTCGGTGTAAAAGCAGGATTAATTGTGACAATTGCCGACATTTTAAAAGGAACGTTGGCTGCAAGCTTACCTGTATTGTTTCATGTAGACATTCACCCGCTCATTACGGGAATGTTTGCTGTGTTTGGCCATACATATCCGGTGTTTGCACAATTTCGTGGTGGAAAAGCGGTTGCCACATCTGGGGGAGTGTTGTTATTTTATTCACCTGTTCTTTTTATGACGATGTTAGCTGTCTTTTTTCTCATTTTGTATATATCCAAATACGTCTCGCTTTCGTCCATGTTAACTGGCGTGTATGCCACCGTTTATGCATTCATATGGACAGAGGATATTCCTTTGCGCATTGTCGTCACATTATTAACACTTTTTGTATTTTATCGTCACCGAGCAAACATCAAACGTATTTTAAACAAAACAGAACCGAAAGTGAAGTGGTTATAGCGTGACTACATGTCGTTTACCAGAAGAATTTATAACAAAAATGAATGCTTTGCTTCAAAATGAAGCGGAGCGTTTTTTTGCGACATACAATGAAGAAAAAGTTCATGGTTTGCGGGTGAATACACTAAAAGTTTCACCATCGACATTTTTAAACATCAGTCCATGGGAACTTGATCCAATTCCTTTTTGTTCTACAGGATTTTATTACCGCGATGCCCAACCTGGAAAACATCCGTATCATGCTGCTGGATTGTATTACATTCAAGAGCCAAGCGCAATGTTTGTCGCTGAAGTGCTTGCCCCATCTCCAGGAGAGCGCGTGCTTGACTTATGCGCAGCCCCCGGTGGGAAAACGACACAATTAGCAGCTATGATGAACAATGAAGGGTTTTTATTGGCAAACGAAATTCATTCAAAACGTGTCAAAGCTTTATCTGAAAATATTGAGCGACTCGGAATTACAAATGCTGTTGTGACAAATGAAACACCTGAAAAACTATCGGAAACATTGGAAGGATTTTTCGATAAAATTTTAGTTGATGCTCCATGTTCCGGGGAAGGGATGTTTCGAAAAGACGAAGAAGCGATTCAATTTTGGAGTTTAGACCATGTTCAAAAATGTGCACAAACACAAAAACATATTTTATCTTGTGCTTATAAAATGTTAAACGAAGGGGGGACACTTGTTTATTCGACATGCACATTTTCTCCCGAAGAAAATGAACAAATGATTGACTGGTTTTTAGCAACTTACGATGATATGGAACTCGTTCCAATCGAAAAAGAACACGGGATTCAACCAGGTGTGACACATTGGACGAACACACATAATGAACAAATCGCACATACTGCAAGACTTTGGCCTCATCATCTCCGAGGAGAAGGGCATTTCGTTGCAAAAATGCGCAAACGAGGAGCAGCAAAACGATGGACTGGAAAAACAGCTACTTCTAACGTATCGAAAGCGATGTGGCGTGATTATGAAACGTTTATAAACAACACAATCCAAACGACAATAGACGGGACGCTTTACGCATTTGGGACGCATATATTTGCTCTCCCTTATTTATGCCCGCGTTTAGACGGCTTAAAAGTCGTTCGCCCTGGTCTCCATATAGGAGAATGGAAAAAAAATCGCTTTGAACCAAACCACGCTTTAGCTATGGCACTAACAAAACAACAAGTACAAGCACACCTTCCGCTCACGTTTGAAGAAAGTATCCGATATATGAAAGGAGAAACGTTACAAACAAATGGCGATCGGGGATGGATATTAATTACTATTGACGGCTATCCACTCGGTTGGGGAAAAGAAGTAAAAGGAGTGGTAAAAAACTTTTACCCGAAAGGATTACGAATAAAATAGGATGTCCCTCGATATGTGGGGCATCCTATTTTGTAATTGTAACTGTAAAAGTCATATCATCTTTACTTAAATCAAACGTTTTCGCTTTGAGCATATATCCTTTTTTTATACGGATGTCGCTTACAACAATATAAATGCGCTCTTTTTTCGCGTCCACTTTCACCCAATTTGGCAAAGAAGCATGTTGATCTATATATGATAGCACATACGGAACGGGTAAACGAAGTTGTCCAAATGTCATCGTCGGGTGGGCAAGTACAATGTGCCCGTTTTCATCCACAGTCGGATCAAACGCCATCGTTAAATCGACTTGTTTTCCGAATATCGGAATCGCGCTTATTATATAAAGACGATCAGCTAATTGAACATCATAAGACAATTCACCCTTTTTTTCATGCTTCTGAATATAGTCACGAATAAGGGTATTCATATGCTGTTTCGAAGTTTGAACAGTAAATACCGGTCCTTCCCCTTTGATGTTTGGAATATTTGGAGAAGGAGATGGCTGAAACATATAAAAAAGTAGTAACACGATTATGAAACCATTTATCCCTAACAGGATAAAAAATAAAATTTTCCATTTCACAATTCATTCTCCTATCCACTCACGATGTTTTTGTAAATATTCATATATGCGCTTTGCCATTTGTTCATAGCCTAGGTTGTTCGGATGAAATTGATCATCATACAATACATCATCACGTCCTTCAAACAGATCCGCAATAGGTACAAATAGTGTACGATCATAGCGGGAAATCACTTCCTTACTCCCTTCGTTCCACATGTGTATAACCTCATCCATTTCTGGTATATTTGGAAATGCTGAAGAAAACGGATTGTATAATCCAATCAGCACAATATAAGCGTCCTGATTCATATGGCGAAGAAGTTGCAGTTGTTCATCAAGTCGGGAAGCAAACGCCTGTTGTTCCTTTACAAACAAATCGTATGTTAAAGATAAAAAATGTGAACGAACAACCTTCATCATATCATTTCCACCGATAGTGATAAAAATAAGATCTGCTTGCTGAATGACCGATTCGTTATTTATCATGACATCTGCGAGTTGTGTACTACGTAATCCTCGTTTGCCAAAGTTGTGCACAAACACTTTATTCACATCGTCACGATTTTCTAAATATTGCTCAATGAAAGCAACATATCCACCTTCCTCATCACCTACCCCTTCGGTTAATGAATCACCTAACGCCACAATTTGTAAATCACGTGACTTCATTTGTACTTGCTCTTTCTCTTCCATCATTGTAGGTGTAGAAGAACATCCGACTAAACAGACGCAAAGAAATAGAAGAAGAAATTTGTTCACAGAAAATCCCCTCTCTATAAAAGAAAAGACAAAAATGACTGAATCATCATTTTTGTCTGTATATCCTATTCTTGTAACATGTCAATATGCTTTAAAATTTCTTCGTAAGGTACATCGTTTAAGCCACTATAGTACTTCACAATCGTCCCATTTTGATCAACGAGATAAAAGTCTGTACCGTGAATGACTTGATCCCCTTCTTGCGGTTTTTTTACGACAGCTTTAAAGTTTTTTTGAGCAAAACGTTCAATTTCTTGTTGTGTGTATCCTGTAAGTAGGTGCCAACGACTCGTATCTCCTTGAAACTTCTCAACATATGCCTTTAATACATCCGGTGTATCGTTTTCAGGATCGACACTAAACGAAACAAAATGAACGTCTAACCCTTTTTCCTTCGCCATTTTTTGTAATTTTGCCATATTTGCCGTCATTGGAGGACAAACGTCAGCGCAGCGCGTAAAAATAAAATCAGCCACCCATACTTTTCCTTTTAAATCAGCTAAGCCAAACTGTTGACCATTTTGATCAATAAATGTGAAATCTTCAATTGGCCAATTTTTTGCATCTGGAATTGATTGTTGACAAGCAACAAGCAAGGACAGAGATAAAACAAATAACCATAAACGTATACGCTTCATTTTTTCGCTCCCCCTACTCCGTATAGTACATAAATCCGATGGCTCCTGGGCCTGTGTGCGTAGAAATAATTGGGGTTGTATACACGATGTCGGTTTGTGTCCATCCTGTTGCTTCTGCAATCGACTGTTTTAATCGTTCACTTAAATCCATTGCTTCTGCATGAGCAATCCCTACTGCTCGAATCATCTTTCCTTTCGTATGTTCAACAAATTGGTTTGTTAAAAATTTGACGATTTGAGACTGGCTACGAACTTTTGTCACAGGTGTATATACACCATCTTGTAACGAAGCGATCGGTTTAATGTTTAATAACGAACCAATCATCGCTTTTCCGCGTCCAATGCGTCCCCCTTTGACGAGATTTTCAAGCGTATCAACAACAACAAATAAATGTGTATTCTCGCGGATCGTATCAAGACGCGAAACAATTTCTTCTACTGTTTTTCCCTCTGCCGCCATTTTTGCCGCCTCTAATACTTGAAAGCCGAGCGCAAGAGAAATAAAACGGGAATCAATGACGGTAACGTTGGTTTTTGTCATAGCCGCAGCACTCTCTGCAGAGCGCACCGTTCCGCTCATTCCTCCTGTCATATGAATGGAAATGACATCATATCCTGCTTCTCCGAGTTCATCATATACTTGTAAAAACTGTCCTGCAGACGGTTGAGAACTTTTTGGAAGTTCATCTGCTTGTTTCATTTTTTCAATAAATTGTTGTGGAGTAAAATCAATGCCGTCTACATATGTTTGCCCATCAATAGAGATTGATAATGGCACGACGCGAATGTCCCACGCCTCAATCGTTTCTTTTGTTAAATCGACCGTAGAATCTGTTACAATCTTTATTTTACTCATTTTTCCACTTCCCATATTTCATTCTAAAATTTCGTACGGTGAAATTATATAATAAAATGCCCCTATATGTCGCTGTTTTCATAAAATTTTTTGTAAAAAAAGAGCTGATTTTGCACAATAGCAAAACAGCTCCTTATCATTTATGCATTGTTTTTTAAAATTTCAGATTTAAATATTTGTTCGTACACCGGCCACTTTAACACTCGTTTTAAATATTCTTTAAATGAATACACCTTCTTTGGACTTTTTCTAGCATGCACTTGTGCAATAAACGTTTGCAACCTTACTTTTACCATAAATTGATAAGGGTTATCGTCCTCCAATACCGGAATTTCGATAATTTTTACTTTTTGCCCATCTACGTTTTTAAACTCTAGGCTTTTGAATAACAAAATATCAATCCTCTTTTTTGACCGATTTACTTATATTATACACGATTTTTATGTTGAAGTATGTCACATTTCGTCATCGATTTATAAAAAATTTTTGTCAAATGAGCAAATGGAACAAGCTGCTATCTTTATTCACTTCCATAAACGGAAAACCTTTTTTCTTCATTCGTTCGATGAGCGGACCGTAATCTTCACGACATTTTAATTCAATGCCAACGAGAGCGGGGCCACTTTCTTTATTATTTTTTTTCGTATATTCAAAGAGTGTAATGTCGTCTGTTGGTCCTAATACTTCATCGAGAAATTCCCGCAAAGCGCCAGCACGTTGCGGAAAATTCACAATAAAATAATGTTGAAGTCCTTCATAAATCATAGAACGCTCTTTAATTTCTTGCATGCGCCCAATATCGTTGTTTCCTCCGCTAATAATACAAACAACGGTCTTGCCACGAATATGTTCTTTATATAAATCAAGCGCAGCAACCGGCAACGCTCCAGCAGGCTCGACTACAATCGCGTTTTCATTATAAAGTTGCAAAATCGTTGTACATGCTTTTCCTTCAGGAACAACGACAATATCATCGACCATTTCTTTTGCTAATGCAAATGTTTTTTCCCCCACACGTTTCACTGCCGCGCCATCTACAAATGGATCAATTTCACTTAAAGTGACGACTTCTTCTGCTTCAAACGATTTTTTCATGGAAGGAGCTCCTTCAGGTTCGACGCCAACTAATTTCGTTGCTGGTGAAATACTTTTGATATACGTTCCGACACCAGAAATAAGCCCCCCACCGCCAATGCTTGCAAACACATAATCAATCGCTTCTTCACAATCATTTAAAATTTCAACACCAACTGTTCCTTGCCCAGCAATCACAGCTTCATCATCGAATGGATGGATAAATGTTCGCTGCTCTTGCTTTGCGCAAATAAGTGCTTGTTCATAGGAATCATCAAATGTATCGCCAACTAAAATAATGTCAACAAACTCTCGACCAAAAAACTGTACTTGCGATACTTTTTGTCTCGGAGTTGTAGATGGCATATAAATTTTCCCATGCACACCGAGCGCTCGACATGAATAAGCTACACCTTGAGCGTGATTGCCTGCACTTGCGCAAACAATTCCATTTTTCTTTTCTTCTTCACTTAAGCTTTTCATTCGATAATATGCACCACGAATTTTAAACGAGCGAACGACTTGTAAATCTTCCCGTTTAAAATATACATGACAATCATACCGTTCTGAAAGCAATTCATTTTTTTGTAAAGGGGTATGATACACGACATCTTTTAACGTTTGATAAGCAATTAAAATATCTTCTACATATACGCCATGTTTTCGTTTTACTTGTTGTTCCATTTTCTCGTTTCCTTTCTATTTATAATTTCATTGTCAAAATTATGTTATTCTAAAATATATCATATTTTCGAATAAAGAAAAGTAAATTTTCTAAAAATTATTCAAAAAGATGAAGCTCGCCAATTAGCGAGCTGTTCGTTCATATATACAAAATGTGTGTGGATAACGATTTTTTTCGTCTTGCACACCTTGTCGAGCGGTACGAAGCACCCATTGCTTTTCATCAATTGGTGGGAAAAATGCATCTCCTGTAAACGTTTCGTCAATATGTGTAACGTACAATTGATCGGCTAGCGGCATCGCTTGTTCAAACACTTGTGCCCCCCCGATAACAAACAAATGACCATGTTGCTGTTCTATTTGTTCGATGTCATCAATTGAATGAATGACTTGAACATTCGAATCCGCTGAAAACGTGTTGTCCCGTGTAAGTACGATGTTTATTCTTCCAGGAAGCGGACGGCCGATCGATTCAAATGTTTTTCGCCCCATGACAATCGGATGACCCATAGTTACATGTTTAAAATAAGCTAAATCCGACGGTAAGTGCCAAGGTAATGTATTGTTCCAACCAATGACTCGATTTCGATCCATCGCGACAATAATAGAAATCAATTGACTCACTTCCCTTACACAGACACGTCCGCTTTAATGTGCGGATGCGGATGATAATCAACAATTTCAAAATCTTCAAAGCGATATTCAAAGATAGACGCTGGTTTTCGTTTAATGACTAATTTCGGAAGTGGACGCGGTTCTCTCGTTAATTGCAACTTCGCTTGTTCGATATGATTCATATATAAATGAACATCACCGCCAGTAAAAATAAGTTCTTTCGGTTGTAGATCGCATTGTTGAGCAACCATATGCGTAAGTAGTGCATAGCTTGCGATATTGAACGGAAGACCTAAAAACGTATCAACCGAACGCTGTTGCCACATGCACGATAACGTCCCATTTTCCACGTAAAACTGAAAAGCATAATGGCAAGGAGGCAACTTCATATTGTCTAATTCCGCAACATTCCATGCGCTTACTAAAAGACGGCGCGAATTTGGATTGTGCTTTATTTGTTCAATCACTTCGCTAATTTGATCAATCGTTCGGCCGTCTGCTCCCCTCCATGAACGCCATTGAGCTCCATATACCGGACCTAAATCTCCGTTTTCATCTGCCCATTCATCCCAAATTGTTACACCATTTTCTTTTAAATAACGAATATTCGTATCCCCACTTAAAAACCAGAGCAACTCATGAATAATTGAACGAATATGTAACTTTTTTGTTGTAAGTAAAGGAAATCCTTCACGTAAATCAAAACGCAATTGACGTCCAAATACAGAAATCGTCCCTGTTCCCGTACGGTCATCCTTATACACACCGTTTTGTAAAATATCTTCAAGTAATTGTAAATATTGCTTCATGACACCCTCACCCTTTTTTATGTACTGTCATTTATTATGACATAAACGATAAAAGTAGGAAAGACAAAAACCGTAGGATTTTCCCCTACGGTTTAACAAATACGAGGCAACATTAATCCTGTTAATCGATATAATCTTCGTGTTGTGCCAAGCGGTGTTCGCAACAATAATTGACCTTTATTTGTTGCTCGAACAGTTCCGATGACAGCGGCATCTTTTCCTTCAGGTTGAGAACGAAGGGCATCAAGAACAGCCTGTTCATCTTCTTTTGGAACGATCATGACCACTTTTCCCTCATTGGCCAAATAGAGCGGATCAAAACCGAGCAATTCACATGCTCCTTCCACTTCTTGTTTTACAGGGATACATTCTTCCTCCAATTCAATCGTTACCCCAAAATCTTCACAAATTTCTACAAGGGCAGTCGCTAATCCCCCGCGGGTTGGATCGCGCATCAGGCGAATGCGTTGACTTGCTTGTAACGCTTTGGCAATGAGCGGATACAATGTTGCACAGTCGCTCTCAACCGTTGATACAAGACCTAATTCCCCTCGGGCCACTAATATAGCTACTCCATGATCACCAACTGAACCGCTGACAATGACCGAGTCGCCTTCACACATTTTAGGCTCAAGCGGATGGGAAATGACTCCGATCCCTGTTGTATTAATATATAATCCATCCGCACTACCACGTTCAACAACTTTTGTATCGCCCGCAACAATCGCCACATTTGCTTTTTTTGCTTCTTCAGCCATCGATTGCACGATCGTTTTTAAATCACCAATTGGAAACCCTTCTTCGATAATAAAACTACAAGTCATGACTTTCGGGATCGCTCCAACGACCGCTAAATCATTTATTGTTCCAGCTACCGCTAACTTTCCAATGTTTCCACCTGGAAAGAAAAGAGGTTTAACGACAAAACTATCCGTTGTCATGGCTAGCTCATGCAGGTCTAACGTAAACGTAGCTGCATCGAATTTTGCATGACGATCGTTATGAAACATAGAAACAAAAATATCCGCAATGAGCTGATGAGCTAACTGTCCTCCGTCTCCGTGGGCGAGCGTTATTCGCTCCATTTGTTACTCCTCCCTCATATATTGATAATACGCTGCACAACTACCTTCTGATGACACCATACAAGGTCCAATCGGATGAAGCGGTGTACATGCTTTCCCAAACAATACACATTGTGGTGGATCGATAAGCCCACGAATGACTTCTCCACACCGACACTTTGTTCGACGCGGTTCGCGCGTTAAAACAGAAAACTTCACCTTTGCGTTAAACCGATCATACTCTTTCTTAAAATCCATTCCACTTTGTGAAATCACCCCGATACCGCGCCACGCCTCATCGCATAATGTGAAATAATGGTTCATCCAATATTTCGCTTGTACATTTCCTTGTTCATTCACTACACTTTTATAATCGTTTAATACAATAGCGTGCTGTTTGAGTGCTAACATTAATAAATGACGAATTGCACTTAACATATGTAATGCTTCAAATCCACTAATTACTGCAGGCATATTGTATTCCGTTGCTAAAAATTCAAAATGAGCTCTCCCCATCACCATGGATACGTGCCCAGGGAGTAAAAAACCGTCTAGTGACACGTCTCCATCGTGAAGTAATTGCCGCAAAATTGGCTCCACTAGCTTTGTCGACATCCACATGGAAAAATTGTGCACTTGCTTTTCTTCTGCTTCTTTTATTGCTGCAGCTAAAATTGGGATGGTTGTCTCAAACCCTATCCCTAAAAAAATAACTTCTTGATACGGATGCTGTTCAGCAATACGAACCGCATCAACTGGAGAGTAGACGACACGCACATCTTTTCCTTCTGTCTTCGCTTGCATCAACGTTCCATAAGATCCAGGCACCCGCATCATGTCGCCAAATGTGCAAATGATTCGATCTGCACCATCTGTCAAAGAAATCATTGCATCAATTGTTACTTGATCAGTGACGCAAACAGGACAACCAGGACCAGAAATGAGACGAACGTATCCTTCGAGCGCTTTTTTTACTCCCGTACGAGCAAGTGCCATCGTATGTGAACCGCACACTTCCATAAACGAAGGCATTCGTCCAAACGTTTGTTGAAACTGATTTGCTAACGTCTGTACTTCTTTTAACAACGTTCGACTGAGCGCTGAACGAGTTGGGCTATCCATCACGTCTAGCATCGACTAGCTTCCTCCATTCTTCCAAACTTTCTTTTGCATACTGTTCATCAATAATCGACATCGCCTGTCCAGCATGCACAATGACATAGTCGCCAATTTTGACTTCAGGAACAAAAATAATTCCAACATCCATTTGCGATCCCATGACATCTACTCGTGCGGAAAAACCTTCAATATGTAACACTTTTGCCGGTACTCCTACACACATACACGATCCCTCCTATGTGCTGCGATGATTAACTGTCCAAGAGCTAGTCCTCCATCATTGCACGGTACTTTTTGATGCGTGTAAACACACAATCCAAGCTTACTGAGTTCTTGACGAAGACGTTTAACGATATAACGATTATGCATACTCCCTCCCGATAATACGATATTTCGTTCGTACGTTGGATATTGTTGTAAAGCTAAACGAACCAATTCGACAGACGCTTGCACGACTGTTTCATGGAAGCGACCAGCAATGATATTTACTTGTTCATGAGCTTCAACATCTTCCCATATCGCTTGCCACATCTTTGCCAAATCAATTTCCCATTCATCCTGTTTTTTTATATGAAACGGATAAGCTTCATATATTTTTGTATCATCAATAAATTCAGAAAGTCGAACAGCCGCCTCTCCATCGTACGTACTATGCGTGCAAACGTACAAAAAGGCACTAACGGCGTCAAATAGCCTCCCGCACGTACCTGCTAAAGGAGAGTGTAGCCCTTTTTCGACCATTTGTTTTAATACACGTACCTCTTGTGCTCTTTCGGTAAATCGCTTCTCCGCCAGAGCATATCCTTGTTCACCGAAATAATGTCCGAGCATGCCGACGGCTGTACGCCAAGGCTCTTTGATGCAACGCTCTCCACCTGGAAGCGGAGTATACGTTAAATGCCCGAGCCGTTTATATTGTGAAGCATCTCCGTACAGTAGCTCAAACCCCCATATATGTCCGTCCTCCCCGTATCCTGTTCCATCTAAAATAAGGCCAAAACAAGGGGAATATATGTGATTTTCCTCCATGCACGAAACCATATGTGCATGATGGTGTTGGACAGCTACAATATCGGTATGCCATTGTTTTGCGATGTTCCACGTTTCATAGTTTGGATGCAAATCAACAGCAATTGCTTTTGGTGTCACTCCCATCCAAGTGCGTAAATGTTCGTATTCCCTTTGGAAATGTTCAACGACTTCTACATGCTCTAAGTCACCAATATGAGGTCCTAAAAAAATTTGATGATGTCTCCCAAACGCGAATGCATTTTTTTGTTGCCCACCAAGTGCTACAATTTCATGAACGTCATACTTCGTCTCTAATGGATCGGGAACAAAGCCACGCGCTCGTCGAATAAAATGAATCTTGCCACTCTCTATTTGAACAACAGAATCATCAATAGGGTGAACAATCGGACGATTATGTACAAGAAAATAATCAGCAATGCCTTGTAAATCACGTAAAGCTTGTTCATCTTCGTATATCATGGGCACCCCTGAACGATTCGCACTTGTCATCACGACAACAGGCAATCGGTCATCAAGCAATAAATGGTGAAGTGGGGTGTACGGTAACATCACTCCAACTGTTTGTAACCCCGGAGCAACCGATGAAGCAATCATTGTGTTTTTTCTTTGTTTCACAACAACAATGGGAGCTTCCGGCGAAGTTAACAACCGTTTTTCTTCCACAGTTACATGACAGAATTGTTCTACAATATCAAGGGAGGCTGCCATGATAGCTAGCGGACGATGAGGCCGTTGTTTTCTTATTCGTAATTGTCGGACAGCCACTTCATTTGTCGCATCACAAGCTAAGTGATATCCACCTAATCCTTTCACCGCAACAATCGCCCCAGCACGAATATATTCCTTCGCTTGTTCAATGGCATCTCCTTGCAACGCTTGCCCATCTGGCATCAATAATGCAACAGATGGACCGCATGTTGGACAAGCAATAGGCTGAGCGTGATGACGGCGGTTCATAGGATCTTTGTACTCTTGCTCACATCGTTCACACATTTGGAACGAGCGCATCGATGTAAACGGACGATCGTACGGTAACTGTTCAATGATTGTATAACGAGGGCCACATTGTGTGCAATTAATAAACGGATAGCGATACCGATGATCATTTGGATCATACATTTCTCGTAAACAATCTTCACAAACAGCCGTATCAATTGGAATTACGAGCGAAGAACTTCCTGTTCGTTCGCTCGGAATGATAGAAAAATCTTTAAAAGCACGCCATTGTGATAAAGTTACAACCATCTCATCGATGCGAGATAGCCGCGGTGCCTCCATCGGTAAAGAGTAAATAAACTGGTCAACTGCATATGCATCGCCTTCGATATGAATAAAAACCCCATCCATATTATTTTGGACTATTCCTTTTACTTGATATCGCTGGGCAAGTGCGAAAATAAAAGGACGGAAGCCAACTCCTTGCACTCGTCCTTTCACTGTGATATTGACTGCTTTTTGCATCGAGCAACCCCTTCTCGAATCCAATGTAACCATTCATCCATTCCTTCACCCGTTTTTGCTGACAATGGAAGCAACTTAGACTGTGGATGAATACATGATAAATCTTCTTTCGCTTGTTCGACATCAAAATCAAGATACGGTAGTAAATCAATTTTATTTAGTAAAACAAGCTCTGTTCTCATAAACATCGTCGGATATTTTGGGATTTTGTCATTCCCTTCTGGTACGCTTAACACAGCTACTTTATGTTGCTGTCCTAAATCATAACCGGATGGACAAACAAGATTTCCTACATTTTCAATAAATAAAATATCAAGATGTTGAAAATCAAATTGCGGTAAAACAGCCGCAATCATGCGAGCATCTAAATGGCACCCTCCATGCGTATTAATTTGTACGGCTTGCGCACCAAGGGCACGAATGCGATCTGCATCTTTTTCTGTTGCTAAATCCCCTTCAATGACACCGATACGAAACTCATTTGCTAACGCCTCAATCGTCTTCTCTAAAATAGTTGTCTTCCCTGCGCCCGGTGAGCTCATTATATTGATGACAAGCGTATTCGTTTCCTCAAATAATTGACGGTTAAACGCAGCTGCACGGTTATTGTTTGTTAACACATCAACTTCCAATGTAATTTTCATGCGTCAAACTCCCTTCATATGCCAATATACGAAATGTTTCTCCTGCTACAATGTTTCCACTCGGAAGTAAACATGCTGGACATTGAGCAATTTTTGTCACGGGCTCATATTGGCTTCCACAAATTGCGCAAACTGCTTTCGCTTTCTCTATATGAATGATCAATTCAGCATTCATTGTTAAACAGTTATTTGCTTGCATTTTGTACACATCAAACGCAAATTGTAATGCATCCGGAAGCACATTGCTTAACGTGCCAACAAGCAATTCTACTTTTTTCACATATTTTATCTTTTTCATTTGAGCATCTTGCTCGATTAACTGAACGATTTCTCCCATTAACGCCATCTCATGCATAAGAATCCCTTTCTATTTGCACATACCACTCATCTCCTTCTCGTTTTGTAGGAAGAAGTGGCATATGCAACGTTCCTTTTTGTGAAAATACATGCCATTCACGATCACAATACAAGCAAATAAAACGATGATCTTGCTGAATATAATGCGGCATGACTTGACAATGTGAACAAATAGCTTTTCTTACATATAACGTCCCTTCATGTTTGTAAACAACGAGCGGGATGCGATCAACAGTTTTGATTTCAACGTCACATATATCATCGCACGGGCCAATAGCATGCCACGTGCGATGATTAGAAAATAATTTCTTCACTTTTTCCACCTCGTCTTCTAATAATGGGGCGGAAGCTTCTTTCATTGTTTCAATTAAACTATTACGCATCATTTTTAAAAATTGCAGGCGATTCATGGCGTACGACACCACTTCTCTACTTGGTGAACAACTCGCTCAACAACGTGTGGAAGTTGTGCTTGGACAATTGGCGATAACTCTAATCCGAGACATAAAGATGCAGGTTGAACACCAAATAAAACCATTTGTTTTGGACATGTTTGACGTATTTTGGCGGCTGACAACACTTCCTGAAAACCGAGTTGATGAATGGACATTTTAATTCCAAAATATGCTGGAATTTCATCATCGATTAACGTAACGATTGTTCCTGCTTCTTTCCCTGCATTGACAGCATCGACAATTGCCAAATACTCCGTCTCTTCAATTGTCCCAAGTAAACGCATCCCATCAGTTGAACCTTCAATCACTTCTACGTCGTCATATTTCGCCAATTTTTCTTCTAATAAAGGCAAAATATGAATGCCTACTCCTTCATCGGAATATAGTAAGTTTCCTATTCCGAGAACAGTTATTTTTTTATTTTTCATCCTGTTCACCTAATGCTTCTTTTTTTCTTTCTAGTTTATAGCCAGTAAAAATGGATGACATCGTTCCATTTCGTTGTAAATAGTCTTCGCGAAATGCCATATATACGTGTACAACAGTAAAAATGATAAACCCCCATGCTACAAGATGATGCCACGAACGAACAGAATAGCTATCGCCACCAAATAAATGGGCAACCCACATAAACATTTTTCCATAAATTGATTCTGGTTGTGGTTCAAATAATAAATAGTAACCTGTAAGCATCATAATGATCGAACCAAGACCAATAAAAATCCAATAACTTAATTGGGCGAGTGGATTATGTCCAATGTAATGTTTTTTATTGTTTTTCATAAATAAGTAATATTTTATTGTTTCAAACGCTTCCTTCCAAAAAGAAAGGCGAAACGGATTCGATGTCGCATGCTCATTTCCTTTGTACACCCAATACCAACGGACAGCTAAGTTAATAGTAAAAAGAAAAGCAACGAAAAAGTGGATATAGCGCGCCCACCCCATTAAAAAGGAATAATATGCCTCTTCTTGAATAGATGCGGACACAAACGGGCGACCGATGAACACGCCCGTAATCATTAACACTAGAATAGAAAAAGCATTAATCCAGTGAAAAATACGAACAGGTAGCTCCCATACGTACACTTTCACCATGTGATCGTTTAATTCAATATGTTTTGCTTTTCGTGACCGCTTCCAAATGACTTCCGTCCGTTTTTGTTCAATTTTTGGATTTGTCGGGATCGACATACACTCCCCTCCTACCCAATACGAATATGAGTCGTTTGTTTCGATTCAAGATCTGTTAAATGAACCGCACATGCTAAACATGGATCGAACGAATGGACGATGCGCAAAATCTCTAACGGCTTTTCTTTATCGAGCAATGGCGTTCCTTTTAAAGATGCTTCATACGCACCAATTTGTCCTTTATGATCACGCGGTGAAGCATTCCACGTCGTCGGAACAACCGCTTGATAGTTTTTCGTTTTTCCATCTTCAATTTCAATCCAATGACCTAGCGCTCCACGTGGCGCTTCCATCCATCCGACTCCTTTCGCTTTTTTCGGCCATGTACTTGGCTCCCATTTTGTTCGATCAAATGTAATTTGGTTTCCATTGCGAATATTCGCCAATAATGCGTCCATATCGTCACGCATCCATTTTGCAACAAGAATGGACTCAAGTCCGCGCGCTACTGTGCGACCAAGTGCTGAACGCATCGCTTCAAGCGGCCAATTCAATTTTTTCAACGTGTCATCTATTAATCCGACAAACTCATCTTTCTTTAAAGCATAGCCAACGAGCATGCGTGCAAGTGGACCTGTTTCCATCGGATGCTCTTTCCATCTTGGGGATTTTAACCAGCTATATTTTTCATCTGTATTTAATGTTTTAAACGGTGGCTTTGGTCCTGTATAACGAAGTGACGTTTCACCCTCCCACGGATGCTTACCAACGCCCCCTTCTTTTCCGTCATACGTATACCACGAGTGATCGATAAACTCTTTTACTTGTTCTGGATCTTTCGGATCGACATCGAGCACTTCATTGAAGTTTCCATTTAAAATGACACCACGTGGGAAACGGTATAAGTGAACGTCTCGAATATCGCCTGTTGAAAAATCTCCATAACATAAATAGTTGTTTAAACCACCACCATATGTCCAATCTTTATAAAATGAGCCGATCGCCAATAAGTCTGGGATGTAAACATTATTTACAAACTCTACTGCCTGATCGATAATTTGCGAAACATGCATCAAACGTTCGGCATGAATGGCATTATCGCTATTAATATCAATTGGCGTAGCCATCCCACCGACGACATAGTGAGGATGTGGGTTTTTTCCTCCAAAAATCGTATGAATTTTCACAATTTCTTTTTGCCAATCAAGCGCTTCTAAATAATGAGCAACAGCAAGTAAATTCACTTCAGGTGGTAACTTATATGCTTTATGCCCCCAATAGCCGTTTGCAAAAATGCCGAGTTGTCCACTATCCACAACTTTTTGTACTTTCATTTGAATGTCTTTAAAATAACCTGGAGACGATTTTGGCCAACTAGAAAGCGACTGAGCAATGCGGCTTGTTTCGTTTGGATCTGCTTTAAGCGCACTTAATACATCAACCCAATCAAATGCATGTAAATGATAAAAGTGAACGACATGGTCATGTAAAAAAACAGCCGCGTTCATAATGTCACGAATCAAATGTGCGTTTCTTGGAATTTTAATATCAAGCGCATCTTCAACGGAACGGATAGAAGCTAAAGCATGAGTTGTTGTACAAACACCGCAAATGCGTTGCACATATGCCCAAACATCCCGTGGATCGCGATCTCGTACAATTAACTCAATGCCACGAACGGCTGTACCTGAACTAAATGCTTCTTGAATGACACCGCTGTCATCAACATCTACTTCAATGCGTAAATGCCCTTCAATTCGTGTTACTGGATCGACAACAATACGTTCTGTCATCTTTATTCACCTCGATCATGATGTTCATCTTTTTTCTTCATTGCTGTTACCGCAGCATGAGCAGCGACACCTGCAGCAGTCACACCAACCGCAATCGCTCCGACCGTTTCTGGATTAATCGTCGTTTGAGATGCAGGAATTTTTGCACGACGAACGAAGAAAGGACCGTTATCCCAAAAACCTTTCTCGGAGCAACCGATACATGGATTGCCGGATTGAATTGGATAACTAACCCCACCGTTCCAGCGCATTTCCGCACAGGAGTTATATGTTGTTGGCCCCTTACAGCCTACTTTATATAAGCAATATCCTTGTCTTGCTCCTTCATCATCAAACGATTCCGCAAATAAGCCTGCATCAAAATATGCGCGACGATTACATTTATCGTGAATACGATGACGATAAAATGCTTTTGGTCTGCCAAGATGATCAAGCTCTGGAAATTTCCCGAACGTAATAATGTGTGCAATAACACCTGTCATGACTTCTGCAATTGGCGGGCATCCTGGGACTAATATAATAGGTTTATCTTTCACAAAATGCGTAATCGGTTTGGCTTTTGTTGGATTTGGATATGCCGCAGGAATCCCTCCCCACGATGAACAGCTTCCATATGCAATAATCGCTTTTGCTCCTTTAGCAGCGCGAAGAAACGTTTCTTTTGCCGATACGCCACCAACGGTTAAAAATGCATCGTCTGTTGGCAAGCTTCCTTCCACTGCAAGTATGTATTCTCCCGGATAATGTTCAAGAACATGTTCCAGCGCAGCTTCAACTTGATGACCCGAAGCAGCAGAAAGCACTTCCGAATATTCGAGAGAAATCATATTTAACAGCACACTTTCCACTTTCGGATGCGTCGAACGAATAAATGATTCAGAGCACCCTGTACAGTCTTGAAACTGTAACCAAATAACCGGAACACGCTGGTTCTTTTCCATCGCTGCAACCACTTGGTCCGTTTGTGAAAAATCAAGCCCCATTGTCGCCGCAAGTGCTGTACACATTTTTAAAAAATCGCGTCTCGTAAAACCGCGATCAAGCACTTCTTCTAAAATAGTTTTTCTTTTCACATAGCTCCTCCCCTTCACATGATAGCGTTTACATTTAATTATATATGATTATTTCCCTTTATGTTATTTTAATGGTTTAATTGTCACAAAATGTTCTTAAATATATTAACAACATGAAAATAGTTTTTATTATAATAAGTAGATAAATAAAAAAGCGCCTTCTATTCGGAAGACGCTTCTTGCTTCAACTGTTTTTCTTTTCGTTTATACACAAATTTCGAGATTGATATACTTACTTCATATAACAAAAGCAACGGGATCGTTACTAAAAAGTCAGAAATAAAATCTGGTGGTGTAATCGTAACCGCGATAATTACTAATACAAAATACGCGTATTTTCTTACTTTTTGTAACGCGTATGGATTAATAATGCCAATGCTTGTTAGAAACATAACGATAATCGGCAATTCAAACAATATCGCAAACGGAATCGTCATGTTCAAAATAAACCGAAAATATTTTTCTGTTGTAAACATCGTTGCGAACAAATCTTCACCGAGGCTCATTAAAAAATGAAACACCATAGGCAACACAACAAAGTATCCAAAGCATAAGCCGAGTACAAATAGTAAAAACGTAGCTGGAATATATGACAGCGTTACTTTTCGCTCCCGTGGTGTAAGAGCAGGCTTCACGAACATCCATACTTGCCAAACGAATACAGGAATCGTCATTGTAATCGCAAACACGCCAGCTAACATCACATATACCCATAAAATATCGGTCGGACTTAAAATCGTTAGCTTCACATCTAAATCAGCAATAAGCCAACGGTATAAATCTTGCACAAAAATAAATCCTAAAATAAAAAATAAAATAAGTGCCCCAACAACAATAAACACGCGTTTGCGTAATTCTTCCAAATGTTCGACTAACGTCATCTCTTTATCTTCATATCGTTTCTTTTCTTCCACGAGCGTAAACACCAACCTTTTTCCATGTTAAAAACGGCAACACATCGTTGCCGCCTTATGATTTACGCGCTTCTTTCTTTTCATCAAGCTCCTCTAATACTTCATCACGCAATCCTTTTGTTGACTTTTTAAATTCACGCAATGTTTCACCAAAAGCCCGTCCGATTTCAGGTAGTTTTTTCGGTCCGAAAATGACAAGAGCGATGACAAGGATTAAAATTAAGCCAGGTACTCCGATATTTGAAAGCATAACGTCATCTCCTTTTTTTTATACATACGCTTCTTTTATTGTATTGCTAAGA
Organism: Anoxybacillus sp. EFIL; assembly: GCF_013096955.1. Classification (NCBI taxonomy): domain Bacteria; kingdom Bacillati; phylum Bacillota; class Bacilli; order Caryophanales; family Anoxybacillaceae; genus Anoxybacillus; species Anoxybacillus sp. EFIL. Next base: position 162,391 of record NZ_SDLH01000005.1, on the reverse strand, counting down.
TCTTCATTTTTCAATGACAAATTTTTAAGAGGTGTGAGAAATGTTTGACAATCGACATACAGTATACGCTATTTTCTTTACCATATCTAGCGATATTACCGTAAAAGTCGGGCAATTAGGCAGCTTTTTATTCCCGAGCGGAAACTATATTTATGTGGGAAGTGCGAAACGAAACATTCAATCACGTATTCAGCGCCATATGCAACTGGAAAAGCGAAAACGCTGGCATATCGATTACATTCGTCCATACGGTGAAATTACACACGTTCAAACGTATTCCTCCGAACTGAGCGAATGTGAACGAGCCCAACAGCTGTTTCAACAATACAAAGGACAATGGATTGTAAAAAAATTTGGCTCATCGGACTGCCGCTGTTTTTCCCACCTTATTTATTATAAAGAATAAACGAGGGATGTATTCCCTCGTTTAACTTGCTTTCTCATATTGTTTTTCGTATTTTTCTTCCGATTTTGCAATAATAACTGCACATGCCGCATCGCCTGTAATATTCACGACTGTTCTCGTCATATCAAGTAAGCGGTCAACTCCTAAAATAAGGGCAATTCCTTCAACAGGTAGACCAACGGATGTTAACACCATGGAAAGCATAATTAAACCAACACCTGGAACACCTGCTGTACCAATACTCGCAAGTGTTGCCGTTAAAATGACGGTCAAAAGATCGCTAAATGTTAAGTCCACACCATACACTTGTGCGATAAACATCGTTGCCACACCTTGCATAATGGCTGTTCCATCCATATTAATTGTGGCTCCAAGAGGTTGAACAAAACCGCTAATGCTCTTCGGAACGTTTAAATTTTTTTGTGCTGTTTCCATCGACACTGGCAACGTAGCATTGCTGCTCGATGTACTAAACGCAACAGCCATCGCTGGAGAAAATCCTTTAATAAATGCGATAGGGCTCATTTTCCCAAGTGTCCATACCGCCGTACCATACACGACGAAGAAATGAATAAATAACGCTAACAATACAGCAAACATATATTTCCCCATCGCTGCAATCGCATCAAATCCTTGTCCGCCAATCGCAATCGCAATTAATGCGAACGCACCATATGGCGCAAATTTCATCACCCATTCTACTAAATACATGAGAAGATCATTTGCTTGCTCTACGATGACTCTCACTTGTTTTACTCGATCACCAAGGCGGGCGACAGCCATTCCAACAAGCACCGCAAATACAATGACTTGTAACATATTTCCTTCAACCATGGCTTGGAATGGGTTTGTTGGAATAATATTCAATAATGTGTCTACAACCGGCGGAGCTTCTTTCTTTTCAAACGATGCCCCTTCTAAATTAAAATTCCCTTCTCCTGGACGAATGACAGATCCTAATGTTAAAGCAATTATAAGCGCAAGAGAAGTAGTAATTAAAAAGAATGCAATTGTTTTCATACCAATACGACCGAGCTTTTTCGGGTCACCAACACCAGCTGCTCCTAAAACGAGCGATACAAAAACAATTGGAACAACAAGCAGTTTAATTAAGTTAATAAATATTGTTCCAAGCGGATTGAGTACGTATGTTTTTGCGAGGTCAAACCATTCTGTTGGAAGAGCTAAGTTGAAAATGAGTCCAACGATAATTCCTGCAAACATTCCTAGTAAAATTTTTTTCGTCATTGACATATCCACACCTCCATCAAATTCTGCGTCTTTTGCTGTAAAACGTATTCAACTTCGTTCGGGAAAAGGGTTAAGGGAGAGAACCTATTCAATTGTAAATGTTTTTTTTAAAATTGTAAAGAAAAAATGAATATAATTGTTAGAAAAGTAGTTTAATTTCTTTTTTTACAAAAAAAACTACCACGATAATGTGGTAGTTTACATCCGCTTTGTTTTTTTGCGACTCGAATCTACTTCAATATTTCCTGTTTCGTGTTCAGTCGTACCTTGTCCTTTGATCTCCGGTGAACTTAATCCTGTTTTCGAAGCATCCTTTTTTCGTTTACCCATTTCATTCACCTCCTACTGTCTTATTTTGCATCATTTATGAAAGTTCAATCGTACCAAAATGAAATTTTGCCGTTTTTCTTCGATAAACGAAAAAATGAAATTGCTCAAAACGTGAACTTTGCCAATGATCTTTTAGTACAACTCGTTGTCGAGCTACTCGTTTTGCTTGTTCGATATCTTCTGCTGTCACATCCGTATATAGCGCTGCCTGTTTTAATCCCCTTACTCCATCCGCTTCATCAATAGTTACTTCAAACATCGGATCCAAATAAACAACATCATATGACTGATCATCACATTGCGCTAAAAAAGAGCGAAAATCGGCATGATGTACATGAATGCGTCGCATCGCTTCATTAAGTTCAACGACATCACTTTCCCAATGACGTAACCCTTGTTTTGTTAAGTAAGCGATATGTGCACTCCCTTCAATTCCCACCACTTTTCCTTTCTCACCAACAACTAAGCTAGCAATTATGCTATCAGCTGCTAATCCAAGCGTACAATCTAAAAACGTCATCCCTTTTTGTAATTTCGTCGCTTGTAAAAACGGTTCACTTTCCCCTTTTAAAATACGCTTTGCGCGAAAGGAAGCAGAATTTGGATGAAAAAATAACGGTTCATCTCCGTTAATCAAATGGATTTCTAATCTTTCTTTCCCTACGACCAGAACAGGTTCAGCTATCTGTTGCTGGATGGCTGTAATGGAACGTTTTTGACGCGGGATGTACGGAATTTGTAATTCATCGGCAATTTGTTTCGCTTTTTCAATCATTTGTTCATTCGTTCGGCCAGCAGTTGTCACAATCATACGGTCACCCCAAAAGAAAAAGGATGTCAATTGGACACCCTTAGCAATGTTTTTCAAAAGCTTGCATAATATTTTGCATAATATTTTCAAGAGAATTGGCTTCAATATCGTGGCGTGGAATAAAATGGACAACTTCTTTTCCTTTTAATAAGGCCATCGATGGCGAAGAAGGTTCAATGCCAACAAAATACTCACGCATTTTAGCCGTTGCGTCACGATCTTGTCCAGCAAATACGGTCACAAGATGGTCTGGTTTTTTCTCGCTCATTTGTACCGCCTGAATAGCTGCTGGACGTGCAAGCCCTGCCGCACAACCACAAACAGAATTAATGACAACAAACGTCGTTCCTTCTACTTGTTCCATAAATTGTTCCACTTCTTCACTCGTCCGTAATTCTTTAAAGCCACCGCTGACTAATTCATCACGCATCGGTTGTACGACTTGACGCATATATTCTTCATATGACATAAACATACGTGCATCCCTCCAAATCATTCTTGCTTTTACAAGGATACAACAATGCAAATAGAAAAATCAATAAAATAAAAAACATTGAACAATTTTCTAAAAATTTTTATAATGAATGTATTTATATGATGTAAATGGAGGTTGAGAACATTGCCAATTAATATTCCACGTGATCTTCCAGCTAAAGAAATATTAGAACAAGAAAATATTTTCGTCATGGATGAAGATCGCGCCTATTCTCAAGACATTCGACCGTTAAACATTATTATTTTAAACTTAATGCCACAAAAAGAAAAAGCAGAAACACAACTATTGCGTTTGCTTGGAAATTCACCGCTACAAGTACATGTGACTTTTTTACGTCCCGAAACACATGAAGCGAAAACAACATCAAAACATCATCTTGATCAATTTTATACAACATTTCAACATGTTCAGCATAGAAAATATGACGGCATGATTATTACTGGTGCACCCGTTGAACATTTGCCGTTTGAACAAGTCGATTACTGGGATGAGTTAACTCAAATTATGGAATGGACAAAGACGAATGTCACATCTACGTTACATATTTGTTGGGGTGCACAAGCAGGGATGTACTATCATTACGGTATTCCAAAATACGATTTGCCACAAAAATGTTTCGGCGTATTCGATCATATGTTAGAACAAAAGCACGTCAAACTTACTCGTGGATTTGACGATATTCATAAAATCCCTCACTCGCGCCATACAGATGTGAAACGTGAACATATCGAAGCGGTTTCTGAGTTAACAATTTTATCTTCATCCGAAGAAGCTGGCGTCTGTCTCGTCATTTCAAATGATGGAAAACAAGTATTTTTAACAGGACACCCAGAGTATGATGCCACAACGCTCAAAGAAGAATATGAGCGAGATGTTGCCAAAGGGTTGGACATTCAAATCCCAAAATATTATTTTCCACATGACGATCCGAATAAGCAACCATATAACACGTGGCGTTCCCATGCGAATTTACTGTTTGTCAATTGGCTCAACTACTATGTGTATCAAGAAACGCCATACATTTGGGAGTAAGCTTTCGCTTTTTGCGAGAGCTTTTTTATTGGTAAATATGTAAAGAAGGCATATAATGTCTTGTATACATAAAGGAAGGAGACGTGCAAGATGGTTGATCAAACGAGACATGTTTCGTTTATTGTGACAGGATTGCTGTTAGCTATTTTAATGGCAGCGATGGATAACACGATTGTTGCAACGGCAATTGGGACGATCGTTGCCGATTTAGGTGGCGTGGATCAATTTGTTTGGGTGACATCTGCGTACATGGTTACCGTGATGGCTGGTATGCCGATTTTCGGGAAGTTATCCGATATGTATGGTCGAAAACGTTTCTTTTTATTCGGGTTAATCGTCTTTTTAATCGGTTCTGCGCTCTGCGGTTTAGCACAAAGCATTGTACAACTTAGCATTTTCCGCGCGATTCAAGGAATTGGTGGCGGGGCATTAATGCCAATTGCATTTACAATCGTATTTGACGTATTCCCACCAGAAAAAAGAGGAAAAATGACAGGATTGCTCGGGGCAGTCTTTGGAATGTCAAGCGTGCTTGGTCCGCTCCTCGGTGCTTATATTACCGATTACTTAAGTTGGCATTGGGTATTTTACGTCAATGTGCCAATTGGTTTATTGTCTATTTTTTTCATTGTTCGTTATTACAAAGAAACAACGCCACATACGAAGCAAACAATCGATTGGTTTGGCGCACTCACTCTCATTGTTACAGTCGTTAGCTTAATGTTCGCCCTTGAATTAGGCGGGAAAAAATATGATTGGAATTCATTCACCATCATATCGTTATTTATGATTAGTGCCATTTTCTTACTAACATTTTTGTATGTAGAAACAAAAGTAAAGGAACCAATTATTTCATTTTCGCTATTTAAACGACGAACGTTTGCTGTAGCGCAGTTGCTTGCCTTTTTATACGGTGCGACATTTGTCATTTTAGCTGTTTTTATCCCGGTGTTTGTACAAGCAGTTTATGGCGGTACAGCGAGAAATGCTGGACTCATCTTAATGCCGATGATGCTTGGATCTGTTGCAGGCAGTTCGTTCGCTGGTATTTCACAAACGAAAACATCGTATCGAAACATTATGTTTATTTCTGTGATCGCTTACTTTACAGGCATGCTATCGCTTAGTTTTATGACACCAGAAACGTCAAAATTATGGCTAACGATTTATATGGTATTAACTGGACTTGGAGTCGGATTTTCTTTCTCACTTTTACCATCGGCATCTATGCATAACTTGGAACCACGTTTTCGCGGAACAGCGAATTCAACCAATTCGTTTTTTCGCTCGCTCGGCATGACGATTGGTATAACCATTTTTGGAACAATCCAATCGAATAAACTAATGAGCGAATTACGCGAAACGTTCGGTGCGAGCACAACATCATTTATTCCTGATCCCCATGCATTGTTTGAGCCAGGGACACGGGCACAAATTCCACCAAACGTATTACAAAAAATTGTGGATGCGATGGCTTCGTCGATTACGTATTCGTTTTCTATCGCATTAATTCCGATTGCATTTGCTGCGTTAGCAATTCTCTTTATGGGAAATGAAAAATTAGAAGTGCAACAAAAAGGCAGGGGGCAGTAACACGTCCTCTACCTTTTTTGCAACATAAATAACCACATAAACGAAACAGCCTGTTTTAATTCTATTGGTAGCTGCTGAATGAAATGCTCATCGACGCCACGCTTATATACCCCTTCTTGCGCAACAATCGTGAATCCGTTTTCCTTTGCTAACTGTTCAAACTCCCATGGCATCATCGTATTACAAATGACTGCTTCATCATATAAACGACGATAGCTATTCACTCGAGGAGCGGCTGTTGGGCCGAGAATGCCTACACATACATGTGCATTTGTTTTTAATACCCGACGAACTTCTTCAAGTGCAGCAAGTGGGCGTTCGGTCCATTCCAAGCAGTTAATAATCATCGCCCCGGAAAACGTTTCATCTGGAAAAGGCAAGTTCATAATGTCTGCTTGTTGAAAATGAAGATGTTCATGATATCTTTGTTTTTTCGCTAATTCAATCATTTCGCTTGATAAATCTAATCCGATGACACGATATCCTTGTTGACATAGTTTATATGACCCGTATCCATCCCCACATCCAATATCTGCAATATATCCTTCTTTCGGCATATATGTCTTCACAAACGGGATAATCGCCTTTCGACTTCCTTTCTCCCACATGTCTTCACTACTTTGATGCCACCACTCTGCTCGCTCATCCCATTGCTTCTCCGCTTCTTTATGCCACGCGCGCATAACTCCACCCCTTTTTGAAAAAATAAACATGTTACGTTTATTGTAGCAGAAAGGAGGCGGAAACATGACAAAAAAAGTGAACGAAGGAAGTCGAAATCAAAATGCACCGACACAACACGGGCAACTATATGAAGGTGCAGGAGACAACAGTAAAGGCCGTAAGCAAAACAAAAGCCAAAGCGATAAAACAGAGTAATGAAAAAAGTCGGGCTGATCGCCCGACTCATTCTTCTCGCTTGCTAACACGAATAGCTGGTGTGTTGTTCCCAATATATAACGGAACGCCTTCTTCATGTCGATGGTCATAAAAATAACGATTGATCTCTTGTTCAGCAAACGCTACTTCATCTTCTCGCATTGTTCGTTTTTCCTCCATCGTCTATCCCCCCTAGACGATAGAATAACCGAACAAAACGTTATTCATGCAAAGGCTCGTCTGAAACAATCACTCCATCTTCATCAACATATACGTATGTACCTGGCTTCCACTCTATATCCCCGAAATAAACAACTGTGTCCCGTTTCCCTTTTCCTTCTTTTTTACTTTTGCGCGGACATGTTCCGAGGGCAAGTACACCAATTGGCATCGTACTTATTTCTTTCGAATCACGAATACATCCATGTACAATAATACCTGCTAATTGGCGATCATATGCGATTTGTGCCAGCCGATCACCCACAAGCGCACATTGTTTTGATCCTTTTCCATCAACAACGACTACACTTCCTGCTGGTACTGTTTCTAGCGCCTCTCGAACAAGCACATTATCTTCGAAAACATCTACCGTTGTAATCGGTCCATAAAACGATGTTTTTCCACCGTAACTTTGAAATGTCAGTGAACAAACGCGTACACGTTCCCCGTATTGATCACATAAATCTGCCGTTTTCATCCTCATCCCCCATTTTTGTCAATCTCAACATAATCATATTCAATTTATTCAGAAAAATCAATAAATGAAAGCGAAAAGAACGAACTGTTCTCTTCTATCGCTCCGTTCGTTAAAAAATAAATAAACAAAACGAGAAAGCAGTAAAAAAGCAACGTTTCAAAAAAGCTAGACGTACGATAAGTCATAATAAAACGATATCTTTTTTTAGAAAATGGCCAAAGTAGCGGAACACCTTGACTCGAACAGTAATCAGCTAACACATGAAACGCATAACCGAGACATAATCCGAGCGTAAAAGGAGAAAAATGTTGGAATAATAAAACGGCTGTGATCGCTCCCCATGCTAATAGCGAGTGTGTAAATCCGCGATGACCGAACGCCTTTTTCACTTGTTTCGCCACACCAAGTGAACGGCGACCAATATATGAATTTGGTTCATCAATATCAGGAAGCAACCCTCCAATCGCTAATCCGGCTGCATAGGTAACAGTAAAAGATATAGAGGTATATGTTGCAATCCCGGCACCAATGGCTAATGATGAAACAATATGAGTATGATAACGCATGGTTTTTCACCTCCCTTTTTGTAAACGTTTCACATGACATTTATTATTAACATTCATGAATTTGCGACTGTTTTTTCAATAAATATTCATTTCTTCAACCAACTTTGTGAAACTATTAGCATTATACTAGTATATGAACAAATTGACAAATGAAGCTGGTGAGAAAAAATGATAAAAAAAACACCTGCAGAACTAAGCGTTATGAAAAGTTTAGCATTTTTCGCTGTTGTTTTTCAAAGTGCGTTATTGTATGTTATGAATCATCGCTCTCCACATGCTGAGGAAGCGATTATGATCAGTATATTGTTTCAAGTCGTCAAATTTTCTGCGCCCGTGTTCGTCTTTTTAGTCGGATTTCATATCGCACAACAAACAGATGCGATTCATTATTCACGTTACATGGCCCATAAATGGAGAGAGCTCATTGTTCCATATATAACATGGTCGTTTATTTATTTGATATTATTTTCTAGTCATTCACATGCATTTGAAGCGGTGAAACAACTATTGCTTGGAGAAACAGCTCCTCATTTATGGTACGTCGTCATGATTATACAATTTCATTTGCTTATTGTCGCCATTGTTACATTTTTCCGATGGCTGAATGAAAAAAAATATTGGAAATTATTTATTATCGTTAGTGCGATCACTTACATGGGCTTCATTACATTCATTTCTCCAATCGTTCAAAGCAAATCATATATACATTACGTTGACCGTACATTTTTAGCTTATTTTTTCTATTTTTGTTTAGGTAGTATGGCTGCGTACACATTGCCATCTTGGAGAAAATTTGTTATTCGAGCCATTCCGCTTAACACGTTTTTATTTTTATCGCTTTTTATTTTTGTTGGTTATGAGTTGTTTATATCTCAAGGTGTTTTTTCTATCGATTTAAGCGCGATTACGTATTTAAAGCCGTCGATGGTGTTATATGTTACATCAGAAATTGTTTTGTTATACGGTTTGTCAATTACTATCGTACAAACAAAATCACGACTATATACAACGTTACGTTTCGTTAGCCGATATACGTATGGAGCATATATCGGACATGTGTTTTTCTTATATATGTTTGCACCGACCATTCCGACAACGATATATTCACTGTTACAAGCGGTGATCTTGTTTACAATTACAACCGTGGCTTCGGTCGGCATTTGTTATATGATACACGCCACACCATTTAGCTTACTTTTTATCGGTCAAGCGCGTGAACATCGGACACTTTCAATCCCAACGATTTCAAAACTGAAAAAAGGCATCCCGAGTTAAATTTAGGGATGTCTTTTTATTTTATTTGCACAAACCTCTTCCTATTTCCAACATATAATAAATCGGACAAATAGCAAAAGGAGGAAAAATATGAGCATTAGCCGAAAAATATTCTTAGGTTACTTCGTCACTTTATTGTTTGTGATCTGTTTAGGAGGATTCCAAATATTTAGAATGACTGAAACAAAAGAGATGTACAATCACTTAATCGATCATCGTTTTAATATCATTACAAAAACAGATGAAATGGTCACTCTTTTTTATGAAGAGAGAAAAGATATACTAACTTACTTGCTACTAAAAGATGATAAATTTTTAGCGAGTTATGGAGAAAAACGAAGGAGTTTTTATAAAAATTATGAACAAATAAGCTTAATGTTAACAACAACCGAAAGCAAAACGATTATTAACCAATTACAACAACTAGAATATCAATATTTCCAACTTGTACAACAATTTTTACGTACAACTAATAAACAAGAACAAGCAAGTATTGTCCAGAAGCTTCAGCAAACAGGGAACCATTTTTTACAAAACGCTGAACAAATGTTACAGCGACAAAAAACATTATTAGCAACGGATCAACAACGCATTGAACAGTACATGAAACAAACGTATATGATATCACTCATAATTATCGTATCCCTCATTTTATTTGGTAGCGCTGCTTCCTTTTTTATTAGCCGTCAAATTTCTAAACCGATCCATCTCGTTTCTGATGAGTTACAGCGCGTAGCGAAACAAGATTTATCTTCCCCACCTTTACCCGTGAAAACAAAAGATGAAACAAAATATATGATTGAATCGATTAATCATATGAAAGCAAAATTAAAAGAAACGATCGAAACGATGAAAGACATTTCTATTCATATGGCATCGCAAGCAGAACAATTTTCCACAAGTGCAGAAGAAAGTACACAAGCAGCTGAAAAAGCAACAGAAATGGCGGAGCAAACATATGGGCAAGCCGAGCAACAATTGCGTATGTTAAAAGAAGCTGATCATTCTTTACATGAGTTTGCGATCGGAATGAATCAAATTGCTGAAAGTACAGAAGATTTGCTTACATCAGCCGAACGAGCACATGATTTTGTCAATCAAGGAAAACATTCCATTCAAGCAGTGACAGCACAAGCCGCCGATATGCGCGATGCTATGTTTACAACAAAAACACTTGTTGAATCTCTCCAACAACGTTCAGAGAAAATCGGAAAAATTACAAACGTCATTACGGCTATTGCCGAACAAACGAATTTACTTGCGCTAAATGCCGCCATTGAAGCTGCGCGTGCCGGTGAACACGGAAAAGGATTTACTGTCGTCGCTCATGAGGTGCGAAAATTATCCGAACAATCGAAAGAAGCGGCAAAAGAAATTGAAACGATGCTAGATCAAATAAAGGTCGAAACAAAAAGAGTAGCGCAAGCCATGGAGGAAAACACGAAAAAACTTGTTGATGGCACGACATACTATGACACAGCAGAACGTTCATTTCAAGTTATTAATCAATCGGTAGAACAAGTGTTTTCTAAAGTACAAACGACATCCGCAGCAATTGAACAAATGACCGCGATTTCAAACGAAATAACCGAAACAATGAAACAATTAAAACAAATAGCGGACGAAGTGATGAAAAGAAGTAAAGAAAGTGCCGTGACGATGGAAGAACAGTTAGCGATGAACGAACAAATTTCTTCCGCTGCCCAAACGCTTGCCCAACTTGGCGATCAGTTACGCACAACAGTGGAATCATTTCGTATATAGACGTGCATACATCTATGCACGTCTACTTCTTGTCAAAATATTTCGCTAATTCAACAATCATCGCCCCCATCCGTTCGTGAGCTGGAGCAATGACATGCGCAATCCCTTCCTCGTGTAACGCTTCTTTCGTTACTTTTCCTACCGCAACAGCCACAACGTCACCGTCAAATGCTCGTTTTATTTCTTGTGCATATCCACCTTCGTTCACAAACGAAAAGAAAAAGCGTACTTGAATCGCTGATGTAAAACAAACTGCTTGTACAGATCGAGAAATAATTTCGTCAACAAGCTGTTTCATTAAATGAGGCGCAGGTGGAGTATGGAGATACGGCCATATCTCTTGATATAAAGCTCCTCGTTTAGTTAAAAATTGTTGCAATGACGGAGCTGAATCTCCATAAAGCTGAATAACAACATGTTTACCTGTCCAATCCACTTCTTCTAGCACATGAACAAGACCTTTTGTCGTTCCATCGTCTGCCGTTATGTGTGGGTTTATGCCGTATGTACGTAGGACGTTCGTCGTTTTATACCCACGCACCGCCACATGCGCTTGACGAATGGCTTGAAGAAACATTTCTCCTACTCCCCACTCGTCTGCTTTTTTCATTAATGTTTCAACACCAATTCCTGTCGTAAAAATAAACCAATCGACTGGCTCATTGACGATTTGATAAAGTTGTTGTTTTAGTTCTTCATTAAAAAACATCGTTCCTTGAGCAGGTCGTGAAATTGGAATACCCCCTTGTTTAACGATAAGCGCACTCATTTCCTCTATTTTACGTGAGGCACATAGTGCAATGTTTTTATTCGCCAACGCTTTCTCAACCATTCATCTCATCTCCTTTTCTTCCCATCACATCACATAAAGGTGCGAAATAGCGCAAATTTTGTAGAAACGTGACATAAAACATCGAATAGTTATATATTCACACGATAACTAAATTCGCCTACAATGTAAAGAGACGATTCGACGAAAATATTCAAATTATTCGAAATATATGTCGAAAGGAGCGGCTTTATATGCCCTCGTTAATTAAAGAAATATTGCTAAATTTATTTTTTATTATATTAGCGCTATTAATTGTTCCCATTTGGCTTGAAGAACGGCGCATATCCGATCACGCAAAAACGATTTTAAAAACGATGGCAATCGGGATATGTATTATATTTTGTATGACGTTTCCTATCCACGTAACGGATAGTCTTATTTTTGATTTACGTCAAGTCGCCATCTGGATTGGCGGTTTATACGGAGGAGCATTGTCAGCCCTTTTTCTTTCGAGCATGGCTGTTATTTATCGCATCATTATCGGTGGCACGGAAGGTATTATTGTGACGATGATCATTACAACCATCCAAGTCATTATTTCCTTCTTTCTTTACCGAAAATTCCAAACGTCTTTTTCCCCGAAACAACGGATTACTTCGATTATTCTTTTATCGATCGGAACAGCTATGTTAACAATGATACTCTCTAGCATATGGATTGTTGATGACTATCAAATTTTACATATCATTTCAACATATTTTCTAGCACAACCAGTTGCAGCGTTTTTAGGTGCTTATATTACTGAAACGATCCAAAAACATAACGATCTTCGTCGCCGCATTGTTCGTGCCGAAAAGATGGAAGTGGTCGGCCATTTAGCCGCTTCGATTTCGCATGAAGTGCGCAATCCATTAACTGTATCTCGAGGATTTATGCAGTTGTTACTACAAAGTGAACGAATGAATTATAAAGATAAACAATACATTCAAATCGCAATTGAAGAAATTGACCGCGCAGAAGCAATTATTACAGATTATTTAACGTTTGCCAAACCAGCTCCAGAACATGTCGAAAAGTTAAATGTAAAAACCGAAATTGAGCGAGTAATTGATATTTTACGCCCTCTCGCCAATATGAACAGCATTGAAATTCAAACGTCTCTAGTGCCATTTGCGGTAAAAGGAGAACGCCAAAAATTTCAACAATGTTTATTGAACGTCATGAAAAATGCTATTGAAGCGATGCCAAATGGAGGTACATTACGTATTAACGTATCGATCGATAAAGATTACGTACTTATTCATATTAGTGACACAGGAGTTGGCATGACAAAAGAACAAATTGAACGTTTAGGGGAACCTTATTTTACAACGAAAGGAACAAAAGGGACAGGTCTTGGGATGATGGTTGTTTATCGCATTGTTGAGACGATGAAAGGAGATTTATTTATTCATAGTGAAGTTGGTGAAGGGACAGACGTATATATGTATTTTCCATCCTATTATAAAACAGATGTCGAGAAATTTTCACGAAAAAACGAAAAAGCGATTCCAATTTGAACAAGTTGTTTATTGACTTGTTCTTTTTTTTGTTTTATTGATTATTTAGAACATAGTTTAATTAATGAAAAAAGGTCGTATGTCAAACGACCTTCTATAGCTGTTTAGAAAATTCTCTACCGAACGCAATGCACAACTGTTTATCTTCATTTGTTGGCGTCAATTCGATCTTCAAACCTTCGAGAACGACTTCAGCCCCTCGTTCTTGCAGTTTTTCGATTAAAATATCAACCGCAGCACCATATTTTTCATAACTTGAGTCGCATGAGCCGAAAACAGCCGCTTTTTTTCCTGTTAAGTCCACGTCATCCAATTCATCATAAAAATCTAAAAAATCATCTGGCAATTCACCATCTCCCCATGTGTACGCTCCAAGCAAAATACCGTCATATTGCTCAAGTTCTGTCGCTGTAGCATCTAACACTTCTTTTACATCCAACTCGACCCCTTGTTCACGTACACCTTGAGCAATCGCTTCTGCCATTTCTTCTGTATTGCCTGTCATGCTTGTAAATACCATGATTACTTTTGCCATCAGTAATCCCCCTATAAATATAATTGATAATAATTTTCAACAATTATATATTAAATGATAATGATTATCTTTGTCAAAATATTTTAGTAAAAAACGCGCGATTTTTCTCATCGCGCGCTCATAATCTATTATTCTTTCACTTCTTTTTTCCATAATCCAACCATTAACGCAGTCACAAGTGAACCGATGAAAATGGCAAGTACATATAACAATGGATTCCCTTTTACAATCGGGATAACGAAAATGCCGCCATGTGGCGCTGGAAGTCCTATACCAAACATCATTGTCAACGCTCCCGCAACGGCTGAACCGACGATGATGGAAGGAATGACACGTCCTGGATCAGCTGCCGCAAACGGAATAGCCCCTTCTGTAATAAACGAAGCACCCATAATATAGCACGTTTTTCCTGCTTCTCGTTCCGCTTTTGTAAATTTCTTTTTGAATAATGTTGTTGCAAGTGCTAATCCTAAAGGAGGCACCATTCCACCTGCCATAATGGCTGCATGTGGTGCGTAATTTCCGGCATCAATCATCGCAATGCCAAACGTAAACGCCGCTTTATTAATCGGTCCACCCATATCAACCGCCATCATACCACCGAGGATAAGACCAAGTAAAACAAGGTTGCCTGTTCCCATATTTTCAAGCCATGTTTTCATTCCTTCATTTAACGCTTTTACTGGATCAATGACGACATACATCATAATGAATCCTGTAAGCAATATCCCAAATAACGGATAAAGAAGAACCGGTTTAATTCCCTCAAGCGATTGTGGTAAACGACTAAACCATTTTTTCAATCCGACAACGAGGTAACCGGCTAAAAAGCCCGCAATTAGTCCACCTAAAAAGCCTGCACCGCCATTTGCTGCCATAAATCCGCCGACCATCCCCGGAGCAAACCCTGGACGATCCGCTATGCTCATCGCAATAAAACCAGCTAACACTGGAATCATAAGTGCAAAGGCACTACCACCACCGATATCCATCAACGCTTTTGCAATCGGATGGAATGATGGATCATTTGGATCAAATGCTTTAATACCAAAAATAAATGAGATCGCAATTAAAATACCGCCACCAACAACGAACGGAAGCATATTCGATACGCCGTTCATTAAATGTTTATAAAATCCTGTTCTTTCTTTCGGTGCATACGAACGATGCCCACCACTTGCGCGATAAATTGGAGCCTCTTGTTTTAATGCGCGATCAATGAGTTGCTCTGGTTTACGAATAGCATCGGCAACAGGTACTTGGATGACATGTTTTCCATCAAATCGATCCATCTCTACTTGCTTATCTGCTGCAACGATAATGGCGACCGCTTCTTCAATTTCTTGTTGTGTTAACTCATTTTTCACACCACTCGAACCGTTTGTTTCTACTTTTATATCTACTCCCATTTCTTTCGCTTTTGCCTTTAAGGCGTCAGCAGCCATATACGTATGCGCAATTCCTGTCGGACAAGCCGTAACAGCTAACACTTTTTTCTTTCCATATAGTTGTTTTTCTTCTGTCACCATTTCTCCCTCCTTTTCTTGAATCGCTTGAATGATCTGTTGTTTTGTCGAAGCGTTTTCAATTTTCGAGCGAAACGATGCATCCATTAACAATGTCGACAAGCGAGATAACGCTTCCAAATGTGTGTTATTCGCTCCTTCTGGTGCAGCAATCATAAAAAACAAATGGCTTCGTTTTCCGTCTAACGAATCGTAATCAATTCCTTCTTTTGAACGTCCAAAAACAACGGCTGGAGTGCGCACCGCTTTCGTTTTTGCATGAGGGATAGCAATTCCTTCGCCAATCCCTGTCGTGCTCTGCGCTTCACGGGCAAAAATAGCTTCAATAAACGTTTGACGATTGTTTAATTTTCCTGTCTTCTCAAGAACGTCTACTAATTCTTCAATCACTTCTTTTTTTGTTCGCGCGTTCAAATCAAGGACAATCGTATCCTCTGTCAACAAATCTGTTATTCTCATACACGCTCCTCCATTCGTATAATTTTTACTTCATCTAATAAGCGATGAACCTCTTCTTCTGTGCATAAATCTTCAGAAAATGCTGTGGCACTCCCCGCGGCAACACTATAACGAAACGCTTCTTCAAGCGATGCTTCGTTCACATATGCAGCTAAAAACCCCGCTACCATCGAATCACCAGCACCAACCGAATTTTTTACTATTCCTTTTGGGGCTTGAGCGACTAATATCACATCTTTATGGAACAAGATGGCCCCATCCCCAGCAAGTGAAACAATAACGTGCTGGACACCATTGTTAATCAGTTTTTTTCCGTATTCCAACGTTTGATGACGACTATGAATACTGACTCCGAACAATTCCCCAAGCTCCATTTGGTTTGGTTTAAGTAAAAACGGCTCGTATGCAACGGCTTGTTTCAGTGCATTGCCACTCGTATCAACGACAACAGCAACCCGTCGTTTTTTTGCTTCTTCCATCATCGTGACGTAAAATGTATCATCTACCGAGGGTGGAAGGCTTCCTGCTAAAACGAGTATATCTCCTTTTTTTAATTGCTTAATTTTAGCAATTAACGCTTCTTTATGTTCGTCGCTAATGATCGGTCCTTCCCCATTTATTTCCGTTTCTTTTTCCCCTTTTAATTTAATGTTTAGTCGCGTTTGTCCAGGCACAGTAATAAAATCTGTTAAAATATGCTCCCTTTTCAATTCATCAGCAATAAACTGACCTGTAAATCCACCAATAAATCCAAGCGCAATATTATGAACGTGTAACCGTTTCAATACACGCGACACATTAATTCCTTTTCCGCCCGGAAAATATGCCGTTTTTGTTGCTCGATTTAATTTTCCAAGTTCGATCTGTTGTGCTGTCACAACATAATCGACGGAAGGATTTAACGTACATGTATAAATCATGATTTCACAACCTCTACTGTCGTTTTTGCTTCATACATTGCTAGCAACTCTTCATCTGTTTCATCCGTAATCATCGTTGCCTCTTGTAATGGTGCAATTTTGGCAAACGTACTTTCGTTTAATTTTGAGTGATCGGCTAATACAAAAGCTTGTTGTGATAAATGAATAGCGGTTTGTTTTATAATCGCTTCTTCCGGATCTGGAGTTGTATAACCAAAATCAATATGAACGCCGTTTACACCGATAAAACATTTGTCAAAACTATACTGTTGCAACGAGTGAATAGCTCCTCGACCAATTAACGCATTCGTTTTTTTCTTAATGAGTCCGCCAACAAGGTACGTTGGAATGTCTTTTTCTAACAGTACCTCAATATGCATAATACCATTCGTTACGACGACGATATTTTTCGCTTCAATATAAGGAATCATCTGTAATGTTGTCGTTCCTGCATCTAAATAAATGCAGTCACCATCTTGAATAAGACTTGCTGCGTATTTTCCAATGAGCTGTTTTTCATGAATGTTTTTCGTCGATTTTTCAAAAACGCTCAACTCTTCTCTTTTTTGTTGCAACAACGCAGCCCCACCATGAACACGCTTTAATTTTTTTTCTTTTTCTAGTTGGCTTAAATCACGTCGAATCGTCGATTCTGAACATTGTGTCGCTTCAACAAATTCATGTAACTTTACCACTTCTTTTTCTTGTAGCAACTGCAAAATAATGCGATGTCTTTCTGGTGTTAACAATTTTACACCTCCTTTTTAAACCGCTTACATCTTTATCATACCGAAGTATCACCAAAAAATCAATCAAATTCATTCAATTTTAATCAAAAATTATCATTATTTTTTACATATCATTCAAAAACAATCATATTTCAGAAAAATAAAAAACTGCCTCATGTAGAGACAGTTTTATTGGTGATTTTCTCAGGATAATATTCTTCAATCATTTGGATAAATGGCTCGACATATTGAGGATCAAATTGCGTACCAGAACAACGGCGCAATTCAACAATCGCTTCGGAGAATGTTTTTGTTCGTTGATACGGGCGGTCTGTCGTCATCGCATCGAATGAGTCAATAATGCACAAAATACGGGCTAACTTTGGTATTTCCTCCCCTTTTAGCCCATAAGGATAACCTCGTCCATCGTAACGCTCGTGATGAAGTTCAACAAGTGGAATCACTTCTTCAAAACGACCATCGGAGAGAACAATTTCTTTCCCCCATATGACGTGTTTTTTCATCATTTCCCATTCATCAGAGGTGAGTTTGCCTGTTTTATTAATAATGTCTCGCGAAACTTCGATTTTACCAATATCATGAACGAGTGCCCCTAAAATAAGAGTCCGTTTTTCTTCTTCTGTAAGCGGCAATCGATCACTAAATTCCATTGCATATGTAAATACACGTTTACTATGACGATATGTATACACGTCTTTATAAAGCAACAGTTTCAGCTGCTCTTCAATTGCATCTAAGTCTTCTTTAAATTTCAATGCATCACGAGATATTCTTTTCTCATCATACAATTGCACATTGTTTTTTCCTTGTGCTTTCGAATAATAAAGCGCTTGGTCAGCTTTATGTAGCAGTTCACTTTCTTCATACATGTCAGATTCATACTCAGCAATTCCGCATGAGAACGAAATACAACGATATGGAAGTCGTTCGACCCCGTCAAATGGCGTGTCATTTAATTTTTTCCGCAATTGATCCATAAAAGCTGCTGCTTCGTGTTTCTCCGTTTTCGGCAAAATGATCGCAAACTCTTCTCCACCATATCGTGCTACTGTAAAACCACGATCTTTCGTTTCATTTTTTAAATACTCCCCAACAAATTTCAACAATCGGTCACCTTGCACATGACCGTGATAATCGTTATATTTTTTAAAATCATCTAAATCTAAAAAAGCAACCGAAAACTGACCACCCGTTCTTTTCGTCTCCCGAAATAGTTCCTTTAAGTAATCTTTAAAATATCCGTGGTTATATAAGCCGGTGAGGTAATCTTTATTTGCCTGGTTAGCCATTTCTTGATACCACTCGAGCACTTTTCCAAACGTAATGGATAACAAAACAACTAAAACTGTAAATAAAAACAACCCAAAAAAACCTTCGTTATCAATTAAAATAATAAGCACTAAAGAAAGAAGTAGTGTGACGAAATATGCAAAAAATACTTCTTTTAAAAGACCTATGTTAAATACCCTATTAAACTTCTTCGATCTATCTGTTAAATAAAACCCTGCTATAATCAAAATGTTAATTGCAAAATATACAGTCAAGCTGAATATGTAAGGATATAGATTTTCTGAAACTTCATCACCTATTTTACCTCCGAAGAAGAAAAAGAGCAAAAACGCTGCTACCATCATCAATAAATACATTGAAAAATTCAAAAGATGCGCCCATAACGGAATATGCCTGTGATATATAATTCTAACCAAAGAAAAAAGTAAAAAACTCCAAATTGCCACAGAAGGGCCAAAATGTAGTGCCGCTGCCAGAAAAATAGCTGAATCCATAGAAAAAGTGTTCTTATTTTCAACTACTTGAATCTCAAAATAAGTTAAAAAAAACGCTGTGATAGCTAAAAAATAGATCCATACCCATTCTTCAACAGTCGGAAGGTGAAAATAAGAACGAAACACCATACTACTCGAAAAAAAGGAAAATAAACCCAAAATATAAATGTATACCTGCGATCGAGTTTTCACCATATATTAGTCACTCACCCTGAATCTATAATCGGATAAAAATGTTAAAAATAAAGGAGGTAAAACCTCCCCAATTTATTTATACCCCAATTATTCTAATCCCTGAAGTCAACGCAACAATAACAGAACCGATAACGACGAGATTAATAAGTACGTTTTTCACGCGTGCGTTCATGTTTTTCACCTCCCTTCATGTGTTGGTTGAAGAGAATTTGTTTGTTTTTCCTTCATCATTAAATACTGAATAAACAAAAACACACCAATATTCATGACTACATCGCCTATGCTAATCACTTTTGCACGCGGATAAGGCGGTGCTAAAGGGATAATGTCCCCTAAGAACGGGAAAATGGTGTCATTTGTAATAGCCGTATGCTTCCCGTAAAGTCCTGTTTTTAGAAGCTCGACGTATTCTTGTCCTAAAACAGCTTGTGTCGCTTCAAGTGAAACAGGCATTCTACCGCCATTCAAAGCAATGACAATGAAATTTAAAAGCACACCAGCAAAAATCGTTTTCATCCCCGGATAATGACGATTAAGCCAAATGAACGTTAATCCAACGATGTAGACAACGATAAATGTGATGTTACTTATATTCGCTAAAATAGCGATACGATCCTGCAACAAGAAAAAAATCCATTGCACAAGCAATAAGATTGGAAAAATCCAACCTCCTTTTAACTTCAAAGTTGCGATGCCTTTGAAATTACCTCCGCGAAATAAGCCAATGAGAATTCCTAAAATAATTCCATCGTATACCATATAGCCCTCACATTTCTTTAAAACCAAAATTTTTTGTCTTTTTATTGATTATATTATCACATTTTTTTTTATGTGAAAACGGTTATATTGATGAAATATTTCTGTTTTTCTATTGATTATTTAGAACATAGTTTTATTTTTAAAAAAACCAGCTACCGAGTGGGTAGCTGGTTTTTTTTTCATTTAAACATTTGTGCAGCGCGAACTGCTTTTTTCCATCCATCATATAAATGTTGGCGAACATCAGTAGACATTTTCGGTTCGAAGGCACGATCAATATTCCACTGCTTCGCAATTTCATCTTTACTTTGCCAATATCCAACCGCAAGTCCTGCTAAATATGCCGCACCAAGCGCTGTTGTTTCATTCACAACCGGTCTTTCAACTGGTACACCGAGAATATCACTTTGAAATTGCATTAAAAAGTTGTTTTTCACTGCTCCGCCGTCTACACGCAACGTTTTTAACGTAATACCCGCATCCGCTTCCATTGCAGTTAACACATCTTTCGTTTGGTATGCAAGCGACTCAAGTGTGGCACGAATGAAATGCTCTTTTGTCGTTCCACGCGTTAAGCCAAATACCGCTCCTCGTACGTCGCTATCCCAATACGGTGTCCCAAGCCCTACAAATGCTGGCACGACATATACGCCATCTGTTGATTGCACTTTTATTGCATACGCCTCGCTATCTTTTGCTTCTTTAATCATTCGTAATCCGTCACGTAGCCATTGAATCGCAGATCCAGCAACGAAAATGCTCCCTTCTAGTGCATACTCGACTTTCCCATCAATCCCCCACGCAATCGTCGTTAACAAACCATGCTTTGACTGAACGGCTTTTTCACCCGTATTCATTAACATAAAACAACCTGTGCCGTATGTGTTTTTCGCCATTCCTTCTTCAAAGCATGCTTGCCCGAATAATGCCGCCTGCTGATCCCCTGCGATTCCAGCGATCGGTACCTCTTGTCCGAAGAAATGGTACGGTGCCGTATGTGCGTAAATTTCTGAAGATGGTCGAACATCTGGCAACATCGCTTTCGGCACTTGTAAAATGTCTAGTAACTCATCATCCCATTTTTGCTCATAAATGTTGAACATTAACGTTCTTGACGCATTAGAGTAGTCAGTTACATGTACTTTCCCGCCAGACAGTTTCCAAGTAAGCCATGTGTCAATTGTTCCAAACAATAAGTCCCCACGTTCTGCTTTTTCACGTGCACCATCAACATGGTCTAAAATCCATTTCACTTTCGTTCCTGAAAAGTAAGCGTCAATGAGCAAACCTGTTTTTTTATGAAATACATCATTATATCCAGCCTGTTTCAATTGTTCACAAATTTGTGCTGTTTGGCGTGATTGCCATACAATCGCGTTATAAATCGGCTGCCCTGTTTGTTTATCCCATACGACTGTCGTTTCCCGTTGGTTCGTAATACCGATAGCCGCAACTTGCTTCGGCTCAATAGCCGCTTCGGACAATACGGTTGCAATGACTGCTAAAATAGAACCCCAAATTTCATTCGGATTATGCTCGACCCATCCTGGTTGAGGAAAATATTGTGTAAACTCTTTTTGTGCAATATGCACAACTTCCCCTTTTTGATTAAATAAAATGGCACGTGAACTCGTTGTCCCTTGATCAAGAGCTAAAATGTACATAAACCGATCCCCCTTGCAAAAAAAGACCCACACCGCGATTCATCAAAACGCGTGTGAGTCTCTCCTCTCTCTCACTAACATAATAAACTTAATTATAAGACTAATCGTTTTTGAAAACGCTGTCAATACATTTGTTACGGAGCAAAATACCGCCAAAGTTCGACATTTGATGTCGTTACCGCAACAGCCCCTGCGGCAAGCGCTGCTTCGACCTCTGTTTCATTTTCTATTAATCCGCCAGCGATAATGTCCTTCCCCGTTCGTTCATGAAGTTGGGAAATGACTTTCGGAACAACACCGGGCAACACTTCAATATAATCCGGGTTTGTTTTTTCTACAAGTTGAACGCTTCGCTCAAACGCATTCGAATCAATAATAAATGTGCGTTGAATTGCGATCACACCTTTTTGTTTCGCTTTCGTAATTACGCTGCTTTTTGTCGAAATCAATCCATATGGTTTGACGAGCTGACATAAAAATTCCGTCGCATATTCGTCGCTTTTTAGCCCTTGAATTAAGTCAACGTGAAGAAACATTTTTTTACCATGTTCATTTGCGTATGTATACACACTTTTCAGCATACCAATATGAATATCTAAAAATACCCCATATTCGTAATTCATTTTGATAAGTTTATCAAAATCTTTCATCGAACGTACAGCAGGCAAAATACGTTGTCCGTTCATCCTTCCATCACCTTTACATAAAATGTACGCGTTCTCGGCCCATCGAACTCGCAAAAATAAATGCCTTGCCATGTCCCAAGAAGCAGCTGACCTTTCGTGACAATAACATGCACCGATGATCCAACCGTGCTTGCTTTCATATGTGCCGCAGTATTTCCTTCACTATGCCGATCAAGCGCATGATGCCATGGATACAACTCATCAAAACGACGAATCATGTCTCGTTTCACATCTGGATCAGCATTTTCATTTATCGTCATTCCTGTGGTTGTATGTGGACAATAAACAACAGCAATTCCTTCTTGTACTCCACTTTCTGTAACAAATGATTGAACAAACGAAGTAACATCTACAAACTCATCTCGCTTCGTTGTTTGAATCGTCCATCGTTTCATCATCATATCTTCCCACCTTTATCCTCATATATTTATGATCATACATATTTTCACAGTTGTTTTCCATAAAAAAATTCATGAATCACGAAATAACACCTATCATAGTGAAAGCCCAGGATGATCTGGGCTTTAATCATATACATGGTGAGACGGAATGATATAATCTACCGAAATCACAGGCAAATCATGCTGTTCAACCGAGGCAACAATTAACCCTTGTTTGCTTACAATACCAAATTGTTCTTTCTGCTGTTCAAATGCTGCTTCGCTAAACGCTAAAACCGTTTGATATAGCTTTTCTTGATCGACTTTTTGCTTTCGTACATGGTTACTTAACTTAATGATGACTTCTTTTCCACAAATTTGACCACGATACATGCCGCTCACTCCCTTTCTATACTCCTTACTGTTAATGTTATGCACTTATTACAAAAATCCTCCTCTAAAAAAATTTTTTGAAAAAATCGCCTTTTTGTCTTGACTCTTCCTTGTCATTCGTGTATAGTCTAATTATCATCTAACTGAATATATATCCTGCACCGATTGGTTGCTGTGGATATATTCCGTTATATGAAAAATTTTTTCATTAGCCTATTGGCTAAAAGGTATTAGGAGGATTCAGTATTATGCAAAACGGTAAAGTAAAATGGTTTAACAATGAAAAAGGTTACGGATTCATCGAAGTTGAAGGCGGAGACGATGTATTCGTACACTTCACAGCAATCCAAGGTGAAGGCTACAAAACGTTAGAAGAAGGTCAAGCTGTTTCTTTTGAAATCGTTCAAGGAAACCGTGGCCCTCAAGCTGCAAACGTAGTGAAATTATAATCGTCTGAGATGATTCATATATAGCTCGACGAAAAGACCAGCAAACGCTGGTCTTTTTTCATTACATACTCCCCTCCTTTCACACAAATACTACAAACGAGGAGGGATAGCAATGACACAAAATCCAAAAAAGCCGCATCTTCAGTCCGATAGCGTATTTACTAAAATTGAAAATGCACATTTAGCCGTTGAATCAGCAAAAAAAATGGTTGCAACTGCAACAATGAGTTTAGATGACCATGCGTTTGATCATGCAAAACAGGCAATTGAACAAGCAAAAGAAGCAATTGCGCGCGCCAAAACAAACAAAGACGATCCATTATTGTTACAATGTGAAAAGGAACTAGCAGACGCACATCATCAATTATTTGAGACGATCAATCACATGTAGCCACAAGGTGTCCCGAGCATCCGGGACACCTTGTTACACTTTTTGTTTCACAAGCAACTGACCGTATTGTTGTATTTTTTTGCCTACTGTACATGTCTGAATGCAAAACGATTGCGCATACGACTTTCCGCACTCTTTACGAAATGTTCTGTTCACAAAACATCCTTCGCAATACGTATCAAACAACTCATTTAACCGAAGTAACACGTCTTTTCGATTCATCGTTCACGCCCCAACCGCATTGTACTCGTAATGATCGTTCCACGAAGCGCTTGTGTCGCTAATTGGTGCGCTTCACCATTTTGTTTTCTACGAATTGGTTCATAAATTGGTGAAATACAAAGTTTCTTCATTTTTTGCTCAATTCGCTCAATCCATCTCCCCTCTTCTGAAAATACTGGCCATTCATCAGATAATTGATGAAATACGACATGTGCGTCTCCGCGGAAAACGACGGGTAAATGATGAACACCGAGATGTTCAAGCTGTTCGAGTAAAAAATGGAATGCTGCATACTCCGCTTCATTATTTGACTGCAATTCATCTAGCTGCGCATTTGCGCGTATGCGAAATGGATCGCCGTTTTGTTTATAATAAATAACAACGCCAACTCCCGCTTTTTTTGTTTCATGATCAAAACCGCCATCAAAATATGCAACAACATCATGCGGATCCGCTTCGATTTCTTTCATTAGTTTGGCTAACTCTTTCTTTGTCCACGCTATACCACGTGCATCATAAAATAAAAGTTGTTTTACTCTTCCCGTTTTCTCTATATCTTCCGCAAAAACGAAAGCTTCTTCCACTTCCATTTCTTTTGATGTCCACACCATTTCCTTTTTTTTCGGTGTTACATATGTCCACTCCATAAATACCTTCACATCGCTCACCTTTTCTTTTTGATTTTATTATAACAGTTTAGACAAAAAATGATCTCAATTGTATAATATCCTTTGTGTCTTTATACTTTCATACAGAGGAGGGATCACCATGTTCAATGAAATACTCGGTCTTTTTTCTGCTATCGTCACATTTTCACTTGTATTGCTCATTTATCGTTTCTTCGGTCGTTCAGGTTTATTCGTATGGATCGGTTTTTCTACTGTTGTCGCTAATTTACAAGTCGTTAAAACGGTTGAATTACTTGGTATGACAGCTACACTTGGAAACGTCATGTACGGAACTGCCTTTTTAGTGACTGACATTTTAAGTGAAAAGTACGGAAAAAAAGAAGCACAAAAAGCGGTATGGCTCGGCTTTTTTACACTCATTTCACTCACGATCGTGATGCAACTTGCTTTATTATTTAAGCCGCATGCTACTGACTTCGCACAACCGGCATTAGAAACGATTTTCGGTTTGTTGCCACGTATCGCAGTTGGCAGTTTGCTTGCTTTTTTAATTAGCCAGTCACTTGATGTTCACTTATTTCATTGGTTTAAAAAGAAATTTCCGCACGATTCTCAACTTTGGATTCGCAATAATGGAAGTACGATGATTAGCCAATTAATCGATACGCTCGTTTTTGCATCGATCGCGTTTCTCGGTGTATTTCCATTTCACGATTGGATACAAATTTTTATTACGACGTATGTGTTAAAATGGATTGTCGCAATGTTAGATACACCTTTCGTATATATCGCAAAAAAAATATCTCCAAAATATATGGAATGATGGTAAAATGTTGTGTGAGGCTTCTGTCTCGCACAACATTTTTTGTAAAGGAGAGGAATATGAAATACAAAGCAGATTTAAGTTTATTGTTTGTTGCATTCGTTTGGGGAGCGACGTTTGTCGTCGTTCAAAATGCCGTTTCTTTTTTGCCCCGATTGTTGTTTAATGGCGTACGTTTTGCGATCGCAAGCATACTGCTATGGATTTGGGTGTTCATCTTTGAACGAAAACCGCTAGATAAACAGCTTATACTCTCTGGATTTATTCTTGGCATTTGGTTATGTCTTGGGTATGCTCTTCAAACAATTGGCTTATTGTATACTACTTCTTCAAAAGCAGGATTCATTACCGGACTAAATGTTGTTCTTGTCCCCTTTTTTTCATTTATGATTTTAAAGCAAAAACCTTCGCTGAATGCTGTCGTTGGAAGTGTGTTAGCTACGTGTGGGCTATATTTTTTGACTATAAATGGAGATATGTCAATGAACAAAGGTGATCTCTTCGTCTTTTTATGCGCCATCGCTTTTGCATTACATATCGTTTCAACAAGCATTTATGCGACAAAATTTTCAGCCGTCCTGCTAACAACCGTTCAAGTTCAGACCGTATCTATTATTTGTTTTATATGTTCATATTTGTTCGAAGATTGGTCCGTTATTCCGCTCTCCACTTTTTTAACATTTGATGTATGGGGCGCTTTACTCATCACCGCACTATTCGCAACAACCATTGCTTTCTTTATTCAAACGCATTTTCAACAATATACATCTCCAACACGTGTTGCTTTAATTTTTGCTCTAGAACCTGTTTTTGCTGCTTTGACTGCGTATATATGGAATGATGAACGTCTTCAACAGACTGCCTTATTCGGAGCTGCACTCATTTTATTAGGGATGGTTTTGTCTGAACTCCCTCAACATATATGGCAAAGGAAAAAGAGCGCTCGCCTGTCATAGCGAGCGCTTCCACCTACTTATTACGTAAGATAATCCTCCTGTAACAATACCAAGAAACGCTCCACCAATGACTTCAATAGGTTGATGACCAAGCCGTTCACGCAATAACTCCTCTTTCCGGTCAAGCTTCCCATCATCAGGAGCTCCTTTTATCTTTTCGATCTCTTCAGTTAACTCATTCACACGAATAGCTAGCTCCCCTGCTTGATGACGCACCCCTTGAGCATCGTACATAACAATTAAGCCAAAAATGGTCGCAAGGGCAAAATCTATGCTCTGCACTCCTCTTTTTAAAGCAACATACGTGGCAAGTGAAGCAACTCCCGCGGAATGCGAACTTGGCATACCACCTGTCTCGAAAAACAGTGACCAATCCCATTTTTTTGTTTTTCTTTTCGCCAATGGAATTTTTAAAAATTGTGCTAACGCAATTGTACATAATGCTGTTTGAATGGCTCGATTCATGTCCTTGCCTCCTTGCATATATTTTTCGAAAAGACGGATACAATATGCACAGGAGGTGGACGTCATGAGCAAAAATAATGGAAGAAATCGCGGCCAAAACGCTCCAAGTGTCAATCCACAAGGATATGATGCCACATTTACCCCAGATCCAAAAAGCGCATTAGAAAATGCGGCGAAAAAAACAAACAAAAAATAAAGAAGAGAGCGATCTGCTCTCTTCTTATCGTTTTAATTTTTCACGCAATACCATCGGTAAAATACCGCCATGGCGATAGTAATCAATTTCCACTTCGCTGTCAAAGCGTACAAGTACTTCAAATTCCTTTTTGTTTCCTTGTTCGTCTGTTACTGTAACTTTTACATAGTCACGCGGTTTTACATGTTCATCGATGTGTACTTCAAATACTTCTTTGCCCGTTAATCCAAGCGTTTCGGCATTTTCCCCTTCTTTAAATTGAAGTGGTAACACACCCATAAGCACAAGATTGGAACGGTGAATACGCTCAAAGCTTTCAGCGATGACCGTTTTAATGCCAAGTAAATATGTTCCTTTTGCTGCCCAGTCACGCGAACTTCCCATGCCGTAATCTTTTCCAGCAATAACAACAAGTCCTGTACCGTCTTGTTTATATTTCATGCAAGCATCGTAAATCGACATGACTTCGCCTGTTGGCCAATATGTTGTATAGCCACCTTCTGTACCAGGGGCAATTTGGTTACGAATACGAATGTTAGCAAACGTACCTCGCATCATCACTTCATGGTTACCACGACGAGAACCATACGAGTTAAAGTCTTTCGGATCAACACCTTTAGAAATTAAGTATTGTCCTGCTGGTGTATTTATACCGATCGATCCAGCTGGAGAAATATGGTCTGTCGTGACAGAATCACCAAATTTACCAACTACTCGTAATCCAGTAAGTGGTTTCACTTCCTCCACTTCTGGTGATAACCCTTCAAAGAATGGAGGGTTTTGAATATACGTTGAATTTTCGTCCCATTGATAAAGTGGCTCGTCCGTCGTTTCAATCGCATTCCAACGGGCGTTATCGTCGAATACTCGCTCGTATTCTTTGCGGAACAATTCCGGTGTCACCGCTTGTTTTACGACTTCTTTCACTTCTTCTGTAGACGGCCAAATATCATTAAAGTACACGTCATTTCCGTTTTGGTCTTTACCGATCGGCTCATTTAATAAATCGATATCAACCGTTCCAGCAAGTGCATATGCCACAACGAGCGGCGGTGATGCTAAATAGTTACCTTTGACGAGCGGATGAATGCGTCCTTCAAAGTTTCGGTTACCCGATAATACACTCGTCACAAGCAAATCATTTTCTGCAATTGCTTTTTCAAGCTCTGGAGCAAGTGGACCAGAGTTACCGATACATGTCGTACAACCGTAACCAACGATATTAAATCCAATTTGCTCTAAATAAGGAAGGAGTCCTGAATCTTTTAAGTATCCTGTGACGACTTTTGAACCAGGTGCAAGCGATGTTTTTACGTATTTTGGAACTTTTAATCCTTTTTCCACTGCTTTTTTCGCGACTAAACCTGCTCCAATTAACACATATGGGTTCGATGTGTTCGTACAGCTTGTAATCGCAGCGATCGCGATCGCACCTGTTTTCATTTTCATTTCTTCGCCGTTTAACGTTACTGTCATTTCTTTATCAAAATCCGCTTCTGTCAAGCCAAAGCCTTGGTTTCCTTGTGGAGAAACTACCGCTTGACGGAACGATTCTTTCATTTTTGAAAGCGGAATTAAATCTTGTGGACGTTTTGGTCCAGAAAGATTCGGTTCAATTTCTGATAAGTTAATTTCAACAACATCTGTAAATACAGGCTCCTGCGCATCTGGTGTATAGAACAAACCGTTAGCTTTGCAATATGCTTCAACAACTTGAACATGCTGCTCATCACGGCCTGTTAAACGCAAGTAATCAAGCGCTTCTGCATCAACTGGGAAGAAGCCGCACGTTGCACCATACTCAGGCGCCATGTTTGCTACTGTGGCACGGTCAGCTAAAGGTAATGTTGCCACACCTGGACCGAAAAATTCAACAAACTTGCCGACGACCCCTTTTTTCCGGAGTACTTGTGTCACTTTTAACGCAAGATCTGTTGCTGTTGTACCGTTTGGTAACTTTCCTGTTAAACGTACACCGATGACTTCTGGTACTGGGAAGTAAGAAGGTTGTCCAAGCATACCTGCTTCCGCTTCAATACCACCAACACCCCAACCGAGCACGCCAATGCCGTTAATCATTGTCGTGTGAGAGTCTGTACCTACAAGCGTGTCCGGGAACGCTTCATATTCACCGTTCTCTCCTTCAACGACATGTACCACATTCGCTAAATACTCTAAGTTTACTTGATGCACAATACCTGTTGCTGGTGGGACAGCACGATAATTGCTGAACGCTTTTTGTGCCCATTTCAAAAACTTGTAGCGTTCTGCATTACGCTCAAACTCTAAATTCATATTGTACTCGAGCGCATCTTCTGTTCCAGCTTTATCAACTTGAACAGAGTGATCAATGACAAGATCGACAGGAATTTCGGGGTTGATTTCATACGGATCTCCACCAATGTCCGCCATCGCTTTGCGCATCGAAGCTAAATCAACGACAGCAGGAACACCTGTAAAGTCTTGCAAAATAACGCGAGATGGTTTAAATGGAACATCTACATCTTTTAGTTCGCTCGTTCCCCATTTCGCTAAATTTTCAACATGCTCTCTTGTAATGACACGTCCATCAACTTGACGAAGTACTGATTCAAGAAGTACTTTAATCGAATACGGAAGACGTGATACGTTTCCAATTCCCGCTTCTTCAAGCGCTTGTAAGCGATAATAATGATATGTTTTCCCGTTTACTTCAAATGTAGAACGCGCTTGAAATACATCATTTTTCACCATTATGTATTACCCCCTTCTAACAAGTCATCTTCTCCCAAACCCACAAAATTCCTACGCTTTTATCTTAATACAATGCTCTACATAAGTAAATAATAATTGTTTATAAGTTTCAGATAAATGCATATTTTTTTGCTCTCTTTCCAACAATAGTTGTAGGAGGTGAAAAAAGATGGTAAAAAGAAAAGCAAATCATGTCATTCCGGGCATGAATGATGCAAGCGCTCAAGGAAAAGGCGCAGGTTACAATGAAGAACTCTCTAATGAACCACTTACTGAAGCTCAAAAACAAAATAATAAAAAACGTAAGAAAAATCAATAATCCCGCTTGAAGCGGGATTATTCATACATATTTACTTCCTCTACAATCGCTTGCAAATCATCGCGAAATTGTTCAAGCTGTTTTCGCTGTTTTTCAGAAGCTACTTCAAGCGCATTATTAATTTGCTCAAACGCTTCGTTTACTTCTTGTTTTAAATGATGCAATTGACTTCCATAATCTGCATCACTTTTCACAAGATGATCGTACCGTTCTTTCGCCTCCATTGTTCCTTGTTGGGCAGCTTCAAACGCTTGTTGCTTATTTTTATGATAAGGCATCTCATTCACTTCCTCTCTTTTTAATATTTATCGTGCCTATTCATGAGCGAAATATGCATAAATCTCATCTACCATGCCATCATATGAAGGAAAGGAGTGTATGGTATGAACAAAAATACAAGCAAAGATATGCGAAAAAATGCTCCAAAAGGAGATAACCCAGGACAACCAGAACCACTTAGCGGATCGAAAAAAGTAAAAAATCAAAATCATACCCGTCAAAAGCATAACTCCAGTCACGATATGTGAAAGAGCTGACGCAACGTCAGCTCTTTTTCTTGATTCCGCTCTTATTTTTTTACATAATAAACGTTGAGGTGGAATGTATGCTAACAGGTTGGTTTTTATGGTTTATTTTATTTTGGGTCGTTTTTCTCCTTGTTACGATGTCGATCGGTGGCTTTTTTATGTTCCGGAAATTTTTAAAACGGCTGCCGAAAGAAGATGGGAAATCCGAATTAGATTGGCAGCAATATTACATTGAACAAACACGCCATTTATGGTCTGAAAAAGAAAAAGCGTTGCTCGAGGATTTAGTTCGTCCTGTTCCTGAACTGTTTCGGGATGTAGCCCGTCAAAAAATCGCTGGTAAAATCGGAGAGTTGGCGTTACAAGAAAAAGCGAATCGGATTACAGAAGATTTAGTTGTTCGTGGCTATATTCTCGCCACACCAAAACGCGACCATAAATTTTTAATTAAAGCTCTTCGGGAAAAACAAATTGATTTTGCAAAATACGAACATCTGCTAACGAAAAAAAGCTAATCACCCTTCGTTGATTAGCTTTTTTCTGTTATTTCGCGTTGAAGACGACGATATGATGCATACATCGCTACTCGCCAAGGAACAATCATCGAAAAAGCGAGGATCCAAAACATTCCGGCAAGCTCTCCGTACTCAATGGTACGGCTTAAATATGTTTTTAGAGCTAAGCGTAATACAATTAAACCAACAAAAATAAAAACGAACGCTTTTGAGCGTTGTAAATAAATTTCATTGCCTCGAACTTCAAACGAAGATGTTTTAATTAACAAAATAGAAAAAAGTGCCCCGATGAAAATGGCCTCTCCACATTCAAGCGCCGTTACCCGAAACGTCGGATGCACAAACATCAATGCACCTGTGCTCATAAAAATAGGCGGTAATATAATTTTTTTTGCGTTTGTCGGTTTTTCTGCTGCTTTCATTCGAATAAAAAACGCAAATCCAGCCATCAATACAGCGAATACCGAACTAAAAATGGCCAAAGTGAATCTCCCTCTCTTTTTTACTGCAACACACGTTGAATCGCTTCAATCACACGGCTTTCATCAAATGGTTTTACGATAAAATCAAGCGCCCCTGCTTCAATGGCTTCAACGACCATCTTTTGTTGTCCCATAGCTGAGCACATAATAATTTTTGCATGCGGATCGCGTTGCTTAATTTCCCTCACTGCTTCAAGTCCGCTCATCACCGGCATCGTAATATCAAGCGTCACAACGTCCGGCTTCAATTCCATGTAAAAATCAACAGCTTCTTTCCCATTTTCCGCTTCCCCAACAACTTCATGATTTGCTTTTTTTAAAATATTGGCTAACGTTATGCGCATAAACTTCGCATCATCCACAATTAAAATTCTCGCCATTTCCTTCCCCTCCACACCTTTAAAAACTAAAAACCTGTAAAACCACCAAATATATTTGTCATATAAATTGTAATTTTCGTCATCCAATCAAAAAATAATACGACACCCATCCCTACCATGACATATCCACCGATTTTCATTAACTTAACATGATGTTTTCGAATCCACCCCATTTTTCCGATAAAAAAAGACAAAAGCAAAAATGGCAAAGCAAAGCCAAGTGAATAGGCTGCCATATAAACAACACCTAAACTCGGATTTGTCGCTGCTAAAGCGATAACGGATACTAAAATTGGACCCGTACATGGCGTCCAACCAGCAGCAAATGCCATGCCAATAAGAAAAGAACCGATGTAACCAGATGGACGATGTTGAAAGGATAAACGACGATCAGTCATTAAAAACTTCGGTTTAAAAATTCCGATAATCACAAACCCAAAAAACACCATCAATATTGCACCAATTTGACGAATGAGATCTTGGTATGTATGGAAAAATTGTCCGAGCATCGACGTACCAAAACCGATAGCAATAAAAATAAATGAAAATCCGAGCAAAAAAAATAACGTATGTAACAAACTTCTTCTTTGCAACAACGCATAATCAGATTTTAAATCACTAACCGACATTCCTGTGATATATGATAAAAAAGCTGGATAAAGCGGCAAACAGCACGGGGAAATAAACGAAAGTACACCCGCCCCAAACGCGACAAACAGTTGAATGTCCATATGATTGACACTCCATTTCTTCTTCATTTGCCTATATTTTATCAAAAAAATACAAATATGAGCAACAGCTTCTTTCTGTGCTAAAAAAGACACTCGTTGCTGAGTGCCTTGCCTTTTATTTTAATTGGTTGTTCATTGCTTTCATCATTTGATTGATTTTCTTTTGCGATGGAGTCATGCCCATTTGCATCATCATCATTCGAATCATTTGTTCATTAATCGGTGGATTTTTCTTCAAGTAGTTCATCATTGTTTTACGCGCAATAAAAAATCCGAGCGCAACGCCGGCAGCAAGCGCTACAATGCCTACTAAAATCATTTCCCACATATTTTTTCCTCCTTCATGTTGTCTACATTACACTATACTAAACAATGACGGTTTGTACAATATGTTCAGTAAAAAATCTTTATTCGATAATAAAACGGGGAGATGCGCTCCCCGTTTTATTATTTATTTAGTAATGCTTTGACACGTGCAACGACATTTTCCACTGTAAATCCATATTCTTGCATAATTTTTTCTCCAGGTGCAGAAGCCCCGAAGCGATCAATCGCTAAAATATCTCCTTCATCTCCTGTATATCGCTCCCAACCAAGAGATGCGCCCATTTCAATTGCAAGGCGTTTTTTCACATGTTTCGGAATCACACTTTCTTTGTAATCAGCTGTTTGCGCTTCAAAACGATCCCATGAAGGCATGCTTACAACTGAAACATGGATCCCTTCATTTGCTAACGCTTTCTGTGCTTCTACAGCTAAGCTAACTTCTGAACCGGATGCTAACAATAATGCTTGTACTTCTCCTTTGGCTTCAGAAACAACATATGCTCCTTTTTTCACCCCTTCATAAGCGCGCTCAGCTGTCGTCGCTAGCGTAGGAAGGTTTTGACGTGTCAACACAAGAGCAGTCGGACGATCTGTAGATTCCACAGCCAAGCGCCATGCAGCAGCTGTCTCATTTGCATCTGCCGGACGAATAACACATACATTTGGCATTGCTCGTAAGGAGGCAAGTTGTTCAATTGGCTCATGCGTTGGACCATCTTCACCGACAGCGATGCTATCATGCGTAAATACATATGTGACAGGCAATCCCATCAGCGCAGCAAGTCGAATGGCTGGACGTAAATAGTCTGAAAAGACAAAGAACGTACCGCCGTACACTTTCACACCACCGTGAAGCGCCATGCCATTTAGCGCAGCCCCCATCGCAAATTCACGGACACCAAACCAAATGTTGCGACCTTCATAGCTACTTGGCAAGAAGTCTCCTGCCCCTTTAATTAACGTTTTGTTTGAACCAGCTAAGTCCGCAGACCCACCTAAAAATTGCGGTACAACTTTGGCGATGGCATTCAATACTTCCCCAGAAGAAGCGCGTGTTGCTAAACTTTTTCCTTCTGCATATACCGGCAATGCTTTTTCCCAGCCTTCAGGAAGTTTACCATCAATCGCCATGCGTAATTGTTTTGCTAAGTCTGGATACGCCTTCTCATATTCAGCAAATAAAGCGTTCCATTCCGCTTCTTTTTTCTCTCCTGCTTCTTTTACTACTTTTTCAAAATGAGCATACACTTCATCTGGAACGTAAAAGTCTTCTTCAAACGTCCAATTATACGCTTCTTTCGTTAACTTAATTTCATCTTTCCCAAGCGGAGCACCGTGCACATCGGCTGTTCCTGCTTTGTTTGGTGAGCCATAACCGATCGTTGTTTTCACTTCAATTAATGTCGGGCGTTGTAAATCTTTTTGAGCTTCAGCAATCGCTTGAGCAATTTCTTCAATGTTATTGCCGTCTTCTACACGAATGTATTGCCATCCGTACGCTTTGAACCGTTGTTCTACACTTTCTGAGAAAGAAAGATTCAATTCGCCATCAAGTGAAATATCATTCGAATCATAAAGAACGATGAGGCGTCCAAGTTTTAAATGACCAGCTAACGAAGCAGCTTCTGCAGAAACTCCTTCCATTAAGTCGCCGTCACCACAAATCGCATATGTAAAGTGGTTAATCATTTCGAACTGGTCTTTGTTGTATGTAGCTGCTAAATGACGTTCCGCCATCGCCATTCCGACAGCCATCGCAATTCCTTGTCCAAGCGGTCCTGTTGTTGCTTCTACACCTGGTGTATGACCATATTCCGGATGGCCTGGTGTTTTACTCCCCCATTGGCGAAACTGTTTAATGTCTTCCATTGTGACGTCATAACCGCTTAAATGAAGCAAACTATACAGTAGCATCGAACCGTGTCCTGCTGATAATACAAAACGATCGCGATTGAACCATTTTGGATTGCGCGGATTATGGTTCATAAACTTCGTCCATAATGTATACGCCATTGGCGCAGCCCCCATCGGCATTCCTGGGTGACCTGAATTTGCTTTTTCAATTGCATCAATCGACAACGTACGAATCGCTGCAATCGATAATTGTTCAATAGAGTGTGTCATCATCTTCATCCTTTCATTTGCAAACATTCTCACCTTTTATGATATAGAAAAGTTCGTAAAATGTACAATGCTTCACAACATTTTTTTTGACAAACTGACGAAAAAAAGAGAACATCTATCAGTATGTTCTCCATCATGCGCATATTAATGCATTCGTTTTTTCTTACTATCTTTTAATTTTTTTGGAGTGACATCATTTCCGTTTGGATCAATGACTTTTACGTGATGCAATGTTTCGATCATCGACGCACGAAACGCAGCAATATACTCTGTGCGAAGTTGAAGCTGTTCTTGTTTTTCTTCAGCCGTAAGACCTTCCATTTTTGCTTTTTTAGCTAACGCATTAATTCTTGCTATTTTCTCAGAAGATAACATTTAGCCTCATCCTTTTGTATTTACTTCTCGTCCGTACCATCATACAAAAATTTTTCATTGTTGACAAGTTGCTCATATTCTTTGTATCGTCGATGCACGGTCGCTTTTGATACATCATAACCAAACGAACGAAGCGTTGCAGCAATCTCAGCGAACGTTAAGCGATTTTGACGCAACCGAATAATGTCTTCAATTGGTACATCTTTTCGATCACGTCCAGCGTGTTCACCTACGTTGCGCAAATTGTTTTCTGGTCGATAGCCGTTTTGAACAGCTCGCTGCATCCCACGTTTAATTTTTAAATTATGTATTTTCCTTTGATACTCTTCTACAATGCTAATGATTTCTAACACCATCGAATCCGCTTCTGATAGCTGAAGCTCCCCTCGATGGCTCACCGTATACACCCGAATACCTTCTTTTTGTAAACAACGAAGGAGAGCAATTTTTGCATTCCCACGTCCAAGTCTTGTCTCATCTTGTACGAGAACGACATCAATGCGATGTTGCTTGATCGTATCAAGCAACTCCATAATCCCTTCCCGTTCGATGTCGTAGCCACTTGCTTGCTCTTGAATAATTTTGACAACATTCATTTCGTATTCCGCCGCAAGCTGTTCTAACTCTTCTTTTTGTCTTTGTAACGATGTTTCTTGCGTTTCTTTCGTTGTACTTACACGACAATAAATAATGGCGTTCATTCGTCATCCCTTTCTTTACGGTCTATTCGCAACAAGCCGATTTTCGCTATTTGATTTTAACACAGGAATGACAATTTTCTCACCAATGATTAATCGTTCGTCTGAACGGTTGTTTACTGACATCACCCATTGAATGAATTGTTCATGGGACAATTGATGTTCATGTTTGTATTTGTCCGCAAGCTTCCATAACGTATCACCAGCTGACACAGTAATCTCAACATATTTTTGTTTATCAACCGATTGTGTGACGTGCAAAAACGCCCAAACAAACAATACACTAAATAAAAACATCACGACATAATGTATTTTCCCCATACCTTCTACCCCCTAAAAACAGAACGTTTGTTTGTTTTTATAATAACGAGAACTTTTGTTCGTGTCAACTATATTTTCGAACTTATGTTTGTATTCAAAACAAAAATTATGTTATAATATGGGCAAAGATGAAAAGGAAGAGGTGTATAAGAATGGCGAAATTATCAAAACGACAACAACAAATATTAGATTTCATTAAACAAGAAGTACGCACAAAAGGGTATCCACCATCAGTGAGGGAAATTGGAGAAGCAGTCGGTTTAGCATCAAGTTCAACCGTTCACGGTCATCTAGCTCGTTTAGAAAGCAAAGGCTTCATTCGACGCGATCCAACAAAACCACGCGCCATTGAAATTTTGGACGAGTACGAATCCATCCCAAAGACAAACGTCGTCAACGTTCCAATCGTCGGAAAAGTAACAGCTGGACAACCGATTACCGCAATCGAAAACATTGAAGAATATTTCCCTCTTCCAGAACGATTCGTCTCACCAGATGACCAAGTATTTATGTTACAAATTGTCGGAGAAAGTATGATTGAGGCTGGTATTTTAGACGGAGACTACGTGATCGTCCGTCAACAACAAACGGCTAATAACGGAGATATCGTTGTAGCGATGACAGAAGAAAACGAAGCAACCGTCAAACGCTTCTTTAAAGAGAAAGACCATATTCGCCTGCAACCTGAAAATTCATCCATGGAACCGATCATTGTTTCGAATGCAATGATTTTAGGAAAAGTGATTGGCGTATACCGCTCAATTCATTAAAAAAGCTAACGGAAAAACCGTTAGCTTTTTTAGTAAAGGCTCATATATTGTTCGCGTTCCCACGGATGTACCGCTGTGCGGAACATATCCCATTCAATTTCTTTTGCTTCAACGAAATGTTCAAATAAATGTTTACCAAGTGCATTTACGATTACTTCATCGGATTTTAAGTTTTCGAGCGCTTCCGCTAATGTTGCAGGCAAATCAACAATACCTTCTTCTAAACGCTCTTCTTTCGTCATCACATAAATGTTTCTGTCAACCGGTGCTGGCGGTGTCAATTTATTTTTAATGCCGTCTAATCCAGCAGCCAACAATACAGCCATCGCTAAGTATGGATTTGCCGCTGGGTCTACACTACGCACTTCAATACGCGTGCTCATGCCACGTGATGCCGGGATACGAATCAATGGGCTACGATTGCGTGCTGACCATGCAACGTAACAAGGGGCTTCATAACCCGGAACGAGACGCTTATATGAGTTCACTGTTGGGTTTGTTACCGCTGTAAAGTTTGGAGCATGCTTTAACACACCCGCAATAAACTGCAATGCTGTTTCGCTTAGTTGCAATTGACCATTCGGATCAAAAAAGGCATTTTCACCATTTTTAAAGAGCGATAAGTTGCAATGCATGCCCGAACCGTTTACACCAAAGAGAGGTTTTGGCATAAATGTCGCATGTAAACCGTGTTTGCGTGCTACTGTTTTTACAACAAGTTTAAAGGTTTGAATGTCATCGCACGCTTTTACCGCATTGGCATACTTGAAGTCAATTTCATGTTGGCCCGGTGCGACTTCATGGTGAGAGGCTTCAATTTCAAAACCCATCTCTTCTAGCTCTAATACGATATCACGACGGCAGTTTTCACCTAAATCCGTTGGTGCTAAATCGAAGTAACCGCCATTATCGTTTAACTCTAACGTCGGCTCTCCTTTTTCATCTAACTTGAATAAGAAAAACTCTGGCTCTGGGCCTAGGTTAAACTCTGTAAATCCGAGCTCTTCCATTTGTTTCAATACACGTTTTAAATTATAACGAGGGCAACCTTCAAATGGTGTGCCATCTGGATTGTAAATGTCACAAATGAAACGAGCTACTTTTCCCTTTTCAGCTGTCCATGGGAAAATAACAAATGTATCTAAATCAGGATATAAATACATATCTGATTCTTCAATACGGACAAATCCTTCAATTGACGATCCGTCAAACATCATTTTATTATCGAGCGCTTTTTGTAGTTGGCTTACAGGGATTTCGACGTTTTTAATCGTGCCAAGAATGTCTGTAAACTGTAAACGAATATACTTTACATTTTCTTCCTTTACAATACGAAAAATATCCTCTTTTGTGTACTTAGCCATTACATATTCCTCCCCCAAAATAAAAAATCATTTGTGTAAAAAACATAAATTTTAATGGAAAAAGCGAGCGATATCCCCTTGACGAAGTGAGGCACGATTCAAACGACCCGCTTCCATTAATTCGGCACGTAACAGTTTGCGTAATTCCGCTTCGGATAAATCTTGTTTCACTACTTTTGGCGCGACAGGTGGTACGGTGTCTACGTGCTGTTGTTGACGTGAGGCAAAAATTTGTTTAATGCCTGCTAAATTCACACCTTGTTCAATTAAATCTTTAATTTCGAGCAACCGATCCACGTCGTTAAACGAAAATAACCGACGATTGCCTTCTGTTCGCGCAGGTGAAACGAGACCGTGTTCCTCATAATAGCGAATTTGTCGCGCTGATAAATCCGTTAACTGCATAACGATACCGATAGGAAATAACGGCATGGAGCGACGAATGTGACTATTCATGTCGACCCCTCCTTACGTAATACGTATTTTTATTTTATTCTATGTTATTTTATATGTCAATAATATGTTACATTTTATCACATGTTTTTTTCTGAAAATATTTTATAATTTAATTAATTGTTTCTCAAGCAACCGATCAATCGCGATACAAACAGCAATTTTAACGTGTGAGTACGTCAATCCCCCTTGCACGTATGCAACATATGGCGGGCGAATAGGTCCATCGGCTGATAGCTCAATACTTGCCCCTTGAATAAATGTGCCTGCCGCCATAATGACGTCATCTTCATATCCTGGCATATAGTTCGGATATGGAGTAAAGTGCGCATTGACCGGTGAGGCAAATTGAATGGCTTGACAAAACGCAATCATTTGCTCAGCATCGTCAAATTGTACCGATTGAATTAAATCCGTACGTGTAGCGTTCCATGTCGGGTACGTATTCATGCCGATGCGTTCGAGCATCGCCGCCGTAAAGACCGCCCCTTTCAACGCTTGTCCGACGACATGTGGTGCTAAGAAAAAACCTTGATACATTTCTTGTAAACTGTATAACGAGGCGCCCGCTTCTGCCCCAATTCCCGGTGATGTCATTCGGTATGCACACATTTCAATATATTCGCGTTTACCAACGAGATATCCTCCTGTTTTCGCTAATCCACCCCCAGGATTTTTAATGAGCGAACCAGCGATTAAATCAGCGCCGACATGGCACGGCTCTTGTTCTTCGACAAATTCCCCGTAACAGTTATCGACAAAAACGACAACGTCTTGTTTGATGGCTTTTACAAAATCAATCATTTCTTTAATTTCAGCAATAGTAAACGACGGGCGTGGGTCATACCCTTTAGAGCGTTGAATGCCGATCATTTTCGTTCGTTCATTGATTGCTTGTTTGACCGCTGCAAAATCGACTTTTCCTTCGTTTGTAAGCGGTACGCTGTTGTAGCCGATATGAAACTCTTTTAATGAACCAATTCCTTTGCCGCGAATGCCAACGATTTCTTCTAGCGTATCGTACGGTTTGCCGGTAATGTACAAAAGTTCATCACCCGGACGTAAAATACCGAATAAGGCAATTGTAATGGCGTGCGTACCAGAAATAATTTGTGGACGAACGAGCGCCGCTTCCCCACCGAATACGTCCGCATACACTTTTTCAAGCGTGTCGCGTCCCATGTCATCATAGCCATACCCTGTCGACGGAATAAAATGTGCGTCGCTTACTTGATAACGGCGAAAGCTTTGTAATACGCGATATTGATTGTAGTCAATGCGCTCGTCAATCGCCCGATGAATCGGCGCAATTTGTGCTTCAATTTCTTTAACGAGTGCAGAAATCATTTCTCCGTGTGTTAAATGTTGAAACATAAAAAAACCCTTTCTATTTTTGGTATGTTCTTAGTTGTAACAAAAGTGGATGTTCTCGCAATAAGTAGCCGCTGCATTCATACATGCCGCTTTGTTCGTTGTAGTGCATGTGTCGCACAATCGTTTCTGCTTTTAGCTGTGCCAGCAATTTTCCTTCAAACGCTGGAATCGTCACGTCGTAACGCTCCATTGCTTCAGTTATTTTTTCTTCGATAAATTGGCGCAAGTTTTGAACGTCTTGTTCATGAAACGCACTCACTAACATATAATCGGTTTTCGGGCTTGGAACAAAGCTTGGAAGGACAATGTCTCGTTTGTTATAAATCGTCGCAATTGGAATCGTCGTCGCCTCCAATTCTTCGAGCAAGCGATAAACTGTTTGTTCATGTTGAATATAATTCGGATTCGATGAATCGACAATATGTAAAATAAAATCGGCTTCTTTCACTTCTTCTAGCGTCGAACGAAACGCCGCGACGAGCGTTGTCGGCAAGTCTTGAATGAAGCCGACCGTGTCCGTCAACAGCGCGGTATAACCGCTTGGCAGCACAAGTTTTCTCGTGAGCGGATCTAGTGTAGCAAACAATAAATTTTCTTCAAACGCATCCGCATTCGTTAGGCGGTTAAAAAGCGTTGATTTCCCAGCGTTCGTATAGCCGACGAGCGCGATTTGAAACACCGCATTTTTCTTCCGCCGCTCGCGATAGCGTTCGCGATGTTCGACAATGACTTTTAGTTGCGCTTTAATTTCATCGATGCGGCGGCGAATATGACGGCGGTCTGTTTCAAGCTTCGTTTCCCCCGGTCCTCTCGTTCCAATTCCACCACCTAATCGGGAAAGTGCTGCGCCTTGCCCACTTAAGCGCGGCAAAATGTATTGCAATTGGGCAAGTTCGACTTGTAATTTCCCTTCTTTGGAGCGCGCGCGGCTTGCGAAAATGTCTAAAATAAGCTGCGTTCGGTCAATGACGCGTACGTTTAACAACTTTGTTAAGTTACGGTTTTGGCTTGGCGACAGTTCGTCATTAAAAATAACGACATCTGGCTCAAATTGTTCGACAAGACGCACGAGCTCGTCGACTTTTCCTTTTCAGATATATGTAGCCGAGTGAATCGTATCCCGTTTTTGCGTAAGGGTGATGACTACCTCGCCATTTGCTGTATGAACGAGCGAAACAAGCTCTTCTAGCGAATACGAAAATCGTTCATCATCAACATGTGGCAATTGACATCCAACAATAATGACTCGTTCCTTTTCCATATTTCCCCTCTTTCCTATTGAACATCTGTTCTCATCATAACAAATCTAGTTTAAAAGCGCTATGGCCGAAAAATGATCATTGATTTTTTTATATTTTATACATAAAATTTTAACGTAATGTTACATAACAGAAAGGATTGCGATGATGACTTGGGAAGTATTAAGTATAATTGGCACTGTTGCTTTTGCGATTAGCGGAGCGATTGTCGCTATGGAAGAGGAATACGATATTTTAGGTGTATACATTCTCGGAATTGTAACCGCATTCGGCGGCGGTGCTGTGCGCAACGTATTAATTGGCGTACCGGTATCTGTTCTTTGGCAACAGCAAACACTTTTTTTCATCGCGTTTATCGCGATGACTATTGTCTATTTGTTTCCACACAAAATGCTACCACATTGGCAACGTTGGGGAAACTTTTTTGATGCTCTCGGATTGTCAGCCTTCGCCATTCAAGGAGCATTATATGCTGTTCAAATGAATCACCCGTTAAGTGCAGTCATTGTTGCTGCTGTATTGACTGGAAGTGGAGGCGGAATGATTCGCGATGTATTGGCGGGAAGAAAACCTCTCGTATTGCGTGATGAAATTTATGCTGTTTGGGCGATTTTAGCGGGCGTTGCGGTCGGAACCGGCATCGCACATTCTCCAATTAGCTTATATGTATTGTTTATTGTCGTTGCGACATTGCGCATTTTATCGTATACATACAACTGGAAATTGCCGAATAAATCGTTAAAAACAAACAACTAAAACAGGAGACCTCAAAGGAGGCTCCTGCTTTTTTATCTTTCAAAATTCCCCTTTCCCTCTCTATTCAACAACTAAATCCCTCTCTCGTATGATCATTAGTTCTTTTTTGTCATAGCGCCCTTCATGCAACAAACGTACCGCTTGTTTCCGAATTGCTTTTTCAATCAAATTTCGAATGTAGCGACCGTTACTAAATTTTCTTTGATATCCCCCAGCTAGTAGTTGTTCAATATGTTCGCGCAACTTTCGCTCGGCTTCAGAAGTAAGCTCGTATTCTCTTATATGGAGCATTTGTTTTGCGATTTGTACAAGTTCTTCCGTTGTGTAATCAGGAAATTCGAGCATCAACGGAAAGCGGGAAGGTAATCCTGGATTTAACGACAAAAAATAATCCATTTCAGCTGGATATCCCGCTAAAATAACGACTAAATCATCCGAAAAATCTTCAATTCCTTTTACTAACGTATCAATTGCTTCTTTTCCAAAATCTTTCTCTCCTCCGCGTGCAAGTGAATACGCTTCGTCAATAAATAAAATCCCACCCCGCGCTTTTTTTATTAAATCGCGCGTTTTATTCGCTGTATGTCCAATATATTCCCCAACTAAGTCTGCACGTTCTGCTTCAATAAAGTGTCCTTTAGATAAGACGTTCATTTCTAAAAATAACTTTCCAAGAATACGGGCCACTGTTGTTTTCCCTGTCCCAGGATTTCCTTTAAAAATCATATGAAGCGATTGTTTATTCCCTTTTAATCCATTGGCTTGACGTGCTTTATTAATATATAACCATGCGTAAATTTCCTTAATTAATTTTTTCACTTCATTTAACCCGACTAATTCATCTAGTTCTTTTTGAATCTCTTTTAACACAGCATGTTGATGATAATCAATTCGATTTGTCGTTTCTTCTTTCGATAAGTAATTGACGTTTTTTGCATTAAGCACAATATTAATTTGACTTTTTGTTTGCTTCATCGTCAACTCTGACAAGGCGACGTCACCTCTCCTTCATCGTTGCTTCTTTTATCAATATACGCTGTTGTCGCCCATTTCGTGACAAATGCCTAACGAAAAAATCGCCCACCGATATGGTGAGCGATTTGGCTTACTCCATTTCAATTTTCACATTTTTTTGAGGTGCAAACGTAGAAATCGCATGTTTATAAATTAATTGTTGTCTTCCATCTACTTCCAATAACACCGTGAAATTGTCAAATCCTTTTACTAAACCACGCAATTGAAATCCATTGAGTAAAAATACAGTAACCGTCGTTTCTTCCTTGCGCAATTGGTTTAAAAACTGGTCTTGAATGTTTATTGTGTTTTTCATTACTTCGTCCTCCTCTTTTCTCTCTACATTACGTCTATATATTCGCCTCAAAGTGAAACTTTCCTTCTATGTAATGCGAAATTTCATTTACTCGCCTTTCAAACATTGTATCATCAGTCATGTCAAACCATTGA
Organism: Anoxybacillus sp. EFIL; assembly: GCF_013096955.1. Lineage (NCBI taxonomy): Bacteria > Bacillati > Bacillota > Bacilli > Caryophanales > Anoxybacillaceae > Anoxybacillus > Anoxybacillus sp. EFIL. The sequence continues at coordinate 117,807 of NZ_SDLH01000005.1, read as the reverse complement.
ACAGGCATTTGATTACGAAACCATGTAAACTGACGTTTCGCATAACGACGAGAGTTTTGTTTCAACTGTTCGATCGCCTCTTCAAGCGTGATTTGTCCATCTAAATATGCATATAGCTCTTTATAACCGATCGCTTGAATCGCTTGACAGTCGCGTAAACCTTGTTCATACAATCGTTTCACTTCTTCAATCAACCCTCGATCAATCATTTGATCTACCCGTTCATTAATGCGCTCATATAGTTTCTCACGTTCCATCGTCAATCCAATGAGCGCTGCGTTATACACGAGTCTCCTTTTTTGTTCTTTTAGCCATTCTGTCATTGTTCTCCCTGTGCAATGATAAATTTCTAATGCACGAATGACACGACGAACGTTATTCGGATGAATACGTTCCGCACTTAGCGGATCAATTTGTTTGAGTCGCTCGTAAAGTTCAAGCGGTGAGCATTGTTCTAGCGACTGGCGATACGCTTCATTTGATGGTGCATCTGAAAATTGATAATCGTAAATCACAGATTGAATGTATAGCCCTGTACCACCAACGATGATCGGCAGTTTTCCGCGTTTTGTTATATCTGTAATGAGCGAACGAGCAAGCGTCTGAAACTCTGCAACAGAAAAAGATTCGTGCGGTTCCTTTATATCCAATAAATGATGTGGTACGCCTTCCATTTCTTCTTGACGAATTTTAGCGGTTCCAATATCTAATCCTTTATATACTTGCATCGAGTCTCCATTAATAATTTCTCCATGTAAACGCTTGGCCAACTCTATGCTCATTTTTGTTTTCCCTACAGCCGTTGGACCAATTAACACAACGACTTTCTCTCCCATAAAATACCACTACTTTCCACGCTAATTCACATTTATTTATTATAGACAAACGATGTACATTTTATCATCTCATTTTAAAAAATTTTTATTTGAAAGCGGATGAAAAACATCCGCTTTTTACATGACTCGTTTAAACATTTTTTCTAATTCATAAGTAGAAAAGTGAATAATAATCGGACGACCGTGTGGACATGTGAACGGATCGCTTGTTTTACGCAACGATTCAAGCAACGCAAATATTTCATCGTTGCGCAAAAATTGGTTCGCTTTAATCGACTGTTTACAACTCATCATGATTGCTGCTTTTTCGCGAAGTTGCTTTATGTCTACTTTTTTCATCGTTAACACTTGCTTAATCATTTCCTCAATAATTGTAGCTTCCTCCCCTTTTGGAAACCATTGAGGATGAGAACGAACAATAAAACTGTTATGACCAAATGGCTCTAAAAACACACCGCAAGCAGCTAACTGTTCGCGATAGCTTTCGATCAGTACATACTCGCTTGATGAATAAGTGAGCGTCAATGGGATAAGCAACGGCTGTAATTCATTTGTAACGGTTGCTAATTTTTCACGGAAATATTCGTATTTGATCCGCTCTTGTGCCGCATGTTGGTCAATAATATACAAACCATTTTCATTTTGAGCTAAAATATACGTCCCATGCATTTGTCCAATCGGATATAATGGCGGAATGCGCTCTTGATTTGTTTCAGCTGTTACATGTTTATTTTCAACGATTGGTTCGACATCAAGCGGCTTCGTATCCTTCTCGTAAACACGTTCTTCCCGTTCCTCTAACACCATTCGTTCTTCTTTTTTCTTTTCTTGTTCATGATGTGAAATCGTTGTACGCGGAGGAACAATATGCGATTCTTTCACAATATGTTCAAACGAAAACGTTTGTTGCTCTGTTTTCGGCTTTTCTACTCGCGGTGCCGTTACCTCAGGAATTAACGTCTTTTTTTGAAATGCTTGACGAATCGTTTGTTGAACAAGTTCATTTAATTCCCCTTCTTTACTAAAACGCACTTCCAACTTCGCTGGATGAACGTTCACATCTACAAGAAGCGGATCCATGACGATATTTAAAAATGCAATCGGATGCCGGCCAATCGGAAGAAGCGTGTGATATCCTTCTTCAATCGCTTTATATAGCGGATAGTTTTTAATATATCGTCCATTTACAATCGTTGTCATGTAGTTCCGGGAAGCGCGCGTCACTTCAGGTAAAGCAACATAGCCGTCAATCGTAAAATCAAGCGTTTCTGCATAAATCGCAACCATTTTTTTCGCAACATCAAATCCGTAAATAGCTGCTAATACTTGCCGCACATCCCCATTTCCGTTCGTATAAAACAGCTGCTTCCCATTATGTGTTAATCGAAACGAAATATGTGGATGAGCAAGTGCTAAACGATTCATCACATCAACAATATGACCAAGTTCCGTATGAATCGTTTTCATGTATTTTAAGCGAGCTGGCGTATTGAAAAATAAGTGCGAAACGGTAATATCCGTTCCTTTTCGACTGCTCGTCCGACCATTTTGTACAAGCTCTCCACCTTTTAAGATGAGCAACGTTCCCGGACCTTCCCCTGTGCTCGTCTTCAGTTCCAAATGTGAGACAGAGGCAATACTAGGTAACGCTTCCCCTCTAAAACCGAGCGTACGAATACGAAATAAATCCGCCTCATCTTTAATTTTGCTCGTTGCGTGCCGTTCGAACGCTAAAAAACAGTCTTCCTCTTCTAATCCATCACCATTGTCAACAACGCGAATTTTCGCTAATCCCGCTTCTTCTAACTGTACTTCAATGATCGTACTATGGGCATCGATCGCATTTTCAACAAGTTCTTTCACGACAGAAGCTGGACGCTCAACGACCTCTCCTGCCGCAATTTTATTTGCTAACGCATCATCCAGCTTACGAATTTTCCCCACAATTTCCCTCCTTTCATTTTAATAGCTTTTGAATTTCATATAGTTTATTCATCGCTTCAAGCGGTGTCATATCAAGCAACTGAAGAGACTGGATGCGCTTGATCACTTCTTTCTCTTTTTTCGATACGCTCAAACGCTCTTCTTGGTGTTGCTCCTCAAACATACTTAACTGCTCAAATGTTTCTCTATTTTCTTTCACCACACCTGTTGAATTTATTTCAAATTCACGTAAAATTTGTTCCGCTCTTTGAATTAAATCTAACGGTAACTTCGCTAATTGGGCTACATGAATACCGTAACTTTTATCCGCTGGACCTTCTTTAATTTTATGCAAAAAGATGACGGTGCCATTTTCTTCAATTGCGCTAACATGAACATTTTTTAAACGCGGCAATCGTCGTTCAAGCGCTGTTAATTCATGATAGTGGGTACTAAATAACGTTTTGGCACCAATGCGATCGTGAATGTATTCGATCATCGCTTGAGCAAGCGCCATCCCATCATATGTGGATGTTCCTCGACCAATTTCATCAAATAAAATAAGGCTGTTTTGTGTCGCATGGACGATCGCATGACGCGCTTCTAACATTTCCACCATAAATGTGCTTTGACCTGCCACTAAATCGTCAGCCGCACCAATCCGCGTAAACACTTGATCAAAAATCGGTAATATCGCTTCTTGTGCTGGAACAAAGCACCCAATTTGCGCCATAATAGCTGTTAAGGCAATTTGACGCATATATGTGCTTTTCCCAGACATATTTGGACCTGTAATGAGGAGCATTTCTCGTTCGGCATCCATATAACAGTCGTTTGGAACGTAGACGTTCGATCCTAGCACTTTCTCCACAACAGGATGTCGCCCTTGTTGAATGACAAGACGGCGATCATAAGAAAACTGCGGCTTACAGTAGTTATATTTTTCACTGACAGTAGCAAAACATTGTAAAACGTCTAGTTGGCTTATATATTTGGATAATTTTTGTAAACGAACAATATATTTCTTCACTTGTTCACGGATAGAAACAAACAGTTCGTATTCTAGTTCCATACTTTTTTCTTCTGCTTCTAAAATGAGCGCTTCTTTTTCTTTCAACTCTTTCGTCACAAATCGTTCGGCATTAGCTAACGTTTGTTTGCGTTCATATCGTCCTTCTGGCAACAAATGCAAATTTGCTTTTGTTACTTCGATATAATATCCAAACACTCGGTTGTAACCAATCTTTAACGACTTAATTCCTGTTAACTCCCGCTCTTTCGCTTCTAACTGCGCAATCCATGTTTTTCCGTTTCGACTAGCATCCCGAAATCGATCTAACGTTTCGTTATAACCATCTTTAATAATTCCACCTTCTTTCACAGAAAGCGGCGGATTTTCTTCAATCGCCTCTTCTAACAATTGAACAAGGTCCTCGCATGCATCTAAATGTTGGGCAAATGATTGAATATGCTCGTCACGCATGTTCATCAGAAGGGTAGAAATGAACGGTACTTGCTTTAACGATTTTTTCAATTGAATGAGATCGCGGGCATTCACATTTCCAAACGCCACACGCCCAGCGAGTCTCTCTAAATCATATACACCGCGCAAATATTCGCGTAATTCTTGTCGCTCGAAATAATGCATGAGCAGTTGTTCAACGATGTGTAATCGCTGCTCAATTTTTTCACGATCTAATAATGGACGGTCAATCCATTGTTTAAGCAAACGACCACCCATGGCTGTCATCGTCTCATCAAGAAGCCAAAAAAGAGAGCCCGCTTTCCCTTTCGTTCGAATCGTTTCTGTTAACTCTAAATTTCGTTTGGAATACACATCAATTTTCATATGTGCATCAACTTCATACAACTCTACAGGCTGTAAATGGGCTAAATTTCGTCTTTGCGTTTTAATTAAATAATTTAATAACCTTCCAAACGTCACAAGTAATTTTTCTTGTTTCAAATGAGAAACAATCGATTCACAAGAAGGTGGAATCATTGTTTCATCTTCACATGAAATGGTAAGAGCATATCGCTCCTTCAGAGGTTGACATTGTTCTTTGTACTCGGTCGCGACAACGATTTCTTTTGTGCCAATCGAGTAAATTTCATTGAATACATCTTCAAATGAATGAAGCATCGTCATACGACTTTCACCGGTTGTTAAATCCGTATATGCAAATCCGTACGTCCCATCTTCAAATGACGTTAATGAAGCTAAATAGTTGTTTGCTTTCTCTTCTAGTTGCTTTCCTTCCATCACTGTTCCAGGGGTAATGAGTTGCACAACTTCTCGACGCACAACCCCTTTGGCCGTTTTTGGATCTTCGACTTGTTCACAAATCGCAACTTTATAGCCTTTCTCAATTAAACGCTCGATGTACATGGCAGCCGAATGATAAGGGACACCGCACATCGGCACTCGTTCTTCCCCGCCGCCATCGCGGCTTGTCAAAGTAATTTCTAACTCTTGTGACGCTTTAATGGCATCTTCAAAAAACATTTCATAAAAATCACCGAGACGAAAAAACAAAAAGGCATCTTTATATTGTGACTTAATTGTTAAATATTGCTGAATCATTGGTGTATAAGCCATGATTTTTCCTCCAACGCCCAAAATATTGACTTCAATTATTATAACAAAAAATAAAAACTAGGAAGAATAAACTTCCTAGTTTTTATTGCTTTCTTCTTGAAGAAGCTCTTCATCTAGCTGTTCTAATTCTGCATCAATATCTTCATCTACCTCGTCTGATGATGTATCCACGACGGCGATGCGGACTTTCGTTTCCCCGATGACTTCCGCAACAAACTCGCGCTCTACTTCCACAGTGACTTTATTTCCGTTCGGGGCGATCGTGCATTCTAAGCAATTTGGCTGTTGAACAACGCGCGCAATCACTTCTTGTTCTTCACTAATCAGCTCTTCATTACGATACTTTAACGGAATGACATCTGTGTACGATACCGTTTCTGTCAACACTTCCGTTTTCGTATTATCGTTGTACGAATACCAAACGTTCACATCATACTTCCCGTGAATTTCAACACTACGATCCACTTTTTTCGCTTCGTATCGATGATTAATAATCCAGCAACCGAGCACGCTCGTCGGACGATGTTGCGCGGAAACGGTATGTGTCGATTGCGTAAACTTTCGTCCTTTTCCCACGACTGCCTTTGTAATAATTTCTCTGTATTGGGACATGAAACAAACCCTCCTCAAAAATGCATTGTTCATTTTATCCTATGCACAGGAAGCATAAAAGTGTACATAAAAAAAACAATCATTCCGTATAGTTCATTGTATGCAACTCCTTCGAAATATGTGCGAAAAATAAAAAAAGAGCCCATATGAAATGGACTCATTCATGACAATGACCGCAATGGCTATGTTTCACTTGAGCACCTGTTTCGCCACGCAACACATCGCCACCTGTCGATGTAATAATTTCGTCTGTCACAGTTTTTGAAATGGTGGATGCAACAAGTTGCAATAAATCATTAATTTCTACTTGCGATTGTTTAAATTGTTCTACAATTGGAATGTCTGATAGCTGTTCGTAAATGTCGTCAATTTCTGCTTCCACTTTTTTTAGCGCTTCGATTTTTCCATAATGTTGTAAGTTGACAGCTTGTTTTTGTAACGATTTAATTTTAGCAATCATCGTGCGCACTTTTTCATTTTCATGAATTTTTGCTTCTGCTTGTTTAAAAATCTCCACTTCTTCTGTTTCAGCAATCATTTTAGCTAATTCTTTTGCTTTTTGTACGATGTCATCCTTCGTATATTTCGCCACCTTATTTCACCTCAATCGCTTCTTCTACCATTTCTCCGTTTAACGTCCACGTTTTCGCTTCTGTAATTCGCACGTTCACAAGTTGACCGATCGCGGACTTTGGTCCAACGAAGTTAACAAGCTTGTTTTTGCGCGTATATCCCGCGAGGACATCCGGATTGTTTTTGCTTTCCCCTTCTACTAATACTTCGACAACTTGTCCCTCATATTCCTTCATTTTCTTCGCGGAAATTTCGTTTACTAATGCATTTAATCGTTGTAAACGTTCTTTTTTCACTTCCATCGGCACGTTGTCAACCATTTTCGCTGCTGGCGTTCCTTCACGTGGCGAGTAAATGAACGTAAATGCTGAATCAAATTCGACTTCGCGATAGAGCGATAACGTTTCTTCAAATTGCTCATCCGTTTCATTCGGGAATCCGACAATGATATCCGTTGTAAGCGCGACACCTGGAATGGCTTCTTTAATTTTACGAACAAGCTCCAAATATTGTTCACGCGTATATTTACGCGCCATCATTTTTAACACTTCACTACTTCCAGACTGTACAGGCAAGTGAATGTGCTCAACTAAATTTCCGCCTTTCGCCAACACTTCGATTAAACGGTCATCAAAATCACGCGGATGACTTGTAGTGAAACGAATGCGTGGAATATCAATTTTGCGTAATTCATCCATTAAATCCCCGAGGCCATATTTCATATCGGTAAAGTCTTTTCCATACGCATTCACGTTTTGTCCTAAAAGAGTAATTTCTTTATATCCTTGTGCAGCTAAGTGACGCACTTCTTGGATAATATCTTCTGGACGGCGGCTGCGCTCTTTGCCACGTGTATATGGAACAATACAGTACGTACAAAACTTATCGCAACCGTACATAATATTAACCCATGCTTTAATATTTCCTTTTCGCACTTTCGGTAAATTCTCAATGACATCGCCTTCTTTTGACCATACTTCAACAACCATTTCTTTTGACATGTACGCTTCTTTCAAAATATACGGAAGACGATGAATATTGTGCGTACCAAAAATCATATCAACGTATTGGAATTGTTTTAAAATTTTATTAACAACTGACTCTTCTTGCGACATACAGCCACATACCCCAAGCAATAAATCAGGGTTGTTTTGTTTCAATGGCTTTAAGTGGCCAATTTCTCCGAATACTTTGTTTTCCGCGTTTTCACGAATCGCACATGTATTTAACAAAATGACGTTTGCATCTTCTGGACGATCCGTCGGCTCATAACCAAGTGCCATAAAAATACCGGCCATCACTTCTGTGTCATGCTCGTTCATTTGACAGCCGTACGTACGAATGTAAAATTTGCGACCGTTCCCCATACCACGAAATTCTTCAGGAATAGAAAAATCTTTATGATATTTTACTTCCTCTTTTCCGCGTTTTTTTGCTTCTTTCAAAGATGGGGGAACAAATACAGTTGAAAAATATTTTTCATAGTCTTGGCTCGTTTTTTGCTTTAGACGCTGTAAATTGTCATCCAAAGCGGATTTTTTGTCCGTTGGATGATCTGTTTCAATTTGTGCTGTGTACTGTAAACGTTGCTTTTCGTTCATCGTTATTCTCCTTTCTTTTGTTCATACATGCACACTAACATAGTATATTATTTTCCGGACTTTTAAACAATGTTTTTTCCATGAAAAAGAGGATGGCCTCTACCACCCTCTTTCCTATCTTACATAAACTCTGCAACGAGTTGATCAAATTTTTCTTTACTAATTGTTAAATCCGCTTCAGTTAGTGGTTTTTCGCTATAACCCGGCACAAGATCTTGATATGATTTGCGCTCTTTATTTTGATAAATAAGCCCTGTCACAAGCCCTTTATGTTTCATTAACGTTTGCATCGCCATTTCGCGATCGGACGGATCGTATCCTTCAATTGAACTTAAGCTCGTTAAATTGTCTTTAAACCAATCATATGTGTTCACCTTATTGTATGTGACGCAAGGGCTAAATACGTTAATGAGTGAGAATCCTTTATGCTTCATGCCCTCTTCAATTAATTGCGTCAACTCTTTTAAATCGCTAGAAAAGCTTTGAGCGACGAATGTTGCCCCTGCTGTTAGTGCCATTTCCATAATCGACAATGCTGGCTCAACTGACCCTTGTGGCGTACTCTTCGTTTTAAAGCCAACCTCACTTCGCGGTGATGTTTGACCTTTTGTTAAACCGTAAATTTGGTTATCCATGACGATGTACGTAATGTCGATGTTACGTCGAATAGCATGAATTGTATGCCCCATTCCGATCGCAAATCCGTCACCGTCGCCACCAGCAGCAATAACAGTCAAATCGCGATTTGCCATTTTTACCCCCTGAGCAATTGGAAGCGCCCGGCCGTGAACACCATGGAAGCCATATGAGTTAATGTAACCAGAAATACGACCGGAACAACCGATACCAGATACAACAACTAGTTCGTGTGGTTCAAGTCCGACATTGGCAGCTGCGCGTTGGATAGCCGCTTGCACAGAAAAGTCGCCACAACCTGGACACCAGTTCGGTTTAATATTATTACGGAAATCTTTAAATGTCGCCATGTTTAAAACAACTCCTTGCATTTTGTATAAACTTCGTGCGGTAAGAACGGGTTGCCATCATACTTCAACACGTTAAATACTTTCTCAGCATGTCCAACGTTCATTTTTAGAATGTTGGCAAGTTGTCCTGTTGCGTTATTTTCAACAACAACAACTTTTTTCGCTGATTGCACAAGCGGCAACATTTCTTCCGTCGGGAACGGATGAATAAGACGAATGTGGGCGTGATTCACTTTTATACCATCGCGCTCTAAACGTTCCATCGCCTCTTCAATTGCCCCGCGCGTTGAGTTAAACCCAACGATTAACACATCTGCTTCTTCATGTTTCACATGTGTATGAACTGGTGTCGGGAATTGGATATGTTTTAACTTACGTAAACGCTTATCCATTTGTGCAATACGGTTCGCTGCTACTTCAGAAGGACGACCTGTTTCATCGTGCTCAACACCTGTCACATGATGAATGCCGTTTTTCATTCCCGGCAATACGCGTGGTGACACACCGTCTTCCGTCACTTCATATCGTTTGAAGCAACCTTTGTCTGGAATTTCAGGCAGTTCTCCTGTGACAAGCTTACCTCGACGAATTTCAATTTTGTCGTACTCTAGCGGCTCAACGGTTTGCTTTCCTAACGAAAGCTGTAAGTCTGTTAAAACGATGACTGGGCATTGATACTCTTCCGCAATATTAAACGCTTCGACCATATCGTAAAACGCTTCTTGTACAGTGCTCGGAGCGATGACTACTTTCGGAATCTCACCATGTGTGCCGTAAATCATTGCCATTAAATCTGACTGCTCTTGTTTCGTCGGAAGACCTGTACTTGGACCACCGCGTTGCGTATCAACAATGACAATCGGCGTTTCTGTAATTCCAGCTAATCCGATCGCTTCCATCATAAGCGAAAGACCCGGTCCAGCCGAAGCTGTCAACGTACGCACACCCGCATAGTTTGCACCGATAGCCATTGTACAAGCAGCGATTTCATCTTCTGTTTGAATGACCGTACCACCAAACTGCGGAAGCTTTTTAATTAAATATTCCATAATCTCAGATGCAGGTGTAATTGGATAAGCCGCCATGAAACGTGCACCGCCAGCAAGCGCACCAAGCGCAATCGCGTCGTTTCCAATCATAAACATTCTCTTTTTGCCGTCCGCTTTTTCAAGCTGCATTAATTGAATATTGTCGCCAAGCTGTTCACGCATAAACTGAGCGCCCGCTCTGATCGCTTCCATATTTTTCGCAACAACTTGTTCACCTTTGCGACCGAAAATCTCCTGAACGACCCCTTCATATACGCTAATATCGAGACCGAGTACTGCGCTAGAAGCTCCGACTGCAACCATGTTTTTCATTAATGCTGTTCCTAATTCTGTTGCAATATCTGTAAATGGAACCGCATACAACGTAGCTCTTGACTCGTCCGGAATCGTCGGATTAAACTTCGCGTCTGCGATGACGATCCCACCTTGACGCAACTCATGAAAGTTGAAGTCAATTGTCTCTTGGTCAAAAGCTACTAATATATCAAGATCATCGGCAATCGAACGAACTTGTGTCGTGCTAACGCGAATTTTATTGTTCGTGTGGCCACCTTTAATGCGAGATGAAAAGTGACGATAACCGTATAAGTAGTAGCCTAGTCGGTTGAGCGCAATGGAGAATATCTCTCCCGTACTTTCAATACCTTCCCCTTGTTGTCCTCCAACTTTCCACGAAAGTTGACTAATCATGTCTTACACCCCTTTAAAGTTCCATCAATTGTAACGTAACGTTTTACGATTATAAGTGTAGCACTTTTCCAAAAAAAGCTCTACCATTTCGCTTAATAAATTTTTTGAAAAATTTCATATACTAAACGCTTTCATTCTAGCCCTATTGAAAAAAAATTGCAACATATTTGTTACAAAAATGTGAATTTTTCTTTCGATTTTATTGTGGGATGCGCTCATAAAAATTGCAAAACAAAAACTTTTTTACCTGCTCCTCTTTAAAATGCTTTAACAATTCATCAATGAAATGCGGATAATAGGAAACATTTTCTAATTGATCAACCGTTTCAAACATACCGTCAAAATCAGATCCAAAACCGATGTGATTTTCTCCACCTAACGAACAAATATGATCGACATGCCGTAATACATCTGTCACCGTTGTCATATGGGCATCGTGACGCAAAAATTGAGGAACAAACGTCACACCGATCACTCCATTTTTCTTAATGAGTGCTTGAATTTGATCATCACGCAAATTGCGAGGATGCGGACAAAGCGTATATGCATTCGAATGTGAAGCGATCGGATAGTGAGCTAATTCCATAACATCCCAAAACGCTCGTTCACTTAAATGAGATACATCCGTCCAACATTGTTGTTCATTTAATAATTGAACGACTTCTTTTCCGAATCTCGTCAACCCTCCCCCACGTTGCTCTAAGGCACCGTCTGCTACCATATTCGCATCATTCCACGTTAAACCAACAGAGCGAACACCGAGGCGAAGAAGTGTGCGCAATTGCGTTAAACTTTCTCCTATGGCTTCACATCCTTCTAATGTGAGCATCGCTCCAATTTCATTCGGTTGTAGTTGATCGATTTCTCTTTTTGAGCGAACAACTTTCATATTCGGTTGCGACACAATTTTCTCGTAAAAATAATCAATCATCTCTAACGCAACAAAAAAGCGTGACTCTGGTCTGACATGTTTCGGAATATAAATCGCAAATCCTTGTACAGTTACACCCGCCTGCTTCAATCCATCGTATGTGACATGTAGCGATGAACTCCGCTCAAACGATACATCTTGGTCACAAAATAGTTGATATAAAACGTCACAATGAGCGTCAAATATACGCACAACGACCCCTCCATACGAAAATTCGCTCTTTCGCATATGATAAAAATAACCTGTTTGCTATGTAAGCAAACAGGTTTATGTTTATTAACGCGGCTCAACAATAAGCTTAATTGCTGTCCGCTCTTCCCCGTCAATTTGAATGTCCGTAAACGCAGGAATACAAATGAGATCAACTCCGCTCGGTGCTACGAATCCTCGCGCGATCGCTACTGCCTTAACGGCCTGATTTAATGCACCTGCGCCAATGGCTTGAATTTCAGCTGCACCGCGTTCTCTTAACACGCCTGCAAGTGCACCAGCTACGGAATTAGGATTAGATTTTGCTGAAACTTTTAATATTTCCATTTCTAGCTCCTCCTCGTTTCTAACAATTGCTTATAAAAAGTTGTACTGTTCATTATATATTCGTCCCTGTTTGCTCGTATTCCTGCTACGATATGTATTTTTTCAGAAAAATCTTAAAAGAGAAACTAGTCGAAATACGGATGATCGTCATTGATCATAATTCGTTGGATAGACCTTGTTTTTCCACTTTTTTCGTCTATTTCAATGAGCACAGCATTCAATTGTGCCCGACCAGTCGTCACTTCAAATCGAACGGGAAGTCCTGTTAAAAATTTACGCAATACAGCTTCGCGATCAACTCCTAAAATACCGTCATAAGGACCCGTCATCCCGACATCAGTAATGTATCCTGTTCCATTTGGCAAAATGCGCGAGTCAGCTGTTTGAACGTGTGTATGCGTGCCAACTACTGCGCTTACTCGGCCATCTAAGTACCATCCCATCGCTTGTTTCTCACTCGTTGCTTCTGCATGAAAATCGACGAGAATAAAAGGAGTTCGCGCAAGTGCCATCTCGACTAATTCATCCGCCTTTTTAAACGGGCAATCGATCGCTGGTAAAAATGTTCTTCCTTGTAAGCTAATGATCGCTACCTCATATCCTTCCACATGAACGAATACGATCCCTTTTCCAGGTGTACCTATTGGAAAATTGGCTGGACGAACGAGCACTTTCGCTTGGTCAATAAATTCGAAAACTTCACGATTATCCCACGCGTGATTACCAAGCGTTACTACATGCACTCCTATTTCTACAAAACGACGATATATTTTTTCGGTAATCCCTTTTCCGCCCGCTGCATTTTCACCGTTCACAGCAATGACATGAGGCTTATATTTTGCTTTCAGTTTCGGCACATATTCATCAATCATTTTTCGTCCCGGTTGTCCTACGACATCACCGATAAATAATATTTTCATCGTACTACCCTTTCTATGCTCATGATCTCTATTTTTCAGTTTCGCACAAAATAAAGCATTTATCAATACGAAAAAGCTACCCCGAATAAGGAGTAGCTTTTACTTTGCGTATTCAACAGCTCGTGTTTCGCGAATCACTGTGACTTTAATATGTCCTGGGTAATCAAGCTCTTCTTCGATACGCTTGCGAATATCACGCGCTAAACGGTGTGCTTCCAAGTCATCAATTAGATCCGGCTTCACCATGATACGAATTTCACGTCCAGCTTGGATAGCATATGATTTTTCAACACCTTCATACGACTCAGCAATTTCTTCAAGCTTCTCAAGTCGACGAATGTAGTTTTCCAATGTTTCGCTACGAGCACCCGGCCGAGCTGCAGATAAAGCATCCGCAGCAGCAACGAGAACAGCAATAATAGATGTCGGTTCCGCATCACCATGATGCGAGGCGATGCTGTTAATAACAACAGGATGTTCTTTATATTTCGTTGCTAGTTCTACGCCAATTTCAACATGGCTTCCTTCAACCTCATGGTCAACCGCTTTTCCAATGTCATGGAGAAGACCCGCACGACGTGCAAGCATTTCATCTTCCCCTAACTCAGCTGCCATTAAACCAGCTAAATATGCAACTTCCATCGAATGTTTAAGCACATTTTGTCCATAGCTTGTACGGAACTTCAAACGCCCTAAAATTTTAATTAAATCTGGATGCAATCCGTGGACACCAACTTCAAACGTCGTTTGTTCTCCCACTTCACGAATATGCTCATCCACTTCTCTTCTCGCCTTCTCGACCATCTCTTCAATTCGTGCTGGATGGATACGCCCGTCTTGAACGAGTTTATCTAGCGCGATACGCGCTGTTTCACGACGGATCGGATCAAAACCAGATAAAATGACCGCTTCCGGCGTATCATCAATGATAAGGTCAATACCTGTTAACGTTTCTAATGTACGAATGTTACGTCCTTCACGTCCGATGATTCGGCCTTTCATTTCGTCATTCGGCAAGTTCACAACAGATACAGTTGTTTCTGCTACATGATCAGCAGCACAACGTTGAATGGCAAGCGATAAAATTTCTTTTGCTTTTTTATCCGCTTCTTCTTTCGCTTTCGTTTCTGCTTCTTTAACCATGAGCGCAATTTCATGCGAAAGTTCTTTTTCTACACGTTCTAAAATGATTTGGCGTGCATCATCACGCGTCAAACTAGAAATGCGCTCTAGTTCAGCTTGTTCTTTTCGAACGAGTTCTTCCACTTTGCTTTCCATCTCTTCAATATGCTGTTGTCTTTCATTCAGAGAATTCTCTTTCTTTTCAAGCAATGCTTCTCGCTTGTTTAACGCTTCATCCTTTCGATCGAGATTCTCTTCCTTTTGCAACAAACGGTTTTCCTGTTTTTGTAACTCACTTCTTCGTTCGCGAATTTCTCGTTCTGCTTCAACGCGAAGTTTGTGAATCTCATCCTTTGCTTCAAGAAGCGCCTCTTTTTTCAATGCGTCTGCTTCTCGTTTCGCTTCTTCGATCATTTGTTTGGCAGCTGCTTGTGCACCACCAATTTTTGCCTCGGCAATGGATTTACGAACAAAAAAGCCAACAACTGCACCGACGACTAGGGCAAGCAAAGCGGAGATGATCGTTTCACCCATTGTCCTCACCTCCTCTTGCTATAAATTCGTTACTTCATCAATGTCGGCATGTACATTGCAACCATTCAACATACACTTCAAAATTGTCAAATATACATGTACATTTTAAAGGTGACCTTCCATATTGTCAAGGCTTGTCATTGTGGGAAAGCGTTTCATATCGCTTTATTTTCCAAAAAAAGAGGGTGTTCCAGAAATAACGGAGCACCCTTTCCATAACTATATATGCACATAATCACTTTTTTATTGAAGCAAGGCGACCTTTTTATTATTCTAAAAAGTCTAGATCATCTTCGCGCACAGATGTCGTCGATGCCCCTGCTGTAATGCCATAATGTTGGCGAATTTCACGCGCAATTTCTTCCATAATGTGTGGATTTTCCTTTAAAAATTGTTTTGCATTTTCTCGCCCTTGTCCTAGTCGCTCATCTTTATATGAATACCAAGCGCCACTTTTTTGAATAATGTCGAGTTCAGCACCCATATCAATAATTTCGCCTTCTTTTGAAATTCCTTCGCCATACATAATATCTACATCCGCTGTTTTAAACGGCGGCGCCACTTTGTTTTTCACAACTTTAATTTTCGTCTTATTTCCAACCATGTCGTTGCCTTGTTTAATTTGTTCTGCACGACGCACTTCTAAACGAACAGACGCATAAAACTTTAATGCACGGCCTCCAGGAGTTGTCTCTGGCACATCCTATAGATTTACCATCTCTATAGGGTGGACTATATCTTCATCTCCAAACATGGAGAGCCTTGCGCTTCCAGCAGTAGCCTATCCTCTGCTGTACCCTACTCAGTGGCAACATATGCCCCTTTCGGTAGTCTCTACACCTTCCTTACTATAAAAGTAGTAAGGCTTGGCACGGTATTACCCCATAAATCTTGGAGGGCTCCACCGTTAGCACGAAGTATACAAACTTCGCACACCCCTAGGCAATCGGGTTCACAAGGTTTTTTTCTTGCTATCACTAGCAAGGGAAACCCAGAGTAAATTGCTTAATTTTTTCTGTTACATGTTCAATATTTTGTAGTTCTTTTTCGTATATAACCAAATAACGATAGCCTTTTTTTGATAAATATTCTCTCTTTCTAACATCTCGATCTTGTACCTTTTTTGTTGAGTGAGCCCATTCACCATGGACATCGATACAATGTTTTCTTCCAAGATAAAAATCAATAGACCATTTATCTATTCGTTTTTGTTTTATATACGCTAGATCAAGTTGTTCAAGAATTTGTTCAACCTGTTGCTCGATTTGTGTATCAAAGTTTTTCCGTCGAACCTTCACCCCAAGTTCTTTTCTTCTCTTTGCCACACAAGTATCAGTTACACCATACTTTTTAGCGATCTCTACGTGGGATAAATAAGGATTTCTTAACTCCCTCTCAACCTCTTCTGTTTTGGGTAAATACACCTTCCAATGTCTCTGCCTCTGTATTCCTAAAAGTTTGATGATTTCCCCAATCCTTCGAGGATCTAACCGTGTTTCACGCGATATTTCGGTTAATTTCTTGTTCGAATTTTGAACGATATAATCAACTTGCCACTGCTCTATATTTCTAAATGTTCTATTTCCCACTTTAACAACCAAATCATATCTCCTCCTAGAGAGAGGATATAGAAAGAACTACAATTTGTGAACATGTAACGAAATTAAGCAACCATATATCGATTTCCAAACATAACTCCCACTTTTTCCCTTATTTGGTTAATGAAGATAGCAATCGTTTTAGATTTGTTGATGGCGCCTGATAGTTTACGTAGCGCTTGGGACATGAGTCGCGCCTGCAATCCAACGTGAGCATCCCCCATTTCCCCTTCAATTTCTGCCTTCGGAACAAGAGCTGCGACTGAGTCAATGACGATAATGTCAACTGCCCCGCTTCGCACAAGTGCTTCGGCGATTTCTAACGCTTGCTCTCCTGTATCTGGCTGTGAAAGCAACAATTCATCGATATTAACCCCTAATTTTTCAGCATAAATAGGGTCTAACGCATGTTCCGCATCAATAAATGCAGCTTGACCTCCTTGCTTTTGCACTTCTGCAATCGCGTGAAGGGCAACCGTTGTTTTCCCCGAAGACTCCGGACCGTAAATTTCAATAATCCGTCCGCGCGGATATCCTCCTACGCCTAGCGCAATATCAAGGGCAAGAGAGCCGCTCGATACCGTCGAAATTTGACGATCTGTTTGCTCCCCTAGCTTCATAATTGAACCTTTTCCAAACTGCTTCTCAATTTGCTTTAACGCTTGTTCTAATGCTGCTTGACGATCGTTCAAAGAAACTCCTCCTTTTGCTTGTGAAAAATAAAGCAGTAACTGCTACTTATTACTATACAGCTTTTCTATTTATTTGCCAAGAAAAATCGAATGAGTGTTCGTAAATTAATGTAGCAATTGCAGCAAATAATAACAACCGTATTTTGCTGTACGCATCCGAATGGCTCGGCGTCCGCCTGATAATGTGAGGCCAAATGTCTTTGTCCCTTGTTCTATCGCAATCCCTATCCATACCGTTCCTACTGGCTTTCCTTCCAACTCGTTCGGTCCTGCAACACCTGTAAAACTAATACCGATATCGCTTCCACAAAGTTTTCGAACATTTTCTGCCATCAACTGCGCACATCGTTCACTAACTGCCCCCTCCGTTTGTAATATTTCTTTCGGCACATGGAGCACATTTTCCTTTATTTCATTCGTATAACAAACAACTCCCCCCGCGATAACTGTAGAAGCTGTTGGGAGTGCTGTCATTTCTTCTAAAAATAAACCTCCCGTTAAACTTTCAGCAACAGCGAGCGTCTGATTGTTTTCTTTCAATGTAGCTAACAATTTGCTAAACAACGTGTCATCATTATAACCGTAAAAGTAAGGACGAACGCGGGCTAAAATGTTTTGCTCCAACTCATCAATGAGCCGCTTTGCTTCTTCTTCACGCTCATGTTTCGCTGTTAAGCGAAGAGTTACTTCACCATCGGACGCAAGTGGAGCAATCGTCGGATTTGTTTGAGCATCGATGAAATCCTCAATTTCTGCTTCTAACTGTGATTCACCGATATGAAAAAAGCGAAGAACACGTGAAACAATTTTCTCGCGAACATGACGTTTTTGCAATAAAAAAGGACGTCCATATTTGATGAACATCGGTTGCATTTCTTTTGGCGGTCCCGGGAGGAGCATGTACGTGATGTGATCAACAGTTATTGCCATTCCCGGGGCCATCCCATGTTCATTTTTTAATACATAACTTCCTTCCAATACGAGCGCTTGTTTTCGATTGTTCGGAGACATTGGGCGCTTCGTTTTCGAAAAATAATCACAAATAGAACGCCATGCTTCTTCATCTAAAACGAGCGATTTATTTAACATGTTTGCAATTGTTTCTTTCGTTAAATCGTCTTTTGTCGGACCAAGTCCCCCTGTGAAAATGATTAAGTTCGAGCGTTGCTTCGCTACTTCAATCGCATGTGTAAGCCTTTGAGGGTTATCGCCAACAACCGTATGGTAATACACATCTATTCCTATTTCAGCTAATTGTTGCGATAAAAACTGAGCGTTCGTATTTGCAATTTGACCAAGTAAAAGTTCTGAACCGACCGCAATGAGTTCTGCTTTCATCTTTCTCCCATCCCTTTTTATTTACTTTGAATGACGAAATGCGTGTTTATTTTTCGCAAAGTAATCCCATCCTGACCAAATCGTGAAAACAAGTGCAACCCACAACGAAATGTCCGCAAACGGAAACGACAAAAGTGAAAAAGGAAGATTATGCAAAAGAAGCGCTGCAATCGCTACAATTTGCGTCCACGTTTTAATTTTTCCAAGCATATTTGCTGCTACCACTTCACCTTCTCCCGCTAAAACAAGCCGTAATCCGGTTACAGCAAATTCACGGCTAATAATGACAATCACGATCCATGCAGGAGCTAAACCTAATTGGACAAGCGCAATGAGCGCAGCAGATACAAGTAATTTATCTGCGAGAGGGTCAAGAAATTTCCCTAAATTCGTTACTAATCCATATTTTCGTGCATAGTATCCGTCAACCCAATCGGTTGTTGATGCGATAATAAAAATAAGCGCAGCTATGGCGTGTGTTACCGGCAGCTGTTCTGTTCCGATTTGAATCACACCGAAATCAATCGGTGCCAACAGAAAAATAAGGAAGAAAGGAATAAGAAGCATTCGCGCAATCGTAATTTGGTTCGGTATATTCACAACACTTACCTCCAACACTTCATCCAACATTATTGTTTTTTATACAGAATAGTAATATCTTGGCGCACGTGATCGTTTGGATTGACAGGATATTCAAGCGTCTGCCCGTTTATTTTTACTTCTGCATTCAATGTTTGTCCGATGACTAACAATACCTCTGTTTCATTTGTTAAATCAAATGTTTCAGATTGATTCGCATACATCATTTTCCGTGCAAACGCCTTTCCTTTTCCGTTTTTCACTTCAATCCAAGCGTCACCTTTTGTTGCAATGTCAATGATCAATTGCTCTCCTGTCACTTCAAGTGTCGATCTTCTCCCGTTCGTTTCAATCACTTTAACCGTCGCTTCTAATGGTTGTTCCTGCTGTTCATTTTCTCCTTCGTTTTCAGACTGTTGCTCACTTTGTTTTTCCGGTTGTTGCTCGTTTGCTTGCTCGGACTGTTCAAATTCTGTCTTTTCGTTAATCACTTGCTCTTGTGGTTTTTCGTTTACCGTACGATTTTGGAAAAAAAACCAAAGAACAACAGCCACTCCAATCACTAATGTACCGATCAAAATTTTCGGAAGAACATCGAGCACTTTTGCGCCTTGTTCTGATAATTGTCGCGATTTTACACGCGATAGTTCGCCAGGAAGCTCTTCTTGTTGGGCATTTGGAATTTCGTTTGCATATTGCTCAAACAGTTCGTCAGCATCGAGGCCGACTGCCTCGGCATATTGCCGAATAAATGCCCGAACATAAAATTTCCCTGGCATAATGACATAATTTCCTTGTTCAATTGCGATTAAATATCGTTTTTGAATTTTAGTGATTTCTTGCAAATCATCTAAACTCATATGACGTTGTTCTCTCGCTTCTTTCAAACGCTTCCCTAACTCTGTCAACGGAAACACCTTCCATCTTTAAAAATCAATATTTGAAAATCCGTCATTTCCAAAAAATGAGGACTGATCAACGAGATCATACGTAATTTCCTCATCTGCATCGTGACGCAATTCAATGATATAATCAAAGTCGTCGAGCTTATATTCTGTATGCCTTACAAAAATATCAGGATGTTCAATCACTTTCGTCGCCGGTAGACGCATGAGCTCACGAATGAGTTGCCAATGTCGCTCGTTTGACCGACGCGTCGAAACAATCCCGTCAATAATAAAAACATTATTTTCGCTATATTCATCTTCGATTAATTGGCTACGAATCGTCTGTTTAATTAATGTAGAAGAAACAAACAACCAACGCTTGTTTGCACACACGCTCGCAGCTACGATCGATTCCGTTTTCCCCACGCGTGGCATGCCGCGAATTCCAATTAACTTATGCCCCTCTTGTTTAAATAGCTCTGCCATAAAATCAACGAGCAAACCTAACTCGTCTCTGACAAAGCGAAACGTCTTTTTGTCGTCAGCATCACGCTGAATATAGCGCCCATGCCGAACAGCAAGACGGTCGCGAAGCTTCGGTTCACGTAATTTCGTTACTGTAATATCTTCCATCGTCGCTAAAATGGATTGTAAGCGCTCAATTTGTTCATGACTTTTACATAGCAAAAGCATACCTCGCCGCGAATCATCCACTCCGTTGATCGTGACGATATTAATGGAAAGCATGCCAAGGAGAGATGCGATATCTCCTAACAACCCCGGGCGATTCATATGTATTTCATACTCTAAATACCATTCTTTTTTCTCCATATACCCCTTCTCCCCTTTACGTTACACGATGCGATCATTTAAGCAACGCTTTGTCGAAACACGCATGTATGTTTATTTTACCATTTGAATGCGAGAATGAAAAGAATGGACGACCGTTTTTTGTGAACAGATAAACATAGTAAAACAAGCTGGTGGATATCACCAGCTTGCGCCTACATGACTTATTTATTTTGGACAAGTTTAATCATCATGTTTGCAATGGCATGTTGCTCTTGCTCATTTGCGACATGCCACAAATCGGCAAGTACACGCTCTTCTGGGTTTTTCGGATCGACTTGTTTCGCCAAATAATCTCCAATTTGATAAGCAATATCCGAAATGACTTGCTGGTTCATCCCTTGCTCTTGTGCTTGATGAAGACGATCAGCTAAAAAGCTTTTCCATTGTTCAAAATTATCAAGAACAGACATATGCAAACCTCCTTGAAATTCGTTTCAAGAACAGTTTGCCTCACAACATAAAAAATTATGCTTGCTTAACAATACCAACCGCCATTTACGGATAAAATTTGTCCTGTAATATACGATGCATGATCAGAAATTAAAAATGACACAGCTTTTGCCACATCTTCCGGCTTCCCTACTCGTCCGAGTGGAATATCATCAATTAGCGCTTGAATTTCTTCCTCAGTAAACTCATGAAGCATCGGCGTATCAATAGCCCCTGGAGCGATCGCATTGACTCGTATGCCACTTGGAGCAACTTCTTTTGCTAACGCTTTAACAAATGTATTTTGCGCACCTTTTACCATCGAATATAACACTTCGCAAGATGCACCTGTTAGTCCCCAAATGGATGAAATGACTACAATTTGTCCACGACGTTGTTGAATCATAGAAGGCAACAGTCGTTTTGTCAGTAAAAATGGACTTGTTACATGTAGTTGCACCATTTGTTCTACTTGTTCATTAGTCATGTCCGTCATCAATCCATACGCACTCATTCCACTATTATGAATGAGCACGTCAATAGGATGGAAAATAGAAGACATTAACACATCTACCCCAGAAGGATGAGATAAATCAGCTTGAATCGCATATGTGTCTGTGGATAGTTCTTCCATTATATGTCGAACGGATTGTTCATTTTTGTAGTAATGTAAGTATAAACTATACCCATCTTTAGCAAGCTGCCGAGCAATTTCTTGCCCAATTCCCCCGCTCGCTCCCGTAATTAAAGCATATTTCATCTCATTTCACCTTTTCGGGACAACTTGGCACACAGTAAACTGTTCGCGAACAAAACATTCGCGAGCGACCGTTTTTAAATCGTCAGATGTTAATGATTGTAACGTTTCTACAACATCGAACAAACTCATATGATCAAACGCATACCGAGTAAACTGATTTGCAATATATTCAAGAGAGTTTAACGAACGTAAAAATGTGCCGATCTTTTTTCTTTTCATTCGTTCGACTTGCTCATCATCAATATCGTCAAACTCCAAAAGAATACGCTGAATTTCTGCCGCTAATTGATCGGGCTGTGATGTGTCACCGCCAACTAAGCCGAACCCAAAATCACTTTCTTCCGTATAGTCGACCATAAATGTTTCGTCAATTAATCCTTGTTGATACAATCGCTCATAATGTGTGGAGCTTTTCCCAAATAAATAGTCGAGCAATAAACCGATGGCACATTCATGTTTTAACTTTTCTTTTCCTTTTGTATATACGTTGGTTGCTTTTATACCAACGAAACATTTTGGTGTTTGCACGTTCATTTCAATGACATGTCGTTCACGAGCAACATGAGTCGGCTCCTCATAACGAAATCGCTCGATCTCTGCTGGCGGACGGAACGTTTTTTTCGCTTGATTCGTTCGAATTTGTTCAAGTATAGCCGATGGATCAATAGGACCTGTAACAAACAATAACATGTTGCTCGGATGATAAAACGTTTCATAACACTCATATAATAAGTCTTTCGTAATGTGTGAAATCGACTCTACCGTTCCCGCAATATCAATTTTTACGGGATGGTGATGATACATGCTTTCGATTGTCCCAAAATACAAACGCCAATCTGGATTGTCATCATACATGCGAATTTCTTGACCGATAATCCCTTTTTCCTTTTCAACCGTTTGTTCTGTAAAATACGGCTCTTGCACGAAATCAAGTAACGTTTCTAAATTTTTTTCTACATTTGTTGTACTAGAAAATAAATAGGCGGTGCGTGTGAAAGACGTAAAAGCATTCGCAGATGCCCCTTGTTTGCTAAACGTTTGAAATACATCGCCATCTTCTTTTTCAAACAATTTATGTTCTAAAAAATGAGCGATGCCATCCGGTACTTTTTTCATCGTTGTTTTTCCATACGGGGTAAAGTAGTTATCCACCGAACCGTATTTCGTTGTAAACGTCGCATATGTTTTGTTAAATTCTTTTTTTGGCAAAATGTAAACATCTAATCCATTG
Organism: Anoxybacillus sp. EFIL; assembly: GCF_013096955.1. NCBI lineage: Bacteria > Bacillati > Bacillota > Bacilli > Caryophanales > Anoxybacillaceae > Anoxybacillus > Anoxybacillus sp. EFIL. Next base: position 94,528 of record NZ_SDLH01000005.1, on the reverse strand, counting down.
TTTAGACGCTCATAAAATAATTGTTCCTGTAATTGATCGTGGTGAATGATTTTCATTTTTTCTCACCTTCCTTCTCTGTTAAAAAATAAATCGTATCTAATTCAATTTTTTCGCCTACACGAACGATATCTTCTCGCGTCACTTTTTCAATTCCTTCGAGCCATTGCTGTAACGGACGTTGATTTGTTGCAATGACATTATGATAAGACATTTCGATCATTCCTCTTGCGGTATCGATCGTTTCTAATAGTTGATTACGAATGACCGCTTTTGTTTGAACGATTTCTTCATCGCTAAATTGTCCGTTACGCATCGCCTCTGCTTGGGCATGGATGATTTCGAGCGCACGTTCATATTTGCTTGGGTCAATTCCTGCCATGACCATCATCATTCCTTGGTGACTCTCAATACGTGAAGCTGCATAATAAGCTAAACTCGCTTTTTCGCGCACATTAATAAACAATTTTGAATGTGCAAATCCTCCAAATATCCCATTCCATACTTGTAACGCATCATAATCTGGATCATTATATGTCGTGTTCGTTCGATAGCCGAGATGGAGCTTCCCTTGTTTTACATCTTGTTTTTCTACAACTTCTTGCACATCTGTTCGTATTGTGATCGTCGGTGTCGCTATTGAACGTGGCGGGCGCACTTCTAACGGAAAACGTTCAGCCACATCATGTTCTACATCAGCTAACATGACATCCCCAACGATGTATAAATCTATTTCATCGTGTTTCAACATGTGCTCATAATGTTCATATAAACGTTTAGCGTCAATCGAATCGACATCCTCTAGTTTACCGTGAACATCAAGCGCATAAGGTGAACCTTTATACATTTCTTCCATGAGTCGATGTTGAGCATATCGCATTTTATCGTCAAACAACGATTGAATTTTTTGTTTCAATGCTCGTTTCTCCTGTTCAACGATCGCAGCAGAAAATCCATCTCCCTCGGTAAACGGACGAAATAGCATGTCGCTAAATAACGTCAACGCTTCACGTAATAATGGGGATGTGTCACCTAAAAATTTTTCGTTTGCAATATCCATTCGAATAGTAATAATATGATTTTCTCCTTTTTTCGCTAAATCAACTTGTAATGTGGCACCATATAGTTCGTCTAAATATGTACGTAACGCTTTCATCGACGGATGCCGCTCGGTAGCGTTTTGTAGTACGTATGGAACAAGAGCTCGCATCGTTACATCTTTTTCACATAACGGTGCTTTCATCTTTAATACGAGCGTATTTGTTTTATATTTTTTTGTCGGAATGACATGAAGACGAAAACCGCCTATCGTTTTTACTTCTTCTTGAAACATACAATCACTCCTTTTTATTTTATAGCCTCGACATTTTTCATCGCTCTTATCCGCTAAATAAATCGGATGATAAGTATCGCTCTCCTGTATCTGGTGCCATGCAAAGCACACGTGCATCTTCAGGAAGAGTGCGAGCCACTTGCATAGCACAATAAGCAGCCGCTCCAGCTGAGGCACCAACGAAAATTCCTTCTTCTTTCGCTAATCTTCTTGCCATCATTTGCGCTTCTTCATCTTTGACGAGCAAAATATCATCATACACCGTTCGATTTAAAATGCGGGGAATAAAACCTGGCCCAGTACCAGGAATTTTATGCGGCCCCGGTTGCCCACCCGAAAGGACGGGAGACCCATATGGTTCGACCACATAAATACGTAAACGAGGAAATTTTTTCTTCAATTCTTCCCCCGTCCCTGTCACTGTCCCGCCAGTTCCTGCCGTAAGTACAAACGCATCAATCCCATCTGGAAATGCTTCTATAATTTCAAGCGCTGTGCTAGCCCGATGAGCATCTGGATTTGCTTCATTTTCAAATTGCATCGGAATAAAGCTGTTTGGAATGTTCTCCGCAAGCCGATACGCTTCATCAATCGCCCCTTGCATGCGCAAAGCTGCGGGAGTTAAGTACACTTCCGCCCCATATGCTTTCAATAAATTGATCCGTTCTTTCGTTGCATTATCTGGCATCGTAATGATGCAACGATATCCCTTCGCAGCGCATACCATTGCTAATCCAATTCCTGTATTTCCTGATGTCGGCTCAATAATTGTGCTTTCATAAGGGACGATTTTTCCTTCTTGTTCTGCTCGTTCAATCATTCGTCTAGCCGCGCGATCTTTCACACTTCCCCCTGGATTAAACGATTCAAGCTTTATATATACACTTGCTCCCTCAGGAAAAACAACCCGATTGAGCTTCACAATCGGCGTGTTTCCGATCAGATCGATAATCGATTGATACATCATTTTCCCTTCTTTCTATGTAAACCTTTCCTTTAATTGTACTATATCTCGAAATAACAATGGTGTCGAAACGTTTGAAGAAATGAAAAAAATGAGTTAGAATACATGAGTGGGTATTCGATTATATACGGAGGTTGGTGACAAAATGAAAAAATGGGCAGCTCTTTTATTCGTATTTCTTTTCATCATAAGCGGATGTGCACAAGGGGGCTACACAAACATTTCTGTTGATGAAGCAGCACAAATGATCCAAAAAGGAGACGTTGTTGTTCTTGATGTTCGAACAGAAGAAGAATACACTTCTGGTCATATTCCAGGCGCGATGTTACTTCCTGTACAACAACTGAAAGAGCGCATAAATGAACTGAAAAAAGACGAGACATATATCGTTGTTTGTCGTTCAGGTAATCGCTCAGCGCAAGCAAGCGAATTACTAGTAAAAGAAGGGTTTACAAACGTATATAATATGACTGGCGGCATGAACGAGTGGAATGGTGATGTTGAAAAATAGGAGGTAGTCCTCCTATTTTTCAAACGAAAACGATATACGTTTTTCTTTTTCATCCCATATAAGTGCAGCGTTAAACGTCCTTTCTCCCTTTTTAAATCCTTTAATAACATTCGTTTTTCCTTCAGTTAACAATTTTTTAATATTCGTTTGTGAAATGGATTTTCCTAACATCGTTTTTGAAATCGTAAATGAGCACTTTGTTTTTGTATAGTTGACACAGCCGTAAAACGAACCTTTATCAATGACCGAGCCCCCACAAAGCTTACAAGTCCCAACATGGTTTCCGATCGTTGTTTTTTTCTTTCGCTGAATCGAAGTCGTATCAAGCCCTTCAAACGACCAGCTGCTTGCCATTTGCACCGCATCTGTTACGATTTTCGCTGCTAATTTTTTGACTTGTTCCATAAAATGTGTCGCTGACGCTTTCCGTTCACCAATTTCACTTAATCGTTGCTCCCATTTCGCTGTCATCTCGGGTGACGCTAAAATATGTGGACCGATGGCTTCAATTAATACTTTTCCTTTATTGGTTGCATATACTTGATTATTTTTTATTTCGATATAGTTTCGCTCCTTTAATGTTGTAATAATGGAGGCGCGCGTCGCTTCCGTCCCGAGTCCTTCTGTTTTTGCTAATACTTTTTCTAGTTGTTCATCGTCTAAAAATTTCCCTGCTGTCTTCATTAACGTGATCAGTTCGCCTTCTGTGTATCGCTTTGGCGGCTGTGTTTTTCCCTCTTTCACATGCACATCATATACCGTTCCTTTTTCTCCCCTTTGTACATTCGGTAAAAGTTGTACATCATCATCTTGTGACATAAGGACGTCTCGCCATCCTGCTTGTATTTGTTTTTTTCCTTTTGAAATGAAACGTGCCCGTCCATCGACAAGAGTAATCATCGTCGTATAGTCAAATACCGCCTCTTCACAATGGGCAGCGATTAAGCGTCGAACGATAAGATCGTAAATATTTCGCTCATCGTGGCTCAGTTTTTCCAAATCTGGAACTTGTTCAGTCGGGATAATGGCGTAGTGATCCGTTACTTTCTTTTCATTTACATAACGTTTATTATGTAAAATTGAATAATGAGCAAGCGGAAAGTAAGAAGCATACTCTTTCTTTTGCGCAAGAAACTTTAAAATATGCGGAAACGTTTCCGCTTCCCCTTTCGTGACATATTGTGAATCCGAACGCGGATACGATACATATCCTTTTTGATATAGCTTTTGTAATATATCAAGCGTTTTTTGTGGTGAATATCTAAATCGCTTGTTGGCTGTTGCTTGTAATGTTGATAAATTAAACAAAAGCGGTGGTAAAAACGTTTTTCGCTCACATGTCACTTCTTCTATCTCTACTTGTTTTCCTCTGCAAAATGCGCTCACCTTTTCGGCGAGTTGCTGATCATATGTTCTTGTTTCATTTTCATGCCACCACTTTCCTTCATATCGTTTTCCATTCACATCAAACGTAGCAACAACTTCCCAAAACGGCTCGGGACGAAACTGTTCAATTTCTTTTTCTCGTCTCACAATTAATGCAAGCGTCGGCGTTTGTACACGCCCGACGGAAAAAACATCATTCATCCCTTTTTGTTTTAATAAAATTGTATACACTCTCGATGCGTTCATACCCACAAGCCAATCGGCACACGTTCGGGCATACGCCTCTTCGTATAGCGGACGCGTCTCGTTTTCATCTAACAACTGGCGAAAGCCTTGTTCGATTGCTTTCGGTGTTAACGATGAAATCCAAAGCCGTTTAATCGGTTTTTTGACGCCGCTCATATAAATGATATTGCGAATAATTAATTCCCCTTCTCTCCCTGCATCGCCTGCGTGAATGATTTCTGTCACTTCTGGCTGACGGAGTAATTGTTTAATGATGGAAAATTGTTTCGCCTTTTTTCGATCCATTTCATATTGAAAACGATCGGGAATGATCGGTAACGTATCTAGTGTCCATCGCTTCCAGCTTGCTTCATACGTTTCTGGGGAAGCTAATTCAAATAAATGTCCAACTGCCCATGTCATATAAGCGCCTGTCGGAAACAGCTCATTCGGTAAAATTTCAATATACCCTTCTCGTTTTTTTGTTTGAAAAATAGATGCAAGCGTTTTTCCTTGATCCGGTTTTTCAGCAATAATCACTTTCATTTTTTCACCCCTTCACGAAAAGAAACCTGCTCAGCTAGCGAGCAGGTTATTTGGCAACTTCTGTATCGTATCTTTTCCATTGTGCACGCATGATAAGCGACTGAATAATTGAAAAACATCCACCAACGACCCAATATAGCGACAAAGCCGAAGGGACAGAACTCGCTCCCATGAAAATCATAACAGGCATAATATATGACATCATTTTCATTTGTGTAGCCGCTTCCGCTGTTGTAGCAGTCGGAGATAACCGCATCGAAATAAATGTCGTTAAGCTTGCTAATATCGGCATAATGAAATACGGATCGCGATGACCGAGCTGCATCCATAAAAACGAGTGCAGTTTAATTTCTTCCGTTCGCGAAATTGCGTAATACAGCGCCATAAAAATAGGCATTTGAATAAAAATCGGTAAGCAACCGCTCATTGGGTTGACACCGTGTTTTTGATATAGTTGCATCATTTCTTGCTGTAGCTTTCTTTGCGTTTCCATATCTGTGCCTTTATATTTTTGTTGAAGTTTTTGTATTTCCGGGCGAATGCGCTGCATCGCAATATTGGCACGAAACTGTTTGATGATAAGCGAGAGCAGCCCAAAGCGGACAACAATCGTCAATGCGATAATAGCGAGCCCGTAATTTTCTTGAAATGCGTGTCCAAGCATCAGTAATAACTTTGACATCGGATAAACAAAATAATGATCCCATACACCTTGACTATGCTCTGTAATCGGTACATTTCGATTACATACACTTAATAAAAATACGAAAAATAAAATAATCCATTTTTTCACAATTTTACTCCTCCTTGTTTGTTATCATAAGCAAACAAGGAGTGTCCTTCCTTCTTCATCACTCGCATACGATCGTTCATCGATCGGAATTTTCCGCTGTTGAAATGTAACAAATCGCACGTGTAACGACATATATCTATATGCATCGCTCGTCTTTATACAGACATTCGCATCGTATGAAACGAATCGTTGAATGGAGATCGGATAATTTACTTGTCGCGTCACATAGCACGTCATCGCCACAACGAACATACTGAAGAGCGATACATACGTAAATATATCGAATGAAAACTCCATAAACATGACCATTCTCCTTCCCCTATCAATTATAACATGGAGAAGAGAAAATTACATACGAGAACGAAAATGGGCGTTGATTTGTCCTTTTCTCATCGTTTCACGAATCTCTTTCATCATTTCATAACGAATTTCTCGTGTTTGCACTCCTTCCTCGCGTTTGTTTGCGATCTCAACGAGCCATTCAACATCAGCGAAGGAATACTTTCTCGTTCCTTTTGATCGATCAGGAAAAATAAGTTGGCGTTCCTCATAATACCGAATTTGTCTCGGTGACAAACCGGTTAATTCACTAACAATACCAATCGAAATGACTTTTTTATGTTTATACGATTCCATCCTTATCCCCTCTCGTGTATACCGCGTTATATTTCATAACATTAATATACTGTATTTTATCAATATTGAAACGACTTTTGTTATAAAAATTAACAAAATTCATTATTCATGTTATAAAAAGTAACAAAAATGCTGTTTATAATACAGAGGATAGATATAATGATTATCAAATAAATAACGGAAGGAGGAAAGAAAATGGGAACCCTTTTACAAATAACGCTGAAACAAAAGCAATTTTATATCGACAAACTGCATGAAGGAGGAGAAATACATCACTGGACATTAGCGGAACTGCGAAAAAAATATGAACAACTTCGAAAGGAGATTGAAAATGGAAAAACGAGCCATAGATTTAGCGAAACAAATTATTGAGCTTGATTTGCAGCGAGACGCGATATTCGAGCAGCTCCTTGCACTTCTTGGCGATCGCGCCTATGAAATATTGCGGCATATGCAAAACAAATATTAAAGGCTCTTGGCGATGGCAAGAGCCTTTATTCTTTATATAAAAATCCATTCGGGCTACTTCAGCACACGTATTTGTTTGTTTACTGAAATCGTAATGTCGCCTTCGCCAATTTGCTCGCCATCTGCATGGAGAGGAAGAGACGTGTTGCCGCAAATATGAATATATTTCCCTTGAAACGTATGTACTTCTTTCATCCTTATATGACCGCCCCAGAAAACTGTCACAAATAAAGCGAGCAGTTTTAACCGTGATATATTATCGACCACGACAATATCAAAACACTGATCATTTGACAGCGCAAATGGAGCAATCTTCATTCCACCGCCATAATACGGATGATTCGCAACGGTGACAAGCCATGCATTTGAAAACGTATATTGTTTTTCATCAACTGTCAATTGCACAACAGTTGGTTTATATATAAACAACTCTTTCAATAAATAAAACACATAAACAAACTTTCCTAAATATAATCTATTCAAAAGATGTTTCCATCTCGAATGATTCACCTTTCGTGAAATATGTGCATCGAATCCACAACCGACACTGTTCACAAAAACACCTTGTTTCACACCTTTAAACGTCCCGATATCATACAGTTCGACATGCATATCCTTCACACGTAATAACATTTGACTAAGCGCTTTTCTCCACGTTATCGGGATGTTTATCCCTCGGGCAAAATCATTTCCTGTTCCAGCGGGGATGTATCCGACAGTGACATGATCATACATCGCAACACCGTTCATGACTTCATGCATCGTTCCGTCTCCACCAACGGCAATTAATATCAACGGTTCATATGTTTGCTCAGCAATCTGTTGTGCTAGCTTCATTCCGTCTCCTTGTTTTTTTGTAAATACAACATGATAACGAATATGATGATGTTGAAGTGCTCGTTCGATTTTTTTCCATATTTCTTTACATTTCTCATTTTTCGCTGAAGGATTTACAATAAAATATAGTACCAAACCTTCTCCCCCATTCTCTAACCCTTTCCTTTTATTTTACCATGGCATATACATGTATGACATCAATCTTTTCCCTTGACATAATTTTTGAAGCCTTATACAATTAAAAACAAATTGTTGCACCGAACGATTGATAGCAAACTCGTTTCCTTGTTTTGTCTTAGCGTTTTTGACATGGCGACATGGCGAAAACGAAAGGACGGACGCCGAAACGAGTTGAGCTAAAAATACATCGGTATGTTTCACTTCAATCTATATGTGAGGCATGCCGCTTTTTGTTTCTAAAGGGGGATCAACGTGAAAACAAAAGGAGAACTAGAAGATCAAATTAGTCGCGCGCTCACCCAATGGGAAAAAGAATATTTAGGTCGCGGTCCGCTCTCTGTGAAAACAGATATTTTACGAAATATGGTCATCGTACAGTTGCGCGGCATTTTAACTCCTGCTGAAAAAGTATTGTGCGAAACAAAAGAAGGCATGTTGTCAATCAAACGCATTCGCGCAGATTTAATTGAATCAGGTAGCGAGCAACTAAAACAAATGATTTATACATTAACAGGTAAACAAGTAACAAGCATGCATACAGATATTAGCACAAAAACAGGGGAACGGATAATCGTCTTTTTATTACAAGAACCAATCGATATACAAGGTTGATCTTTTAAAGGCCGATTGTGGTCAGTAAAAGATAGGCCGGAAATATTTTTCGACCAAATCGAAAAATGTTTCCGGCTTTTTTGTTGAATGTAAAATAAAGAAATAGAAGGAGAGGATTGCTGTGCAGGAAATGATTATTAACAATTTAACATCACCAGCCATTTTATTTTTTATTCTTGGCATTATTGCTGCTCTCGTCAAATCAGATTTAAAATTACCAGCGGGCTTAAATGAATCGTTAAGCATCTATTTGTTAATCGCAATCGGAATGAAGGGTGGCATTGAACTTGCGGAACATTCTTTTCATGAACTCGTTCGCCCGTTAGTTGGAACGTTGTCGCTTGGTATCATTATTCCAATTATTACGTTTGCGATTTGCCGTCGTCTTGGCATTGATCGTAAAAATGCAACCGGCATTGCAGCAACTTACGGATCCGTTAGCATCGTTACGTTCGGTGCCGCACTTGCTTTTGTTGAACAAGCAAATATTACGTACGAAAGCTACATGAATGCCTTTGTCGTCTTGTTAGAAAGCCCTGCGATTATCGTATCGCTCATCATATTGAAATTGTTAGAAAATCGCTCATATAAGGAAGAAGTAGTATATCGTTTCTCAGCTACATCTGTGTACGGACCGATCATTAAAGAAGGATTATTTGGAAAAAGCGTCTTTTTAATGGTCGGTAGCCTTCTCGTCGGATTAATCGGCGGCGAACGCGCCCTTACGATTGTTAAACCGTTGTTTATTGATTTATACCCAAGTGTTCTCGTTCTCTTTTTACTAGGGATGGGATTAACAGCAGGAAATCAGCTTGCAGCCGTACGTAAATATGGGATCAAACTGCTCGCATTAGGTATTCTTTTACCCCCTGTATACGGGTTTTTAGGAGTAGTGATCGGTTATTATTCAGGGCTATCGTTGGGAGGAACAATTTTACTTAGCGTGCTTGCTGCAAGTGCTTCATATATTGCTGCTCCAGCAGCGATGCGCGCATCTGTCCCTGAAGCGAATCCTGCGATTTATCTTGGCATGGCACTCGGGCTTACATTTCCGTTTAACTTAACGATCGGCATGCCACTATATTATGAAATGGCTAAGTGGTTTTATTGAAAAAGCAAGGGGTGTCCCTTGCTTTTTTGACGTCTTATGTTATTGTAATGGTACGAAACAACGAAAGAAAAGGTGTGAACAATGAATCGTTATATCGTCATCGGGGCTGGAATTGTTGGTGCTTCTATCGCCTTTCATCTAGCAAAAGAAAAAGTGCAGGTGATTTTAATCGATCGTGAAGACCGAGGGCAAGCAACAGATGCAGCAGCAGGAATCATTTGCCCGTGGACGTCACAACGGCGAAATAAAAAGTGGTATGCGCTTGCCAAAGGCGGTGCGGCATTTTATCCCCATCTCATTGAACAATTACAAACATACGGTCACGAAACAGGATACAAACGTGTCGGAGCCATTTGTTTACATCATGATGATAATAAGTTACAAAGCATGGAAGAACGTTTGTACACCCGGCGTGAAGAAGCGCCTGAAATTGGGGAGATTATTCGTCTATCTTCACAAGACGTAAAAACACGATTTCCTGTATTAAGTGACGAATACGAAGCGCTATATGTAAGCGGAGCTGCTCGAGTGGACGGACGCGCATTGCGACGTTCTCTTATTCATGCTGCTATTCAATTAGGGGCAACATATATAAAAGGAAGTGCGACACTTTTGCATAAAAATAACCGAGTCATTGGGGCTACAGTGGCAAATGAACGTTACGAAGGAGATGCTGTCATTGTTGCGGCAGGTGTTTGGGCGAAATCGTTACTTTTACCGCTAGGTATTGATTCTCTCATTACCCCCCAGCGAGCACAAATCGTCCATCTACAAAACCTTGAGCAACATACTGATCATTGGCCTGTCGTCATGCCACCAAACAACCAATATATACTCGCCTTCCCAAAAGGAAAAATTGTCGTTGGGGCTACACATGAAGATGGTGCTGGCATCGATTGTCGCGTGACTGCTGGTGGAGTGTACGAAGTGTTACATAAAGCGTTAACCGTCGCCCCCCATCTTGCTGATTGGACTCACTTAGAAACACGTGTCGGCTTCCGACCTCACGCACCAAACTTTTTACCTGTATTCGGTGCCGTCCCACAGATCGAAGGGCTTTACGTTGCAAATGGCCTTGGGGCATCCGGTTTGACCGCCGGACCATACGTCGGCTTCGAACTATCCAAAATGATTCTCGGACAGTCTACCTCATTACAGCGAAGCGACTACGATGTCGCTCAAGCGATTCGATTTCTTTGATGAACGTGCTGTTTAATTGCATATCCTATCAAAAGTGGAGGTTTTCTTATGAACAAATGGGCATTTGTTTCTGACTTTGATGGAACAATCTCTCATCAAGACTTTTATTGGATCGTTATTGAAAAATATTTTCCTGAAGGTAAACAATTGTTTCAACAATGGCGTGACGGAAAAATAAAAGATATTGACTTTTTAAGCACCGTCTTTACATCCATTCATCAAGATGAAGAAAAAATTATTGAAGATATTTATAACATTCCGATTGACGAAACGGTTTTACCCTTTATTACACGCATCCAGCAAAACGGGGGCGATTTTTACGTGCTAAGTGCGGGGACGGATTACTATATTCGCCATATTTTAAAAAAGTACGACATACGTGGCGTAGATATTTTTTCTAACGAAGGATATTACCATGATAAAAATATTCATATGCGCATCGATCCGAATCATATTCATTATTCAGAACGATACGGCATCGATAAATCAAGTGTCGTTCGTACATTAAAACAAACGTACAAAACGGTTTATTTTATCGGCGACAGTGAACCAGATGTTCACGCAGCGAAAGTCGCAGATGTGACATTCGCAAAAGGTGCTTTACGATCGTTGTTGCGCGAACAACATATTCCTTTTGTTCCTGTGGACACGTTTGCGGATGTTGAACGTTATTTACAAGAAAAAGGAGTATTGAAATGAACATCCCTATTCCATCCATTCTTGAAATTGGAGAAGGTGTCATTTGTCGCATCGACGAGCTGATGAAAACGTATCGTTTTTCTAAAGCTGTTATATTATTTGATGATTTCACTTATCAAACGTACGAGAAAGAAATGAAGCGAGCGATTTCATCCGCTGCTGTTCACACTGTTTGCTTACCACCCCAGCTTGATATCGTTGACATTATGAAAAAGGCGTTTGAACTTCCTCACTGTGATGTCATGATGGCTATGGGTGGCGGAGCAGTCATTGACTGCGGTAAATATATGGCGTTTTTACGACAAGTGCCGTTTCTTAGCATACCGACATCTGCGTCAAATGACGGGTTTGCAAGCACAAACTGCTCGTTACTTGTCAACGGTAAAAAAACAACCGTTCCCGCTAAAGTACCATTTGGCATTTTAGCTGATTTACGTATCGTTCAACAGGCGCCGGATCGTTTTATTTTAGCGGGCGTCGGGGATTTAATGTCGAATATTACAGCTTTGTATGACTGGGAATTTGAACAAAACCACGGAGTCAGTCGGGTAAACGCTTTTGCGGCGATGATTAGTAAAAAAGCGGTCAACAGCTTCATTCGTACGCCGATGCAAAACATTAAGCATCCCATTTTTTTAAAAGAATTAATTAGTTCTTTAACAATGGGCGGCATTTCAACAGTTATTAGCGGGAATAGCGCACCCATTAGCGGCTCTGAACATTTAATCTCCCATGCGCTTGATCAAATTAGCGAATCACCGCATATGCATGGCATTCAAGTTGGGATCGCTACGTATATCATGGCACACGTACAACAACATCGGGCGGAACGCATTACAAAAGTGTTTACACGTACCGGATTTTTTGACTACGTTAAAACATTACGTTTAAATAAAAAAGAATATCGAGAAGCAATCAACATCGCACCAACGATCAAACCAAACCGTTATACGTATATTCATGATGAACAATACCGGAAGCGTGCCATTCAACTTCTTGACGAAGACCCTATTTTACAGGAGATTTTCGTATAACGCACATAATTAACCACGAAACCGCTTACCCTACTGTTGAGGAGGTGGGGCGGTTGAACCAAACGTTAGCTTATTTGCGTGAGGCATTAGCAAACTATGCTGATCGGCATCACACGATAGCCGTTCATTTATATAAAAAACTGATGAGTAAGTCATACAAAAACGAGGAACAATTCGTTCGGGATTTATCGCAAAAAGAAGCGACATTTTTAGATCGCATGCTTCGTCAAGAAATGAAGTATGCAAAAGAAGAACAAGATGCTGTTCGAGTTCATCATTTAAATGAAATATATGAACAACTCATTTAAGCAAACCATGTCTAGCGCTTATATGAGCGCTAGACACTGTTATTTCTTTTCGTTAATAAAATAACAAAACAAATAGTCCATCGTAAACAAATCGTCTGGATAGTCGATTCCTACATCTTCCCCTTCATAAATGAGCGTTTGAATCAAATCATGAAGCGACTCGATATAAAACTCATATAAAAATTCATAACTAAACGGTTCATTAGGCATATGTGATTCCGCACATACACTCGGTGAACAGTAGTTTACATACGTACGACATGGAATAGGTCGTACATCATAAATGAAACATGTATTTGTTTGGGGATTTAAAAATATACAAGGTAATTGCTCTTTCATATATATTTTCTTAAAATTTCTCTCTTCTGTAAAATCTAACGTTTCTACTCGCTTTATTTGTTCCGCGTAGTGTTGAGTATACCATTGTATATGCTTATATATGCGTTCTTGCTCGTCATTTGGCAGTTTAGCGATATGAGCCATCATCCATCTTGCTTCTGCACGCGTCGTAATAATGGGAAAATAGCAACAGTGTGTACACCCTTTTGTACAAGTTGGGCGAATATTCACTTTGCGCTCAATTGTATGAATATGTTCATCAACAAGCGAAAGCAATTTTTTAAACGCTTGAAACATGAATTCTTTTCCGTTTTCCCCATCATATCGTTCCAACCATTTATCAACCGCATCAACGAACGCTTGTCCGTCGGGCATATGCTTGTCGTTAATTTGCTTACAAATCCGAACAATTTGCTCATATGTTAAAGCCATCTTTGTTCTCCTTTCAGCTTCCTTTCAGTTCAATCATACAAACGTAGCATTTATTTGTCGATCTATTTTGCCCAAAACAAAAATCGTCCTTTTTCTTTTCAGAGAAAATAATAGCACTTTGCGTGCAAATGAAAAGAAAGGGTTCCTCTACACCCTTTCTTTTTTCCCTTTTAAAAACTGTAAAATTATCCATGCCGCTAACCGGCTTGTCATTTGCCGAAAATCAATCGTCGGGTCGATTTCGACAATATCCATTGCCTGCACCTTCTCATAGCGCGCAAGTAGCGAAATAGCGTGCAACAACGTGCGGCTATCCATGCCGCCTGGACCAATCGCTGGACACCCAGGGGCAAACGCTTGGTCGAGCACATCCATATCGACCGATACATACACCGCGTCCACGCCCGATAACATCTGCATACTTTTTTCGATCATCGTTTGTATACCGAGGCGGTACACCTCTTCGATCGTATACATCGTAACCCCGCATTGTTTTCCATACTCCGTATACGCGCGGCTATTCGCAAAGTCGCGCAAGCCAATTTGCACAAGCCGGCTGCCATCGATGACGCCCGCTTCGATTAACCGACGAAATGGCGTACCGTTTGTTGGTCCCCCGTCTTCTAAATTGCGCAAATCATGATGGGCATCAAACTGGATAATGCCAATTGTCCCTTTTTGTTTTTGCCAGCCGCTAACGACTGGATATGTGATGGAGTGATCGCCTCCAAGGACAATCCACATCGACTCGGGCTGTAACGCAACAACTCGCTCGATTGTTTCCGCAATGCGTCTTTGTGACGCAGCAATATCAGTCGGGTGCATTACTATATCGCCATAATCAGTAACCGCAATATCCACTAAATCCATTCCCGATTCGATAGAGTATGTGCTATAAAACGATAGCGCTTGCCGAATGGCCTGTGGGGCGAACGCTGCTCCCGAATGGCTAATCGATGATTTCGAGAGCGGTGCACCAATCAAGCCGATGCTGCTACCATGCTTTCCGTCCCACGAAATGAGCAATTCATTTGCTTTTGTCACATAACGATCTTGAAAATTCGCTTTGCCTGCTTCTTTAAGATGCGGAAACATCGCCTTTTCTCCTTTCGCTCACAACTTTCCCGTCTTTTAGCACCATTCGAACATGGTTAATTCCGTAATGGTATGGCACGTACATATAATTCGGTGCGTCCCAAATGGCGATATCTGCTCTTCTTCCAATCATAATTCGTCCAGCGTCTTGCCCGCGATTGATCGCATATGCCGCATTGACCGTTACCGCATGCCAAATTTCTTCCGGGGTCATCCGTAAATAGAGCGCAGCGAGCGTCATAATGAATTGTAAATTTTCTGTCGGCGAGCTACCTGGGTTAAAATCTGTCGCAAGCGCCACCGCTGCTCCTTCGTCGATCATTTGCCGCGCTTTTGCATACTTTCCTTTTCCTAAGTAGAACGACGTCCCAGGAAGCAGCACTGCTATCGTATTTGCATGAGCAAGCTGCTGAATTCCTGCTTTCGATGCTCCAACAAGATGATCGGCGCTTACCGCTCCAACTTCCACCGCTAACTCCGTCCCACCAAGCGGGTCAATTTCATCGGCATGAATTTTGACGGCAAATCCTTTTTCTTTTGCTTTTTGTAAAAAGGTGCGCGACTGTTCGACAGTAAATACGCCCGTTTCACAAAAAATGTCGACAAAATCGGCAAGCTGTTCTTGTTTAATGACATCTAGCAAATCCACCATTTGTCGTAAAAACCCATCAGGATTGTTTTGATGTTCTGTAGGAATCGCGTGGGCGCCTAAAAACGTTGACACGACATCTACATGATGCGTTTGGTGTAAGCGCTTCGCGACGCGTAATTGTTTCCGTTCTGTTTCCACGTCTAACCCGTATCCGCTTTTCGCTTCGACCGTTGTTACCCCGTAAGAAAGCATGCGGTCCAAATGAACGTGTGCTTTTTCGTACAACTCTTCTTCACTTGCTGCTCGCGTCGCGCGTACAGTCGATAAAATGCCGCCACCTCGCTTTAAAATGTCTAAATACGGAACACCTTGCTGCTTTAGCGAAAGTTCATGTTCGCGCGAACCAGCGAAGACAAGATGGGTATGCGGATCAACAAGACCGGGCGTGACGAGTTTTCCTTCTGCGTCAATGAGATGACTAGCAGAAATGGTTTTTGCTTCTTCATTGCTACCAATCCACGCCACGCGTCCATTTTTTATTCCCACGGCTGCCTGTTCGATCAAAGGGAGCATCTTCATCTGCTCCCCCTTTACCGGTCCGTCCCCTTCCATCGTTAACAGCTGCCCAATATTTACAATCAGCGTATCCATCATATTTCCCCCCTTAGCATTGGGATATGAACGTTCATTTCTTTCGCTACTTCAATTGCTCGTTCATAGCCCGCATCTGCATGGCGGATAATGCCCATGCCAGGGTCGGTCGTTAACACCCGCTCGAGCCGTTCCTTCGCTAAGTCAGTTCCATCGGCAACGACAACCATTCCCGCATGCAGCGAATAGCCCATGCCAACGCCACCACCGTGATGGAACGAAATCCAAGAGCCTCCGGCAGCAGTGTTAATGAGGGCATTGAGCACCGCCCAGTCTCCGACAGCATCGCTTCCGTCTCTCATCGCTTCTGTTTCGCGGTTTGGAGAAGCAACCGAACCGCAATCTAAATGGTCGCGCCCGATGACAATCGGCGCTTTTACTTCGCCTTTGCGTACTAATTCGTTAATCGCTAGCCCCATTTTCACCCGCTCGCCATAACCGAGCCAGCAAATGCGCGCAGGAAGCCCTTGAAACGCCACTTTCTTTTGTGCCATATCAATCCAGCGCAAGAGCGCCTCGTTTTCTGGGAACAGTTCTTTAATTAGTTCATCTGTGCGATAAATATCTTCTGGATCGCCGGATAGCGCTGCCCAACGGAACGGTCCTTTTCCTTCACAAAATAGCGGACGGATATACGCAGGAACAAACCCTGGAAACGCAAAGGCGTTTTCGACTCCTTCGTCTTTAGCGACTTGGCGAATATTGTTGCCGTAGTCAAAAACGATCGCACCGCGTTTTTGGAACTCTAACATAGCTTCTACATGTTTTGCCATGCTTTGTTTTGAACGGCGGACGTATTGTTCTGGATTGTTTTTTCTCAATTCAGCCGCTTCTTCTAACGATAGCCCTTCTGGTACATAGCCGTTTAATGGATCGTGGGCAGACGTTTGGTCGGTCACGATGTCTATATGCACACCGCGTGTTAACAACTCATGGTGCACTTCGGCGGCGTTGCCAACAAGCCCGATCGATAACGCCTCCCCTTTTTCTTTCGCTTCCTGCGCCCAACGAAGCGCTTCGTCGAGCGAATACGTCATCCGGTCGCAATATTTCGTATCCATCCGCTTTTGAATTCGGTTTGGATCGATTTCTACTGCAATGACGATCCCTTCATTCATCGTTACCGCCAGCGGCTGTGCCCCGCCCATACCGCCTAATCCAGCAGTAAGCGTAATCGTTCCTTTTAACGTCCCGCCAAAATGCTGTTTGGCTACCGCAGCAAATGTTTCGTACGTTCCTTGTAAAATGCCTTGAGTGCCGATATAAATCCAGCTTCCCGCTGTCATTTGACCGTACATGATTAATCCTTTTCGGTCGAGCTCATGAAAGTGCTCCCACGTCGCCCATTTCGGTACAAGGACAGAGTTTGACAAAAGTACGCGCGGCGCCCGTTCATGCGTTTTAAACACGCCGACCGGCTTTCCAGATTGAATCAATAACGTTTCATCGTTTTCGAGCGTGCGCAATGTCCGAACGATGGCGTCAAACGCTTCCCAATTTCGCGACGCTTTCCCAATGCCACCATAGACAATTAACTCTTCTGGTTTTTCCGCTACTTCTGGATTTAAGTTGTTGTATAACATGCGTAACGCCGCTTCTTGTTCCCAGCCTTTACATTCGAGTTCTAATCCTTTTTTTGCTTGAATACGTCTCATCCTCATATCCCCTTTCATCTATTAGTTACTGTTTCTATCGTTTGTAGAAAAAAATCCCCTTCCACATCCTTCAGCCATTTTGCCGCTGCCTCGATATCTTTTGCGAAGACGCGGTCTTTTGTAATGGACGGAACGACTTTCCTCGCCGCTTCATAAAACGCGCGCGTCTTTGGTGCCATTTGTTCCACTCCACGATATTCGACGGCCTGCAACGCACAAATGAGTTCAATCGCCAAGACGCGCCGCGCATTTTGAATAATCGCATAGGCATGACGGGAAGCGATCGTTCCCATGCTGACATGGTCTTCTTGATTGGCTGATGACGGAATCGAATCGACACTTGCAGGGTGTGCTAACGTTTTATTTTCCGATACAAGTGACGCGGCCGCATACTGCATAATCATTGCCCCCGATTGTAGCCCAGGTGCTGGACTTAAAAACGGTGGCAAATCGTTTAGTTGCGGATTAACAAGCCGTTCGATGCGTCGTTCCGAAATGTTGGCCAGTTCTGCCACAGCAATTTTCATAAAGTCCATCGCTAAAGCAATCGGCTGTCCGTGGAAGTTCCCGCCAGAAATAACGGTTGCACCGTGATCGAAAATAAGCGGGTTATCAGTGGCGGCGTTGATCTCAATTTCTAGTTTTTCCTTTACATAGTCGAGCGCTTGCCAAGAAGCGCCATGCACTTGCGGGATGCAACGAAGCGAGTAGGCGTCTTGGACACGCAATTCGCCTTGTGTCGTCGTCAGTTTACTTCCAGCTAAATACGAACGGATGCGTTTGGCCACTTCCGTTTGTTGTCGGTAACCGCGCACACGATGCACGCGCTCATCAAATGCATCGATAATGCCGCGCAATCCTTCCATCGTTAACGCCGCGATTAACTCACTTTCATAAGCGAGCTGCTCTGCTTCCAAATAACCGACGACCCCCATTGCTGTCATCGCTTGTGTGCCGTTAATAAGCGCTAATCCTTCTTTTGCTTTTAATGAAAGAGGAGCAATGCCCGCTTGTGTCAACGCAGCGAGCGCAGGCATACGGCGCCCGCGGTAAAACACTTCTCCTTCACCAAGCAATGCAAGCGCTAAATGCGATAGCGGCGCTAAGTCACCGCTCGCTCCGAGAGAACCTTGCTGCGGAACGACTGGATGAATATGCGCATTTAATAAATCAAGCAACCGTTGAATGACGACCGGGCGAACGCCGGAATAACCTTTTAAGAGCGCGTTGGTCCGCAATAAAAGCATCGCACGCGAAACGATTTCTGGAAACGGCTCACCTACCCCACAAGCGTGTGAATGAATTAAATTCCACTGCAACTCTTCTACATCGTCTGCTTCAATAAAAACGTCACTAAACTTTCCAAACCCCGTCGTAATCCCGTATACAATTCGTTTGTTGGCAACGATTTCTTCGACCGCCTGCCGGCTTTTTTTGACTGCATCTATACTGTCCTTCGATGCAATAACTGCTTCATTTTGATACAATACCCGTTTAACCTGCTCTAACGTTAACGTGTGTCCAGTTAAAATGACCACGTTCACACCCCATTCCTTTAATGAAATAAAGAAGGAGGCTACACCACCATTTGGTGGAATAGCCTCCTTCTAAACTAAAGATCTATAGGCTACATATGATTAATTCCTAATCCGATTGTTTCGTGCTCTAACCCACGAATCGGCGCCCCGATTGTTCCGTATAACGCCACGGCAATCCATTCGCCTTCTGCTTCGTTTTCATATGGCATTCCGCGTACAACCGCAAAGCGAAGACCGACCGTTCGCATGAAATCACCTAATTCTACTTGGCCTCTTGTAACCCCTTGCATCGCTTCGACAACGGCGTGATATAAAGCATGCATTTCACGGTACAACTCTCCATTCACGACACCGTTTCGTTTGGCTGCTGTTTCGATGGCGGCTACAATTTTTTGCAGTTCCATGGCTCCAACTTTTCCTTTGCAACAACGCCACCGCAATGTAGCTAAGTGCTCAAGCAGCGCTTGCTCCTCTTCTTCTTCCATCAAAGCAAGCAATATCGCATTGCGGCCAATTCTTCCGCCTGTCTTTTTTAGCAACGTATATCAACACCTATTTTTTAAATTTTCTAAAAAACTAATGATCTATCATCATTGTAAAGGTCCTTTCACGAACTGTCAATTATTTTTTACCACTTTTTAACAAATTAATATAGTGCCTTATTACTAAACTAAAGTTTAACTTCGCGATCTCAATAACATGACACCGGCACCTGTTAAGCAAATCATTCCTTCGAGCCAATCATCTATATCTGGCGTTTTTTATCTACCCGCCATCCCCACAATAATGATAAAACGATAAAAAATCACTCCCCCAACTAATCCGTACCAAACAGGCTTGGATTCACGCAACGAAAGCCAGATTAAATAGCCGCCGCCAATTTCCGCAAGCCCTGCTAAAATGAATAACACCACTGCCATCATCGAACCAAAGCCCCCTACTTCCCACGAAATTCCCACCAGTCTTTCATTAGGCGATGGGTTGCTTCACAAAACAGCTCATCGACTGTATTGCCTTTCACCATTTCTCCATCGATGAGTACAAACGATCCTTTTTTACACGGTTTGCATTTCCCTAAACAACCTTTTCGTTTCACTATTTTTATACGTCCGCTGCAAAAATGTATATGTAACTATTCACCCACATCATAAAGTGAGCTGAATATTTTTTTGCGTTCCTTTTGTTATGGTGCAAACCTCTCTTCGTGATGATAAAAATTATCATTTTCATATTATCGTAAAAAATTACCCCCACGGAAAAATTTTTTCGCTGTTTTCTTGTTGTTTTTTGTAGATTTCCGTAGGTTTATTTTACATTTAATTCAGAAAAGAAAAAATAGTAGAAAAATAGAAAGGAGGGGGCGTATTGATCTATTTTCATCAAGTGAATAAACATTACGGAGACTTTCACGTCTTAAAAGATATTAATCTCACTATCCAACAAGGTGAAGTCGTCGTGATTATCGGGCCGTCCGGTTCTGGAAAAAGTACGTTAGTCCGCTGCATTAACCGCCTAGAAACAATTACAAGCGGCGAACTGATTGTCGATGGCGTGAAAGTAAACGATAAAAACACCGATATTAACAAACTGCGCCGCAATATCGGCATGGTTTTTCAACATTTTAACTTATATCCACATAAAACCGTCTTACAAAATATTACATTAGCACCGATGAAAGTGCTCGGCGTGCCAGAACAAGAAGCGAAAGAAACAGCGATGTATTATTTAGAAAAAGTCGGTATTCCCGATAAGGCGAACGCCTACCCGACAGCACTTTCCGGAGGCCAGCAGCAGCGCGTCGCCATCGCTAGAGGACTAGCGATGAAACCGAAAATTATGTTGTTTGACGAACCGACTTCCGCCCTTGACCCAGAAACGATTGGCGAGGTGCTTGATGTCATGAAAACACTTGCAAGAGAAGGGATGACGATGGTTGTCGTCACCCACGAAATGGGATTTGCGCGGGAAGTCGCTGACCGCATCGTCTTTATGGATCAAGGGAGAATTTTAGAAGAAGCACCACCAGAACAGTTTTTTGCCAATCCGCGTGAAGAACGGGCGCGCCTGTTTCTTAGCCGGATTTTAAATCATTAATTTTAAAGGGGGAAATTTTTCATGTTCAAAACGGTTTGGAAAAAAATGATTGGGCTTGGGCTTGTCGCCATGCTCAGCGCCACTGCCTTAGTCGGCTGCAGCAGCGAAACAACGACAGAAAACAAAACGGACAACAAAAAAGAACAAGCAGCAGAAACGACGTTAGACAAAATTAAAGAACGCGGCAAATTGGTCGTCGGCGTGAAATATGATCTGAACCTTTTCGGCTTAAAAAATCCGCAAACGGGTGAAGTAGAAGGCTTTGATATCGACATCGCGAAAGGATTAGCGAAAAAAATTCTTGGCGATGAAAACAAAATTGAGCTAAAAGAAGTAACATCCAAAACGCGCATTCCGATGCTAAACAACGGCGAAATTGATGCAATTATCGCGACAATGACGATCACCGAAGAGCGGAAAAAAGAAGTTGACTTCTCCGACGTTTATTTTATGGCAGGCCAATCGTTGCTCGTCAAAAAAGACAGCAACATTAACGGGATTGCTGATGTAAACAAAAAAGGCGTGACGGTATTAACGGCAAAAGGCTCGACTTCCGCGCAAAACATTCGGGCAAAAGCACCAGAAGCAACTGTGCTAGAATTTGAAAACTACGCCGAAGCATTTACAGCACTAAAAGCAGGACAAGGCGATGCGCTCACGACAGACAATGCGTTGTTGTTTGGAATGGCAAAACAAGATCCAAACTTCCGCGTCGTCGATGAAACGTTCTCGGAAGAGCCGTATGGAATTGCGGTTCGCAAAGGCGATAAAGAATTATTAGACGTCATTAACGAATACTTAAAAGAAATCAAGGCAAACGGCGAATACGATAAAATTTACGAAAAATGGATTGGCGAAAAGCCAAAACAATAATGACATGACGATGAGCGGAAATATATCCGCTCATCTCTTGTTCATTTGGAAAGGAGGCTACAAGGTGCTTGACTACTCGATTCTGATCGAACATTGGGATATGTATATGCAAGGGTTTTCCAATACATTAAAGGCAAGTGTCCTCGCGTTAATTGGCAGTTTAGCGATCGGAACGGTAATGGCCGTTTTTCGCATCGCGCCCATTCGTCCATTAAACTGGATTGGCGCTGCCTATGTCGAATTTATTCGCAACATCCCGCTCATTTTAATCGTTTTCGTCTTTTTTGTCGGGTTGCCTGCCATCGGCATTCGCTTTGATTCATTCACTGCCGGCACGTTAGGCTTAACTGTTTACACGGCAGCGTTTATTGCCGAAGTCATCCGCGCCGGCATTCTTGCCGTTCCGAAAGGACAAATGGAAGCTGCTCGCTCATCGGGACTAACGTATTTGCAGGCGATGTGGCATGTGATTTTACCACAAGCAGTAAAAATCGTCATCCCGCCAATGGGCAACCAATTTATTAACCTTGTAAAAAACTCATCGGTTCTCGGGGTCATCGCCGGGCTTGATTTGATGTATTTCGGTGACTTAATTTCGTCAGAGACGTTTGTAACATTTGATGTGTATATTTTCGTTGCATTATTTTATTTACTTTTAACAATTCCATTAAGTTTAGGGGTTGGCGCATTAGAACGCCGCCTAGCAAAAAGTCGGTAAAGGTGGAGTGAGAGATGGATTTTGTCGGTGCCTATGCTCCTGCGCATTTGAAGTTTTTATTGGAAGGATTTGTTGTTACTCTTGAAGTTGCCTTTCTCTCCATTTTTTTTAGTTTTCTCATTGGGATTATTATTGGCGTGCTACGGTATAGCCGTATTCCTTTTCTTTCTCCAGTGCTTGCCGTCGGGGTGGAGACGATTCGGAACTTGCCGCTGTTATTAATTATTTTCTTTACGTATTTTGCGCTCCCTGAAGTCGGATTCAAACTTGATAAGTTTTATGCTGCGATTTTAGCGCTTGTCATTTTCGAATCGGCGATGCTATCAGAAATTGTGCGGAGCGGGCTGAATTCAATTGAAAAAGGGCAAATAGAAGCGGCACGCTCATCAGGTCTCACCTATACGCAAACGTTATGGCATATCGTTTTGCCGCAGGCATTGCGCCGCATGGTTCCCCCAATTGTCGGGCAGTTTATTTCGCTTTTGAAAGATACGTCGCTTGCTGTCGTCATCGCCTTGCCAGAATTAATGAACCATGCGCAAATTATTAACGGCCAAAACGTCAACTATGTCATTCCTATTTTCCTATTAGTTGCCGTCATGTACTTTGTCGTCAACTACTCCCTTTCGCTCGTTTCGCGAAGACTTGAGCATAAACATACGTAACAATGAATCTCCGTTTCCTGTATAATAGGAAATGGAGATTATTATTTCCAAGATAAAGGAGATATGTATGCGCGAACGGATGCTACCAATCTTGCTTCTCATCATAGCAACCGCTTTTTTCGGAGAAATGAAAGTGAATCCATTTGGAAGTTCGTTTCGCTTTTCGCTCGGAAGCGCCGTTTTCTTTTTTGGGCTTATTTGGTTTCGCACCGTGCCGGTTGTATGGACTGGTTTGTTCACAGGGCTTTTTATTTCTCTATTTCGGACAAGCATCGACCTACTGATGAACGACAAATCTTTTAGCGATCATTTTCTTTCTCATCTTCCGGCTGCGTGCTATTATCTCGCTTTTGCCCTATTTGTTCACGTGCTTCGACTTCGTAATTATATGGAGCTTCCTATTCATGTTGCGTTGCTCGGGGCAAGCATTGATTTCGCCTCTAATATTATCGAACTGTTTGTCCGTCATCTAATGGGCGAAACGATTGCTGTCACGCATGAAACGATTTTTATGCTGCTTTTGTTCGGAATTTTGCGAAGTTTTTGTGTTGTTGGACTATATAACATTTTGATGATTCAACAAATGCAAACGTTAGGAGAAGCCAGACGACAAGAGCTCGAACGGCTCGTGATGATGAACGCCAGCCTCTATGAAGAAGCGTTTTATTTGCGCAAATCAATGAGCCATATGGAGGACATTACACGCAAAAGCTACGAGCTATACACAATGTTAATGGATGGGAAAAGGATTGAACCGCGCACCGCGCTTTATATCGCAGAACATGTCCACGAAGTAAAAAAAGATTCGCAGCGCATTTTAGCTGGCCTGTCAGAATTAATGAACCAAGAACAGCGCGATTTGCGCCTGTCGATTGCTGAGCTTTGCGGCATGGTCATTCGTGCGAATCAAAAATATGCGGAATTGTTAAAAAAAGAAATTGCTTTTCAATTCACGTGCGATCTCGACTTATCGACTAGGCACGTCTACGCCCTTCTTTCTGTCTTGAATAATTTAGTCGCCAATGCGGTAGAGGCAATCCCCTTATCCGGATGGATTCAGCTTCGCGCTGAACTTGATGACAGCGACCTCGTCTTTACCGTCACTGATTCCGGTCCTGGAATTCCAGAAGACGAGCGCGATTGGGTGTTTGAGCTTGGGTTTACAACCAAATATGATGAACACGGCAACCCATCCACTGGCATCGGGCTAACGCACGCGAAAGAAATTGTTCATAGTTTCAATGGAAATATACGATTAACAACCGACGAAAATGGGCAAACGCAATTTCAAATAAACATTCCTAGCAAACAACTATAAGGGGAGGATGCCATGCGCTTTTTTCTAATTGAAGATGACGCGGTTGTAAGAAAAATGTTAGAGAAAGTGATTCATGAAAGCGGACTTGGGGAAGTCGTGGGGCAAGCGGAGGACGGGCTAGATGTATCAATCGACCAGCTATATGCTGTCGATGTCGTGCTTATCGATTTGCTTATGCCGGGGCTTGATGGCATTCAAACGATGAAAAAGCTGCGCGCGCAAGGGTTTACCGGCCCATTTATCATGATTTCCCAAGTAGAAAATAAAGAAATGATTGGGCAAGCGTATCTTCACGGCATCGATACATATATCCATAAACCGATTAACCGTTACGAAGTCGTCTCGGTTTTAAAACGAGTCGCCGACTACCTTTCTGTCGCTTCATCGCTTGACTCCATCCGCCGCCTATTGCAAACGCTAGAAAAAACGAAACAACCACTCGCCACCCATGAAGCGACGACTGAACAAAAGGCACGACAGCTTCTTCTCATCTTAGGCATCGCTGGCGAAGCGGGGGCAGCCGATTTATTAGCTATTATGCGTTGGCTTTCGGAACAAGAACAACAAGGGCGATCGATTCACGACTTGCCGCCATTGAAAGAGCTATACGCCCAAATGGTGCAACGTGTGTATAAAGAAGAGCAACTTGTGCAAAAAGAAATACGTGCGATGGAACAACGCATCCGCCGCATGGTGCTACAAGCGTTTACACACTTATCGTCACTCGGGTTAGCCGATTACACAAATCCGACATTTGAGCATTTTGCCCCACGCTTGTTTGATTTTGAAGAAATTCGCCTGCGCATGCAAGAGTTAGAAGCTGGGGAAAAAGCAACAAAATGCCGAATTAACGTAAAAAAATTTTTAACTGCCTTCTATATGGAAATAAAAAATATATAGCAAAGGTGCCCGTAACGGACACCTCTTTTTCTTTACTCTTTTTACCGTCGAATGGGTAGCTTAATGACAAACGTCGTTCCTTGTTCCGAGCTGTCGTGAAGCGCAATCGTTCCGCCATGGTTTTCAATAATTCGTTTGACGATCGTTAATCCTAATCCTGTACCTGACGACTTCGTTGTGATAAATGGTTCAAAAATCGTCTCCTGCATATGTGTCGGAATGCCGCTTCCAGAGTCGTACATGTACATGTTGTACGTCTCATCGACATCGGAATATATGCAAATCGTTCCGCCTTCTTCCATCGCTTCGATGCTGTTGTGAAGCAAATTGTATAACACTTGCATCATTTGTTTCGAATCAAGCTGTAACGGCACGCGCTCAAGGCGCACGTGCACGCGTATACGTTTTGCTTCTAATGTTTGTTGAAAAAGAGAAAGAACGTCTTGAACGATCGTTTCGATATACGTTTCTTTCATCACTGGGGCGCTCGGTTTTGCGATCAGAAGCATATCTTCGACAATTGCGTTGATGCGATCAATTTCTTTTAATAAAAGTGGAATATGATATTGTTCGCGATCGCGTTCATGTAAATTTTCGTTCATAAACGCTAAAAAACCGTGAATAACCGCAAGCGGATTGCGAATTTCATGCGCTGCCTTCGCCGCCATTTCCCCCATTAACGCCAACTTTTCCGATTGATGTATTCGCTTCGTTAGTTGTTCCATTTCGGTGATGTCGAGGAAGAAAATCGTTCTACCTATTATTTCACCATATAAATTATGCAAATTCGATTGCGACACTAGAAATATTTTTTCCTCTCCATCTCTTTCATATGATACTTTGACTTGTTGAAACGGATCACAACGAGTCATAATACCCCAAAAATAAGGATTTTTCTCACTTTTCCTTTCTTGTTCAACTAATTGTTTAATTTCTTTCTTATCTAAACCAAGTAATGTAGTTGCAGAGTTATTAATAAAACTGTTCGACTTTGAATTATCGATTGTGATCAGACCAACAGGCAATGAATTGAGTAATTGTTCAATGTATACTTTATCGTCTTCTAATTTCTCATATAGTCGAGAATACTGATGAAAAGTTGAAGAAAGCAGCAACATAATAAATGTATATAAAAATAGACCAAATAATGGATCAAAATAAAATAAAATAGATAATATGAGAGATACTATCATTGTAACAGCATAAATATATACAACCTCTTTTACCGTATTAATTAATACAACAATAAAATTCGCAGATGAATGAAGGGAAAAATATATAGACATAAGTATGGCATTTAAAATAAAGTAGGTAAGGAAACAAAATACATAAGCAAACAAATAACTGGAAGATATATCTCCAACTATCCCTCCAAATACAATGTAAACATAATAAGCGCTACATATCATAATCGTATAGACGGAAAAATTAAATACATGTTTCCACCAAACCATTTTGCGAAAATGAGTAAAATATACAATAAAGCCCCCTAGTATTAAGACGGTTAGTGTATAGTTCAATCCAAAAACAAAAAGTAAAGACAAATAAATGGATGATTCTAATGTAAATGAATTACCGCTAGGTGGCAAACATATTAAATACCGATCTAGCAATGCCACAGCCCCAGCAAACAACAATAACAAAAACCATTCGTTTTGTACGTTCACGTCTGAAAACGGCCATGTATATAAAAATAATGCACATCCAAGCAACGAGATGAGCGTCACATATATCGCAAATAATCGTTTCATTACATTCACCCATGATGTAAAATTGACTCTATCATTCTATTTTAAAACAAAAAAATAAGCAACAAGACAATTTTCTTCATTGTTCTGTTCAGCCCAATTCACGGTGCGATATAATATAAGAAAATAATCAAGGGGTGACAGCGATGATCAAACTTCCTAAAAGTCGATCGAAACAATGGTATGTGGTTAGCATTTTTTTGTTTTTTCTCTTTCTTTGTGCGCTGCTCGCATCTCGTTTATTGCTTAACATGGATATGGACTTTAAGCAACTCGTTGGTTTTGCGATCATATCCCTCATTTTATCATGCATCATCGGAATAGGTGGTTTTTTTGGTAAAACGACGTTTGTTATCATATCTTTTGCTTTTTTCATCATTGGAATGATTTATATGTTGTTTATTTCTGTTACCGATTTGCACGATGGCTGGAGCGATATAACAAGCATCATTTCTTTTCTCACTATTTCATTGTTTGGCGTTGTTATCGGAGTTATTGCCGAAATCATTCGCACTTTTTTGAAAAAGAAACCCAAGTAAAAAGAGCCATCTATAAAGATGGCCCCCTACATATAAAGCATTTGTTTTTTGATTTCGCCCGCAAGCGGATGATCAGACGGGAGCTTCGCATACGTTTCAAGTGCTCCTTCTACTCCGCTTTCTTTTATCGTTTTTTGAAGTTGTACTGCTTCTGCATCCCCTTCATAATCAAATAACAACAATGCTGCGATTCCTTTGGCTAAAGATGTAGGAACTTCTCCAAAGCATTCATAATATTTCATCGCTGGACGAATGAGCCGATCGTTTGGTCCGAGTTTGCGAATTGGCGAACGAGCTACCCGTGTCACTTCATCTGTCATAGAAGGATTGACAAATCGTTGAACAATTTTTTCAATATACGCTTGATGTTCAGCTTCATCCCAACCGTATTGATGAACAAGTACTCGCCCTGATTCACGTAAAGCGTTTGTCACATTCGATAAAATATCACCGTCTGCCATCGCTTGATGGATCGTCTCATATTTTTTACGATATCCTAAATAAGCAACGATCGCATGACCTGTATTCACAGTAAACAATTTTCTTTCGATGTATGGTTGTAAATCATCAACAAAATGGGCTCCAATTATGTGTGGAATATCTCCAATCACTTCTTTCGTTTCAATGACCCATTCAAAAAACGGCTCAACGACAACGGTTAACGGATCGTCGTGACTTTGATTTGGGACGATACGATCGACTGCACAGTTTAAAAATGCACATTTATCTTTTAAAGATGTTTGTTCTTGTTCTGATAAATGTTCCCATACATATTTCTTTAAATGCTCACTACCACCAATCATGTTTTCGCAAGCAATAACATGTATAGGCTGAGAACATACCGTTATTCTTTTTTGCAATCCTTCTGCAATTGTCTGTGAAATAAGCGATAACACATTTGGTCCAACAGCTGTTGTCACTAAGTCAGCACGCGCAATTTGATCGATAATTTCATGTCTTTGATGTTGACTATGCAATGCTGATACATTGCGAACAACTTGTGCTTCTGTCGTCTCTCCCGCGATGATCACTTCATATTGCCCTCTTTGTTGAAGCGCTTGTACAACTTTATCGTTTACATCAACAAACACAACATCGTACCCTGACTGAGATAATAAACTTCCGATAAATCCTCTTCCTATATTTCCTGCTCCAAAATGGACAGCTAACATATTATTCCACCTCATTTAATAGTGCTAAAATCTCATCTTCAGTCGTTGCTTTAATCATTTTTTGAATGTTTTCTTCTTCTGAACATACAATCGCAACTTTTGAAAGAATTTCTAAATGCTCATTATCTTTACCTGCAATACCGATTAAAACTTTGACGATATTTCCTCCTCCAAAATCAACGCCATTCGGCACTTGAACAATGGATAAACCTGCTTGTTTCACAAGTTTTTTTGCTTCTTCCGTGCCGTGCGGAATTGCTACAAAATTCCCCATATATGTTGAAGTTAATGCTTCTCTCTCAAACATTTTGTCGATATAAGACTCCTCTACGTACCCTCGTTCAACTAAAATACGTCCTGCTAATTGAATCGCTTGTTCTTTCGTTTTTACATCTGCATCTAGTACAATATTTTCTTTTGCTAACACTGCCACTGTGATTCACTCCTTATGATGTTGAAGTTGTTCGTAAAAAAACTTTTCTAATTGTGTGCTTAAAAACGCATAAATTTGTTCTTTATTACCTTTTGAAAATAACTCTATACTTTCTTCATCTTTAATAATGAGCGAACTGACATGACTAAGCACTTGCAACATATCGTCTTGCGCATCTTGAGGTGCAAGCAACAACAAAAGACGATTCACTTGCATCGGTTGCTGATCCATACCGACGATCGTTTTTGGTTGTGTTAGTGTATACATCGTAAAAGATGGTCGCAAAACAGCCTCGCTTCGCGCGTGGTACAACGCTAAAGTAGTATTCGGGATTCCTAATCCACCGATTTGCTCCCGTCGCAACAACTCCTTCACGACGATTTCTTTCGTTCGAATGGCTCCATGTCGTTCAAGATGTGTGCAAGCATACATTAATGCATCATTCATGGAATGAGACGATAATTCGAGCAACGAAAAACTGTTTAACAGTTGAACGATTGTCTCACTTACCAAGTGAATCGAACGAATTTTTTCAATCCCTTTTTTCGATGGATTCGTTTTTCGAAAACGCATAGAAAACGTTTTCGTTTTTAAAAATTGTCGAATTGCAACAACTTCCTCTTCCGGCAACATCGGATTCACAAGAAAATATGGTTGCGACGTATGAAGTGGAATCGTTGATACGATCAAATCGTATTCGTGCACATCCATATGTCGAACGTCAAAAAACGACTTTTGTTCAATATAGGAAATATCTGGAATTTCTTGTTTGAGACGTGTAGCTAATATTTTTGCCGTCCCAATTCCGCTTGAACAAATAACGAGTGCACGTAACCCTTTCTTTTCGCGCAATAACGCTGAAGCAAAATGAAGAACTAAGTAGCCAACTTCTTCTTTCGGCACCGTTATATCTGAAAATACATGCTGTACACCTTGTTGCACAATATGAAACAATTCGCTATAGTCCTGCATAATTTTATGAAGCAACGGATTAGTAATGCCCATATGATGTTGTATACGATATAAAGCCGGTTTTAAATGGACGATTAAATCTTCGTACAACGGATAGTCGTCCGTTAAATCAATCCCTATTTTATCGCTCACAAAACGAATGAGCTCTTGCGCTTTCATCGCGATTGCTAAACTCGCCTCTTCTAACATATAGCCACGCCGAGTTCTTAACTTTGCACCCATTAAATGCATCGTGATGTAACCAATTTCTTCTTCGGGAATCACAACATGAAAAACTTCTTCTAATTTTTTTGCGATTTTTTCTGCTGTTTCATATTCTTTCGTTGCACGAATCGCTTGTAAATGTTGGGCATCAAAATGGATAGCCTCTCCTTGCACAATGCGCTCAATGGCTAACGCCAGATGAATAACGAGAGCGATATACGAACTATCGGCAATCGTAAACGGAAGATTTTCTTTCATCGCTTCAATTTGTTGTTCGATCATAAACAATTTTTCTTTATCAACAAGCCCAAGCAACTTCTCTGTTACCGTATTTACTAAATCTGTTGACTTTTTTTGAATAGACTCTTTCATTAAAGAGAGAAATTGTGATTCATCAAAATGATCAAATAACAGTTCGCTCATCATTTTACGTTTTGCTGCTTCGGAGCCACATATTTCGACCCCATATCCCCTTTTTCGAATGAGGGAAAGGCCATGTTTTTCTACCTTTTCTTCCATCTTGTCTAAATCGTTGCTGATCGTGGCGACTGTTACGTTTAAATCATTCGCAAGAGAGACTAACTTCACCGGTTCCCCTGATTCTAATAAAGCAATTAAAATCATCGTTTGCCGCTCTTCAGGTGTATATTCCGTATGTGATAAACGAAATACATGCATTTGTAGCTGTCGCTTTTTTTCTTCTTCTCCGACGATTTGAATACCAACACCTGCTTTTTTTATGAGTTGTAAATCATACGATTCAACAACTTGTTCAACACCTTTTAAATCACGGTGAACCGTTCGTTCGCTTACATCTAATTGCTTCGCGACATCTCCTACTGTAATTCCTTTTGGGTTCGCTAATAAAAGATCTAATATTTTTCTTTCTCTCGCTGATATATACACACACTCACCTCCCATCTAGCAACGATTGTTGACATTTTTTTAAAACATGTTTGCTTTTCAAGAAAAATTTTACCGTCACTTTTCTCGAATAACAACAAATAGAAAGCGCTTTTTCGTCACTTTACATGTTGACATTTTTTAAATGAAGAAGCAAAAAGGTAAGCTGTTCACTTACCTTTTTGTTTGTTTATTCGTTATTCACCTTTTTTTAACATCTCGATTAATTCATCATATTTTGGACTATTTAAGAAATTTTCCACAGATATGTGGTATGCATTTGGTAATTTTTCTTTCGCACGATCTGTTAAATTTTGATGAGTAATAACCACATCTGCATCCGCTGGCAATTGATTAATCGCTGTATTTGTTACTTCAATATCAAGTCCAGCTTTTTGCACTTTGTTTCTCATAATGGAAGCACCCATCGCACTTGATCCCATTCCTGCATCACAAGCAAAAACAATTTTTCTCACTTGTTTTGGCGCCGCAGTGCTTAAAGCTGAAGCCACGCTGCTTTTCTTTCCTTTTAATTGCTGCATTTGTTCTGTCGCTTGTTCTAAATTGCCTTCTTCTTGTTTTGATGTTTTTAAGAAGAATGATGCCACTAAGAAAGAAACGGTAGCAGCAACGATTACACCAGCAAGAACTCCTAAGTAATGACCGCGCGGCGTCATAGCAAGTAGCGCAAAAATACTTCCTGGCGATGGAACTGCAACAAGACCTGCATTAAATAATGTGAATGTAAACACCCCGCTCACACCACCGGCAATTGCAGCTAAGATGAGTACTGGGCGCATTAAAATGTAAGGGAAGTAAATTTCGTGAATTCCTCCGAGGAAATGGATGATCACCGCACCTGGCGCTGATTGTTTTGCCATCCCTTTTCCGAATAACCAATAAGCAAGTAAAATACCAAGACCTGGACCTGGGTTTGTTTCAAGCAAGAATAAAATAGATTTTCCTGTTTTTGCTGCTTGCTCAATACCAAGCGGGCTTAAAATACCATGGTTAATGGCATTGTTTAAAAATAATACTTTTGCTGGTTCAATAAAGATGTTTGCTAAAGGTAACAATTTCGCGTTAACGATTGCTTCTACGCCTGCTGCTAATGTTTTGTTCAATCCTAAAACAACTGGACCAATTCCTTTGAAAGCGACTAATGTGAGTAACCCACCAATAATACCTGCCGAAAAGTTGTTTACTAACATTTCAAAACCTTGTTTGACTTTTCCATGAACAAGTTTGTCAAACTGTTTAATGGCATATCCGCCAAGCGGACCCATGATCATGGCACCTAAAAACATCGGAATGTCTGAACCGACAATAACCCCCATGGTTGCGGTTGCACCGACGACACCACCACGAACGTCATAAATCATTTTTCCCCCTGTATAACCAATTAATAATGGCAATAAATACGTAATCATTGGGCCAACTAATTTAGCGAATGTTTCGTTTGGCAACCAACCTGTCGGGATAAATAATGCAGTAATAATTCCCCACGCAATAAATGCTCCGATGTTTGGCATAATCATTCCGCTTAAATAACTGCCAAATCGTTGCACTTTTACACGAAAACCTGTTTGATTTTCCATGTTTTTTCCTCCTCTTTTTTATTTGGTCTTGCTATAGCTTCATATTAAAGCGCTTACAGGTCACATTCAATGTAAAGTAAATATCATTTTGTCTGTCACAATCTTGTCATTTTTTAAAAACAAAAAGAGGAAAAAACATTTCTCAACCATTCCCATCATTAGTTTGCTTCGTAACGGCAAAAACTAATGATGCATAACGATTAAACTGCCAAGGAGGGATGCACAAATGATAACAAAACTAACGAAATCCATTGTCGCCTTAAGTTTACTTGCCATTGTTGGCTGTAACAACGCAATGGATATGAACAACCGTTCAAACATTTCTGCTTTGCATACGACGCTATCAAGCGATCAATATCCTCATACAAAAGCGATATTGATTCAAGAAGCGCGCTATAAATTTGTTCCGATCGATCCGAAAGACGCTGCAAATGTACGCACACAAATCGAACGATCGTTAACGGAACAACAAAGAATGTATGTGCAACCAAGACCTTACACACCTTCACCAAATGCGTATCAACGTCCAAATCAGGTGACGCCGACACAACCGAACAGACAAACACAACAACCGACTCAGCAGCAACCAAGACAAACAACACCGACGACAAGTATTAGTCAATATGCACAACAAGTCATCGATTTGACAAACAGAGAACGTGCTCGAGCAGGGCTTCCAGCTTTACGTGCTGATGCGCAGCTCAGCTCGGTCGCTCAGAAAAAATCGGAAGATATGCGAAAAAATAATTATTTCTCGCATACAAGCCCAACATACGGCTCTCCTTTTGATATGATGCGCGATTTCGGCGTTTCTTATCGAACAGCTGGGGAAAACATCGCGAAAGGGCAGCGAACACCTCAAGAAGTAGTGAATGCGTGGATGAATAGCGCCGGACACCGAGCCAACATTTTAAATCGGAACTTTACGCATATTGGTGTTGGATTTGACGGAAACGGAAACTATTGGACACAAATGTTTATTGGAAAGTAAAGTCTCCTTCACCACTGTCAAAGGAAATGGCAGTTGAAGCTAAGCAACATCATAAAAAGCCGCCGTCTCCATACGAGGCGGCGGTTCCCTATCTTACCGTTCAGACACTTTTTCTAATAACGCATCTCCTGTCTTACTTACACGTACATACGCAAAACGAGCATGGCGTTGGATATCTCCTCCTGTTTTTTCTGGAACAAAATACGTTTCAATTCCATAAATGATTGTATTTCCGTATATATTTCCGTTTACTAATACATCGCCTTCTCGATACATATCCGAATCGCGTTGTTTTCCATTTAACGAATACACACCAACGAACCGATGAACGCCTGTTTCATCTTTCCGTAAAATGACTTGGGCTTTTCCCCACTCATTCATTCCCTCAATTGTTGAAATTTCGTATTGAAGACGGACATAATCTCCTTGAATGAGCGAACGTGGATCGACTGGTTCAAGTTGCAATTTCATTTGTTGACCATATTGAAGATGTTGTTCTTTATCAAACGTCACATAGGTGATAAAAGCAACTTGCAGCATGATGATGACGAAAAGCGGTAACCATTTTTTCTCATGGAAAGATAATGAAATCGACTTTCTTTTTTGTACGACCGAAGCAACGATCAATAAACATACTCCAACAATAGCTAATGTCATGGATTTATGCAATAAATTCCATACCCATTCATAATACTTTAACGCTAAAAACAAAAAGATATATAACCAAGCAATTGCTTGTTCTTTTTCATTCGTACGGAAAAAGAGAACAAAAGCAACAAAGCTAAGAAACAGTATATTCCATACAACATACGCCCAATCCACCACAACTAAATCAGCACTCGTCAATAAAAGAAGCGTAGCGAATGAAAAAACGAGGAAAACGAGTCGCTCATACGTATGTTTTGTCATCCAATAAATGATGCCGTAAAAAACAAATACGGTAAATAACGTGAAACGAATGTCGCTCCACTCATCGAGCATCATCATGACGAAATAAAGAGAAACAGCCATATTCGTCATCGTTCGTACACCCGCCGACATTCGCCATGAAACAATAAATAATACAGCGATATATACACTGATTATGATAAAGGAAACCTCTGTTACGCTAAATGCACCGAGGATATATCCAATCGCAAGCAATGTGTAACGAACAACATCGTTCCATCTTTTCCATAACAATCCCGGAACAACAAATAAAAAAACAGATATACTAAACAACCAATAAGGAGAAAACACATCAAACCAAAACGATAATAATTGCAATATACTTCCAACTACAATAATGGAAGCAACCCCTGTGACAATCACTTGAAAAGCAACAAAAAATATTTTCTCTACTTTTCCGTTGCTTCGCTTTTTCATCCAACGAAGCGCATAAATCCCTATATAAACGATAACGGCAGCCAATACAAGCCCAAATATATACCAATTACCACTAAAATGCCGTTCAACAAAACGAAAATATTGCACAACCCAAAACATACCTGTAAACAACACCGTACATATAAAATACGGTTGTTTTCTTACATATATTAAAAACAACACAAAGATAAAAGCATATACGTATGGCCAAAAATGAAACTGGTCTATGGAAATCCCTTGTATAAATATGACGAATAGCCAACTGTGCATCGCCATATAAGCCAGAACAGAAACAATTGATGGACGTCCAAGAAATGAAATGATCCCGTTGATCAAGGCAAAAAGCAATAAAATAAAAAACGATGGCCATTCCCCTCGTTCAATTTGATACGAAGACGGAAAGTAGTAAAACCAAAATGTAAGCTGTAGCAGTCCGAAACTGAATATAGCGAGAAATCGAATGCGAGTAAACATGGCAAACATAGCCGTAGGGATAAACCAAATGAAAAACAATAAAAAGCTATCCGCATGCGAGTTATATACTTGACCAATTAATGCGACACAAATTCCAAATGTTATCGCTCCAAAAATAAGCAACCATTTACTTAAAAAATGATGGCGAAAAACAGTGGCGCTCATGCCATAAAACAAAATCATAAACCCAGCACTAATCCCGACTTTCATCAAGCGCCCAAGTTCAGGCCAATTAGAAGCAAAAAAATAAACGAGCGCTGCGACCAAAAACAAAAGCCCTAACAAATATGTTGTTTTCACAACACGTTGTGCCATAAAGTGGCCTCCTTAAACATCCTTTTTATCATTATACTATGACTAGAGGCCAAACGTATACATCATTCATCGATATCCAAGCCGCTCCGAAATTTGTTCACCTATCTTTTTCATTTGTGCGTGAAGTTGTTCAATCCGCTCATTTGTCATACGAATGGTCGGTCCGGAAACACTTACTGCGGCAATAACTTGTTTCGTATGATCAAAAATTGGAACAGCGACACATCGTATACCGTATTCATTTTCTTCTAAGTCGAGCGCATAACCGCGTTGCCGAACACGTTCTAGCTCTTGAAACAACATTTGACGATCTGTAATCGTATAATCAGTATGTGGCGGCAATCCTTTTCGATCTAAAATATCTGCAACAACATGCTTAGGCAAATGTGCTAAAATCGCTTTTCCAACAGCTGTACAATGCATTGGTGCTCGCTTTCCAACTTTCGAATGCATGCGCAACGTTTCATTGCCATCTAACTTTTCAATATAAATGACTTCTCCTTGATCGTACACGACAAGATGCACGACTTCATTTGTCAATTTTTCCAGCTCACGCAAATACGGTTTCGCTTCTTTTCGCAAATCGATCGATTCTAACAACTTTGAGCTCATTTCTAGTAGCTTGTAGCCAAGTTTATAGCGCTCTGTTTCTTCGTCTTGTTCGACATACCCATACTCAACAAGTGTCGACAATAACCGGTACACCGAGCTTTTATGAATACCTATTTGTTTTGCGATTTCAGTTACACCCATTCCATGACGTTCAGCGCTTAAAATATCCATAATTTGCAATGCTCTACCTACTGATTTCACAAACGAATCTTTTTCCATGCTGTTTCCCACCTTTAGCACATAACGAGGGCATTCACATGGAATGCCCTCATCACATTATTGTTTTACATGCGCAAATTTTGCTTTTGCTTCTAAACGGCGGCGATGCAAAATCGGTTCTGTGTAGCCGTTCGGCTGTTCATATCCTTTGAAAACGAGATCGCACGCAGCTTGGAAAGCAACTGAGTTGTCATAATCCGCTGACATTGGTCGATATAACGGATCATCAGCATTTTGTTCATCTACCACTTTGGCCATTCGCTTCAATGTTTCAAGCACTTGTTCTTTCGTACAAATCCCATGATGCAACCAGTTCGCAATATGTTGACTTGAAATACGCAACGTTGCTCGATCTTCCATCAAACCAACATTATGAATATCAGGAACTTTTGAACAACCAACACCTTGGTCAATCCAACGAACAACGTAGCCAAGAATACCTTGGGCATTGTTATCTAGTTCTTGTTGAATTTCCTCAGGCGTCCATGTTGGATGGATCGCGACAGGAATTTGTAATATGTCATCACGATAGTTTTTCACATTTTTCTTCAACTCATCTTGCACCGCAAATACGTCAACTTTATGATAATGGAGCGCATGTAAAGTTGCTGCAGTCGGTGATGGCACCCATGCTGTGTTTGCCCCTGCTTGCGGATGAGCAATTTTTTGCTTGATCATCTCCGCCATCATATCAGGCATCGCCCACATCCCTTTGCCAATTTGAGCCCGTCCTTGAAAACCTGTTGCTAACCCAATCGCCACGTTCGACTTTTCATAGCTTTGTAACCATGTGGATGACTTCATTTCGTTTTTCCGAATCATCGGACCGGCTTCCATTGACGTATGAATTTCATCGCCTGTACGATCTAAAAAGCCTGTGTTAATGAAAATAATTCGATCTCTTACTTCATAAATGCAATTTTTTAAATTCAACGTTGTCCGACGCTCTTCATCCATCACGCCAATTTTAATTGTATTTCGCTCAAGACCGAGCATGTCTTCAACCCGATCAAACAATTCGTTCGCAAATGCCACTTCTTCTGAACCGTGCATTTTCGGCTTTACGATGTAAATGGAACCTTTTCTTGAGTTCACATATTTTCCATTACCGAGAAGCGAATGTTTCATAATTAAAGTTGTCACAACAGCATCTAAAATGCCCTCATACACTTCTTCCCCATTTTCAAGCAAAATCGTATTGTTTGTCATTAAATGCCCAACGTTTCGCACAAACATAAGTGAACGGCCTGGCAATGTGAGCGTTTCGCCATTTGGTGTCGTATACACGCGATCCGGTTGAAGGGCACGAGTCACTATTTTATTCCCTTTTGTAAAGTTCGCTGTTAAATCCCCCCGAACTAAGCCGAGCAAATTACGATAAACAAGCACTTTATCTTCCGCATCCACCGCTGCAACGGAATCTTCACAATCCATAATCGTTGTTAAAGCTGACTCTAAATAAACATCTTTAATCCCAGCTGCATCTGTCTGCCCGATCGGATGAGTTCGATCAATTTGTATTTCAATATGCAAGCCGTTATTTTTTAACAAAATAGCAGACGGTTGCTCTGGTGAGCCTTGATACCCGACAAACTTCTCTTCATCTTGTAATGTTGTCGTTTGTCCATTTTTTACTGTGACAGTTAATGTACCGTCTACAACAGCATATTGAACAGCGTCTTTATGCGAATATTCACGAAGCGGTACCGCTTCATCTAAAAAGGCACGGACGTAAGCAATGACTTTCTCACCGCGCACCGGATTGTATCCTTTTCCTCGCTGTGCACCATCTTCTTCACTAATCACATCTGTCCCATATAGCGCATCGTACAAACTTCCCCAACGAGCATTGGCTGCATTAAGGGCATAACGTGCGTTTGTAATTGGAACAACGAGCTGCGGACCTGCTTGCTTAGCAATTTCATCATCCACATTTTCTGTTGTAATTTCAAAGTCATC
Organism: Anoxybacillus sp. EFIL; assembly: GCF_013096955.1. NCBI lineage: Bacteria > Bacillati > Bacillota > Bacilli > Caryophanales > Anoxybacillaceae > Anoxybacillus > Anoxybacillus sp. EFIL. Next base: position 55,314 of record NZ_SDLH01000005.1, on the reverse strand, counting down.
AACTTCTGGCTCTAAATATCCAATTTCTTGCAAAAACGATCGGTATTTTTCAAAATCGAACTGCCCACGATGTTGCTTATGCCACTCATTAATCTTTTCTTGCAGTTCATCACGCTTCGCAAGCAACGCTTTATTTTTCGGTGTGAGTTCTTCAATCAGCTGCTCAAAATCGCTCCAAAACTTGCTTGCATCTACCCCGCTATTTGGTAATACTTCATTTGTTATAAAATCATAAAAAATGCTGGCTACTTGCAAACGTCCAACTTGTACATATTCTCCCATCATCATTCCCCTTCCCCTTTTTGTTGCGTATTATGAAACATCGTTTCAAATTTCTCGAAAATATCATACCACATAAAAACAGAAAATTTCAACAATTTTCTTATAATGAATAAAGACGGGAAAAGTCCCGCCTTACTTGTAAATCCCATATTTTATAATATTCACATATTCATCTAACTCTTGTACAAGCAAATCCCCTTGTTGAATCGGATTATATTTTTGATTTCTATACAGTTGCATGTACTTATTCGATAATTGTTCAACGATCAACATCGTCATGCGCACGACAGTTTCAGCACATACATCATCACGCAATGTTTCTTTCTGGAGAAGATCTTTTAAAAAAATATGTTGCAATTGAAAATCTTCAGCATATGTTTCGTAATGTTTCGCAAGCAGTTGTTCTATTTCTTTTTTCACCGCTTTTGGTGGATTAGCGACTGCATCGATGACTAGTTGTGTTTCATTCGGATATTTCATAAATACTCGTTGCTTGATAAGCACAATTTGTTTTATTCGTTCAAAAAAGTCACTACATCTCAGTTCATTTACTGCTTCCATCGTTTTTTCAGTCAATAACCGTTTTGCATAATGAACGACATACAAATATAAATTTTTTTTGCTTTTAAAATAGTGAAACAACAATCCCTTTGAAATGCCAGCGCGACTCGTCATCACATCCGTCGATGCGTTTTCGTATCCGTTTTGTACAAACTCTTCGATCACGGTTTGAATAATGAGTTTCTTTTTTTCTTCTGGTTGCCTTTCAAACGTTTCGTACAATCAAACCACCCTCATGTGACAATGTCTTTCTTTTGATAAACGACGTATGCTGCAACAATACTTGAAATAATGATCACAATCATTAAACTTGTATACAATGGATCTATTTGTAAATCATAAATAATCGGTGCCGCATCGACATATTTAAACGGACTCACATATTTTAAAAACGATAAATCTTCAGAAATACTTGACATCATATTCATAAAATAAGTAACAAAGACAAGTCCAAGGGCAAATGATGATGCGTTTCTCGTTTTGCGCATCATCGTTGATAAGAAAAATGCTATGGACGCAAACGTAAAGTGAAGGAATACAGTTGCCAACGTCAATAAATAAATGGCTTTAAATGAAACATCGTATTCTTTAGCCATTTGAAAACCAATAAAACTAACAAGCAAAGAAACCGCATTTAAAATAAGGATATTCACCACCACAACAAGCCATTTATTCGTTAAAATTTCTCCCCTCGTTACTGGTTTAGCAAGTAAAAATTCAATCGTTTTATCGTTTTCCTCTTTTGCGACGATGTTTGCAGCTAACATCGCTGCATAAACGCTGCCAAGTAAAGTTGTCATCATATATATACGAACACCGTAATACCCTGTTAAATCGCCAATGCTTAGTTGATCCATCCCAAACGCCTTAATCATCGCTGGCGGCAATGATTGAAGAAGTTTTGTTACTTCTTTTTGCTGCTCCGCAAACTGTGGGAAAATGCTTAATGTCAAAAACACAAGACCACCAAGTACGATACTCCAAATCATTAAAGATTTTGCATTTCTCTTCCATTCACGTTTAAACATCGTCCATCCCTCCCTCTAGAAATGTTCACTTTTCGTAATAGTGCATAAACACATCTTCTAAAGATGGCTCGCTAATCGACACATCTTTTATGCGCAAGCTGTGCAATAGGGCTATCAGTTCATTCATATCTCCTTTATATAGCATCGTCATTTCATTGCCGTTCATTTCTTTTTTTACAACACCTGCTAAATCAAATGAAGTATATTGACCTTCTTCGAACACGACCGTCACATGTTTTAAATGGTTTTTCGTTAAATGTTCAATCGTTTCCACTTGAATTAATTTTCCTTCTTTAATAATCGCTACACGATCGCAAAGTTTTTGTACCTCATAAAGAATGTGCGAGGAGAAGAAAATCGTCACTCCTTTTTTCCGTTCTTCCAAAATCAGTTCAAAAAATGTATGCTGCATGAGCGGATCTAATCCACCGGTTGGTTCATCTAAAATTAACAATTTCGGCTCATGTAAAAGCGCCTGAACGATACCGACTTTTTTTCGATTTCCAAATGATAAATCTTCAATTTTTTTATAGATATCTAAATCAAGTCGTTCAGCTAACTGTTTCAATCGTCGATCCGACACTTTGTAAAATGATGCCGAATACGTCAATAAGTCAATTACTTTCATATCATCATAGTAATGCACTTCAGAAGGTAAGTAGCCTACATGCCTCCGAATTTCTTTTGCATCTTTCACAATATCTTTTCCGAAAATTGTAGCACTACCGCCCGTTGGATAAATGAAATTCAGCAATGTACGAATCGTTGTGCTTTTTCCCGCCCCATTCGGCCCGATAAACCCAAAAATTTCTCCTTCCTCAATCGAAAATGTAACATGTTCAATTCCTCGATTGTTTTTATACATTTTCGTTAACTGTTTAACATCAACAATGCCCATTATTCCGCCTCCCCGGCATCATTCATTTATTGACTAACAAGTCAATTCCATTATATAGAATTTTGACTGGTTAGTCAATTAAAATTAATTTACATATAATAGAAAATATGATATCATAAAAATATCTTTATGATGTTAGGAGGGAAAAACGTGAAAGAAACAAAAGCATGGTATGTAAATGGTTTTCTCGCTTTATTTTTCATTATCGCGTTACTTGCAGGAGCTGTTTGGCGATTTTTTATGGAGATGGAACTTGTCCTTCCGATTTCGTTTGTTTTTCTCGCTTTCCTATTATCAACAGGGATGACAATGGTTCAACCTAATCAAGCAAAAGTCGTCGTCTTTTTCGGGAAATATATCGGGACTATTCGCGATAGCGGTTTATTTCTAACTGTTCCCCTCAGCGTTCGCAAAACGGTTTCATTACGTGTTCGCAACTTTAATAGCGCAAAACTAAAGGTGAATGACGTCGAAGGAAATCCAATCGAAATTGCAGCTGTCGTTGTTTTCAAAGTAATTGATTCAGCCAAAGCAATATTTGATGTAGATAACTACGAGCAATTTGTTGAAATTCAGAGTGAAACAGCCATTCGTCACGTTGCAACAAAATATCCATATGACACATTTGAAAACGAAGACATTTCACTACGCGGAAACGCTGATATTGTCTCAAAAGTATTAGCAAAAGAGCTACAAGAACGATTGAATGTTGCAGGTGTTGAAGTCATTGAAGCGCGTTTAACACATTTAGCGTACTCGACTGAAATTGCAAGCGCTATGTTACAACGCCAACAAGCTACCGCCATTTTAGCGGCAAGGAAAAAAATTGTCGAAGGTGCTGTTTCAATGGCAAAAATGGCTATTGAACAACTTGACAAAGAGGCTCATTTACAATTAGATGAAGAAAGAAAGGCAAATATGGTTAATAATTTGATGGTAGCAATCATTTCTGACCGCGGAGCACAACCTGTCATCAATGCTGGAACGCTATACTAACGGTGAACATAAAATGACAAAGAAGAAAAATTTCCCACTTCGAATTGATCCAAAATTGTACGAAATCATCGAACGATGGGCGCAAGATGAATTTCGAAGCGTAAATGCCCATATCGAGTTTTTACTGCGTGAAGCGGCTAAACGCGAAGGACGTTTGAAAGAGAATAAAAATAAAAAGGTGTCCCATTAACTGTTCTGGACACCTTTTTCTATTATCATACAATCATATATGCAAATATATACAAAAACACATTTTTATTTCGCAAACACATGGTTTCCAATGATCACAGTTACTTGTCGTGAGCGGATCCATTCGCTTTTCGCCGTTTTTGGATTATAAAAATACAGCGACCCGCTTCCTAAACCGCGAAAAGCAATGGCTTCTTCGACCGCTCGATATGCTTCACGATCTGCCGGCTTATTAATTTCACCATTTTGTACAGGAGTAAATGCGTAATATCCTCCGGAACGATCATAAATGACTTGGCGAATAGTGTTTGGAAAATTCGGATGATCAACACGATTCAATGCCACGGTTGCTACCGCTACTTTTCCTGCAAACGGCTCTCCTTTTGCTTCTGCATGAACGAGACGAGCTAATAAATCTTTATCAGCCTGAGAAATAGGTTGTGGGATGCGCAACGTTTCCCCAACAAATAAAACATCTGTTTGTTTTTGATTGATTCGTTGTAACTCTAGCAATGGAACATTGTAATGTTTTGCGATCGTCCAAAACGTCTCCCCTTGCTTGACATAATGAACTGTCGTTTGCGCAAAAGTTTCAGTTGTTGAGACAAAGATGGTAGCTACAAACAGAGAAGCAAGTGCTAGTAATTTCCCCATGTTATCCCTCCTAGTCTGTTGCTCGCTTACAAGACTAGCAGAGATTTATTAATCTATCATTATCTAATTGTTGGAAAATCTCTCAAACGATATGACGCTCAACATTCCAAAAGATATATGGAAAATGATTCATTCACACTCAATATCCTCTTACTGTTTGTCACAGCTTTTTCAAAATCACAATGATCATGTGACGATCATCACAACAAACAAATAAAAATTATATATATTGACAACTTACTTTTCGTAAGTTTATAATTATCTTGAAATCAAGATAAAGGTTGATGCATATGAGCCAAAACGATGAAACATTATCATTAAAACTATTCATTGTCCTTTCTAGAGCACATAAGGCGGTGTCGGAACATGTAAAACATGACATTCAGCGTTACGGACTAAATCCAACGGAGTTTGGTGTTCTCGATTTGTTGTATCATAAAGGAGCACAGCCGATTCAGCAAATCGGTGATAAAATTTTGCTTACAAGTGGAAGCATGACATACGTTATCGACAAACTCGAAGAAAAAGGATATATCGTCCGGCAACGTTGTGAAAAGGACCGCCGAATTACGTACGCTGTCATTACAGAAGAAGGAAGGACACTAATGGATCACATTTTCCCACAGCATGCACAAAAAATGTCGGAAATTTTCCAATCTTTATCCACAGATGAAAAAGAAATGGCGATTCACTTGCTCAAAAAGATAGGTCTTTCATTAGCGCCTTTTTAAAGGCCTATCGCACAACTTTTATCTTGAAATCAAGATATATGAAAGGAGAAATGATTATGATGCACATCGGTATTTTACTTATTCGTCTAGCTGTCGGTTTAACTTTCATGGGTCACGGTGCTCAAAAATTATTCGGATGGTTTGGAGGATATGGCTTAAAAGGAACGGGAGGATGGCTTGAATCTATTGGACTAAAGCCGGGGATGACAATGGCTCTCATTGCTGGCCTGGCTGAGTTCGTTGGAGGGTTATTGTTTGCGCTTGGGCTGTTCACCCCATTTGCAGCTTTGTTAATTGCTGCAACGATGTTCGTCGCCATTGTAAAAGTACACGCACCAAATGGATTTTGGATCACACAAAATGGATTTGAATACAATCTCATTTTAATTGTTGTTGTCATTGGCGTTGCACTTATTGGCGCAGGCGACTATTCACTTGATGCACTTATCAAATAAGGAGGCACACCATGATTCACGTATATCCCGCACATGAACGATTTGAATCAAACCACGGTTGGTTGCAAAGTTATTTTAGTTTTTCATTTGCTGAATATTTTGATCGAAAAAATATGCACTTTGGCCCATTGCGCGTATTTAATGACGATATCATTGCTCCACAACGCGGATTTGGCGCACATCCTCATCAAGAAATGGAAATCGTTACAGTCGTCTTAAAAGGAAAACTTGAACATCGCGATAATCTTGGCAATCATCGCATCATCTCATTTGGTGAAGTACAACGAATGACAGCTGGAACAGGTATTGTACATTCAGAAATGAATCCGTCTACTACGGAAGAAGTCAATCTTCTACAGCTTTGGTTTTTACCTGAAACGTACGGTCTTGCTCCGTCATATGAACAAATTTCATACGATGTTGAAAACATGAAAAATCGCTTATTGCCCATTGTTTCAAAAAAACAAGCCGGTGAGCAAGTTGCCTACATTCACCAAGATCTAACCATGTATTTATCCGATTTAGAAAATAACCAACAACTTACATTCCACCAACAAGAAGGACGTCGAATGTATGTGTTTGTTATTGAGGGAGAACTTGTGTTGAATGATGATACAATTTTACAACGTCGTGATGCCGCTCGTATCACAGATGTCACACAATTGCACATAACAGCGAACATAGACAGCCGTTTTATGCTCATTGACTTACCGTAATTGCCAGCTTGCCCATGAAAACGGGCAAGCTGATCTTCTTTTGGAAAAGACTTTTTTCATCATTATGCCGCTCGATTTCTGTCAATCCAATATCGTTCTGACTAAAATCCTCCTGAAATATGAAACCTTTTACACCTCCATCAAAAAAGAAGTAAAATATAACTATACGTTGTCAAAAGCAGGTGAAAATATGGCAAATATTCGTGAAATCGCAAAACGTGCAGGCGTTTCTGTTTCAACTGTCTCACGTGTGCTCAATGGGTATCCATATGTCAAAGAAGAAAAACGAAGAGCCGTATGGGATGTGATCCATCAATTAAACTATAAAAAAAACATTAACGCCGTTCACTTGTCGAAAGGAAGAACAAATATTATTGGAGTGATGTTACCGACTATCAACCATCCATATTTCAGCATGATTGTAGAGGGAATTTCCGAAGAAGCATTGCGATACGGATACCATCTTCTCTTTTTTCAAACAAACTATGATATACATAAAGAACAAGAAGCACTTGAAATGTTGCGTGTCAAGCAAATAGATGGCCTCATTATTTGTTCGCATACCATTCGTCTCGAAACAATTGCATCCTATACAAACGACGGTCCAATCGTTTTATGTGAAGATACATCAGAGCCGCATCTGTTTTCCGTGTATATCGACCATTACCACGCCTTTGCGCTTGGAATGGATTACTTAATAAAAAAGGGACATTGCAAAATCGGATATTGTCTCAGTCGACCAACGAGCATCAATAGCCAAAAACGGAAAGCAGCTTATAAAGATGCTCTTCAAAGCATACATGCTCCGATTCGTCCTGATTGGATGTTCCATCATTGTTTACATATGAGCGACGGAAAACGAATTGCATCTACCATTCTCTCTCTCAAAGAAAAACCGACCGCCTTGCTCGTTGCTAGCGATCAAGTTGCTGCAGGGATCGTTTTGTGGGGAAAAACATATGGATTACATGTTCCAAACGATTTAGCCATCGTTAGTTTTGATAATCATCCTATTTCAGAAGCGTTGCATATCACGACAATTGAGCTACCTCTTTCGCTTATCGGAAAAAAAGCTTTCCAGATGATATACGATTATTTTACGAATGATAAGACTCAACCAACAAAAGAAAAACTACCCGTCCGCTTGATCGAACGGGCATCTGTATAGTGGCAAACGACGAGCTTGCCACTATGCTTCTTTTGGCAGCCAAAATGTCAACACGCCAAACAAAGGAAGAAAGCTACACATAACCATAAGTGTTTTTAGCGTATACACGTCTGCGATTTTGCCAAGTGCAACCGCTCCAAGCGCCCCCATTCCAAATGCGAGACCAACAATTAATCCAGAAGCCATCCCTACATTTCCTGGAAGCAATTCTTGTGCATAAACAACAAAAGTAGCGAAACTAGACGATAAAATAAAGCCTGTGACAAAAACAATTGGCAAAACAAAATGAAGTGACACATATGGCAAAATGAGTGCAAACGGTGCCGTACCAAGCGTGGATGCAAAAATTAAATTTCGTCTCCCAAATCGATCAGCAAGCGGACCGCCAAAAACGGTACCGATCGCTCCTGCAATCATAAAAACAAACAAATACAGCTGCGCCTTACGAATAGAAATGTCGTAATATTCCATTAAATAAAATTGATAATAATTTGCAATCCCTGCATAATACCACGAACGTGCAAATACTAGCAACACGAGAAAAACGAGGGCAAATATAATTCGTTTGCTTGTATGTGTCTTTCCTTCTATTGTTCTGTTCGAACGATTTTTCAGTTGATGTAACTGAAGAGCGTACCATTTTGACACCCAAAATAAAACAGCCATTCCTAACGCCGCAACAATGACAAACCAACCTGCTCCCTTTTGACCAAACGGAACAAAAATGAGCGCTGTAAACAATGGGGCAAGGGCGTTACCTGTATTGCCACCAAGTTGGTAAATGGATTGAGCGAATCCCCTTCTCGCCTGCGCAGCAAAATAAACGACACGCGAACCTTCTGGATGAAAGATAGCTGAACCAAGTCCAATGAATAAAACGGACAATAACACAAAGAAAAAATTAGGTGCAAACGCTAATCCAACCATCCCTAACAAGCTCGCTCCCATACCCAACGGCAAAAAGCTCGGTGATGGATACCGATCGGAAAACAATCCGACAACCGGCTGTAGGATAGACGAAGTCATATTAAGCGTAAACGCAATCCAACCGATTTGTGTATAAGATAAGTGCATTGATGATTCTAAAATCGGAAACAACGCCGGTACAACAGCTTGCATCGCGTCATTCAATAAATGACCAATACTAATGGCAATTAAAATCGGATAAACGACTGTTTGCATATTTGTACGTTGTTCAACACTTGCTTGCATTTTCCTCTCTCCCTAGAAAACAAATTGAATATTTACATTATAATACCTTTTTTCAATCTTTCAATTTTTTTGCCTGTTTATAAAAAAAGCGCCCTATCTTACTGATAAGGCGCCTGTTCTCCTGATTAATCATTTAGAAAAGTCCACGCGCGTTTCCATGTTCGTCGACATCCATCTGAAGCGCTGCTGGTTGTTTCGGCAGCCCTGGCATCGTCATTACATCTCCTGTTAAGGCAACGAGAAAACCAGCACCAATCGACGGTTTTAATTCGCGCACTGTAATAGTGAAATCGGTCGGGCGGCCAAGTTTTGTTGGGTCGTCGGAAAGCGAATATTGCGTCTTTGCCATGCAAATGGGGAACTTGTCCCACCCAAACGATGTAAATTGTTCGATTTGCTTTTTCGCCTTGTCAGAAAAAGAAACGTCGCTTGCGCCATAAACAATGCGCGCGATTTTTTGAATTTTATCCGTAATCGGTTCGTCTAATTCGTATAACGGAGTGTACGTGCTTTTTGTATTTTCGATTGCTTCCAATACTTTACGAGCTAAATCAATTCCGCCATCTCCGCCTTTTTCCCACACTTCCGTTAACGATACAGGATATCCTTTTTCTTCACAAAATGCCGTTAATGCGTGAATTTCTTTATCTGTGTCCGTGATAAAACGGTTAATGGCAACGACAAACGGCAAGCCAAACGCTTGAATCGTTTCAATATGTTTCTCTAAATTGGCTAGTCCTTTTTTTAATGCTTCGACATTTTCGCTCGCTAACTGTTGTTTCCCTACCCCGCCGTGCATTTTTAACGCTCGAATCGTTGCGACGATGACAACAGCTTTCGGTTCAATTCCTCCCATACGTGCTTTGATATGTAAAAATTTCTCCGCACCTAAATCCGCACCAAATCCCGCCTCTGTCACAACATAGTCTCCGAGCTTTTGTGCCATTTTTGTGGCAATGACGCTATTGCATCCGTGAGCAATATTGGCAAACGGGCCACCGTGCACAAGTGCAGGTACATGTTCTACCGTTTGGACTAAATTCGGCTTTAGCGCATCTTTTAGTAAAAGCGTGAGCGCTCCTTCGACGCCAAGATCAGCTACTGTAACAGGTTGACGATCCACATTATATGCTACCACCATGTTTGCTAAACGTCGCTTTAAATCTTGCAGATCGGTTGCTAAGCAAAACACCGCCATGATTTCAGAGGCAACGGTAATATCGAATCCGTCCTCGCGTGGCACGCCTTGCGTCGGCCCACCTAATCCGACCACGACTTTACGTAGCGCACGGTCATTTAAGTCCACTGCTCGCTTCCAAACGATGCGACGCGTATCGATTCGTAATTCATTTCCTTGATGAATATGGTTGTCAATGAGCGCAGCTAAGGCGTTATTCGCGGTCGTAATCGCATGCAAATTGCCAGTAAAGTGCAAATTAATGTCTTCCATCGGCAACACTTGTGAATACCCTCCACCTGTCGCCCCGCCTTTTATGCCCATCGTCGGGCCAAGGGAAGGTTCCCGCATCGCAATCATCACTTTTTTACCGAGTTTATGTAACGCCTGGCCAAGCCCAACAGTAACTGTCGATTTTCCTTCTCCCGCTGGCGTTGGATTAATTGACGTCACTAAAATGACATGGCCGTCTTGTTTCGTCGCTAACCGCTTCAGTGCATGAAGAGAAATTTTCGCTTTATAATGCCCATACGGTTCAAGCTCTTCTTCTAACAAATCCAGTTCACTTGCAGTGTCTTGAATGCGCTTTAATTTTGTTTCTTGGGCAATTTCAATGTCCGTTTTGATCTTCGTCGTCGTTGTCATTGTTCAGTCCCCCAGTATAAAAATAATCCCCCCTTATTTTAGCACGATGACGTCAACTACCCAACGACTAAAGTCGTGGGCTTGCAACTCCCCAGAAGTGCAAGCGGATGTTATCCTCCTTCCTTCACTTGGGGTTGCATCAGGGCAGGTTGACAACTACCCAACAACAAAAGTCATGCTTTTGTTGTTTCTTCAACGATGTACTCGATTCCTTTTCGTTGAAGATTCATCGCACCAACTCGGTCGTCGTTTGATGTATATTGGCATGTTTGGCAACAGAACGTGTGCGTTTTCTTATTTCGATTCGCCTTTGCTGTATGTCCGCATTTTGGACATGTTTGGGATGTGTATGTTGGGTCTACCGCAATCACTTTGGCTTGGTGTTTGCGTGCTTTGTACTCGATTTTTTGTCTTAAATCACAAAACGCCCAAGACACAAGTTCATACCGATGGTTGACGGATACTTTTTCTGCTCTTTGGCGAACGCCTGTTAAATCCTCTAACACAAACAGCGTGTTCTTGCCATAACGCTCAACGAGTGCCTTACTGATGCAATGGTTGACATCTTGCATCCAACGGTTTTCTCGTTGACCGATTTTCTTTAATCTTCTGCGAGCAGACGGAGTTTGCTTTTTTTGTAGTTGTCTGCGGAGTTGTTTATACTTTGCTCGTTTGTGTTTGATGTGTCTACCTTTGAAAAATAGCGTCTGTCCGTTTGAATCATAAACAGTCGCAAGAAAATTTACGCCCATATCTACGCCAACCACTTGGCGAATATGATGAAGGTTTGCTTCTTCCATTTCTTTGGATACAGGAATATGGAGAAACCACTTTTGATGTTTGTTCACTAACTTGGCTGTTCCAAACGTCCATGTTCCGTCGAAATACGTTTCAAGTCCTTTCGTTTGAAAAGGAACTTTGATTCGACCTTCTAATGTGTTGATGGAAAACAACCCTTTGGTTAGGCTGTAATCTCGATTAAAAACGAGGTCTATTTGCGGTTTTTTAAACGCAATCTGACACCACTTGTGTCCATTGGTTTGGTTCGTTTTATATTTTGCAATCACCGTTTTTAACACAGACTGTGCCATTTGAGATTTTAAGCCAAATGTAGAGCGAAGTTTGCGGTACGTCATCTTGTGAAGTTTGGCTTGCACAAGGGTGTTTTCTTTGTATATCACTTCCGACACCGCATTGCACGCATCACGATATGCTTGCATCGTTTTTTGAAGAAGTTGTTCTTGTTCAGATGTCGGTAAAATTTTAATTTTTGCTGTTAAAGTCAATTTCATGTTCTCACCACCTTTCACTAATTTTATTTTATATTTTTTTAGTGAAAAGTAAACAAAAAAACGCATTCCTCCCATGCTTGAAAGCAGGGGTTTCCTGCGTGATTAATCATGAAAATACGACAGAGCTTGAGCAATGAAAAAACACTTTTTCAGCAATCGCCAAAAAAGTGTTTTCGTCAATTACGGCAACCGATGACCTGCCGCACGGTAGATTTCGTACCATTCTTGCCGGGAGAGTTGCACATGGCTTGCTTGGCAAATGTCTTTTAAACGAGCAGAGTTTGTTGTGCCAACAATCACTTGCATGTTCGCTGGATGACGCAAAATCCAAGCGACAGCAATCGCTGACTTGCTTACTCCTTTTTCCTCCGCTAGCCGTCCGAGTACTTCATTAACTTCCGGAAATTGCTCGTTGTCAATGAACACTCCTTCAAAAAAGCCGTATTGGAACGGAGACCACGCCTGTATCGTAATATGTTTAAGACGGCAATATTCTAAAATATGTCCGTCGCGATTCGGCGCCCCGTCAAATAGCGTATTCGCTTGAATGCCGCTCGTCACTAAATTCGCATGCATAATACTGAACTGCATTTGATTCGCGATGATCGGCTGTTTAACGTATGCTTGCAATAGCTCGATTTGCATACTATTGAAGTTGCTCACCCCGAAATGACGGACTTTTCCGCTTGCATGTAGACAATCAAACGCCTCTGCTACTTCTTCTAGTTCCATAAGCGTATCCGGTCGGTGTAAAAGCAACATATCTAAATAATCAGTTTGAAGTCGCTTCAATATGCCGTCGACGGATGTTAAAATATGCTCTTTTGATAAGTCATAATAGCCATCACGAATCGAACATTTGCTTTGAATGTGAATGCGTTCGCGCAAATGCGGACGAGAAGCAAGCACTTCTCCAAACAGCTCTTCACAACGCCCTTTCCCATAAATATCTGCATGGTCAAACATCGTAATTCCTGCTCCAAGCGCTTCGTCTATATACCTTGATAGCTCGGAAACAGACATTTCCGAAATTCGCATGCATCCTAACACAATTTCTGAGGCGATTAGGCCAGAGTTACCAATGTTTATTCGTTTCATTTGTCCATCCTCCATATTAAAATGCCAAGGTATCATAAACTGTTTCCTATATCCTTAAAATATAAGAATCATATTTTTCGCATTTCATTTGCTAAAAATTCAACGTCTGTTCCAACGACTACTTGCAAATCTGACTGGTTGAGACGAACGACGCCTTTTGCCCCTAAACGCTTTAACTCTGCCTCGTTTACTTTTGACATATCATTTATTTTTAACCGCAAACGTGTGACGCAATTATCAAGATGGGCAATGTTCTCTTTTCCGCCTAACGCCTTCATATATTGTTGCGCCAATTCTTCGTACTTCGTACCCGACGGAATCCCACTTTCCGCAAATTCTCCCTCCACTTCGTCTTCTCGGCCCGGTGTCTTTAAATCTAGCTTTTTGATTAGGAAATAAAATACGACAAAATAAATGGCGCCATAAACAATCCCTTGCACAAATAATAGTAGCGGTTTTTGAGCGATTCCGTAGTTTAAGAAATAATCGATTGCACCAGCGGAAAACCCAAACCCGTGATGAATGCCTAATAGCGTAGCAATTGATAGCGATAGCCCCGTTAGTGCAGCGTGAACGAAATAAAGTAATGGTGATAAAAACATAAATAAAAACTCAATCGGTTCTGTAATCCCTGTTAAAAACGATGTAAAAGCAACCCCGAGAAGTGCGCCAGCTACTGCTTTTCGCCGTTCTTTTTTCGCTGCGGCAATCATCGCAAACGCAGCGGCTGGAAGACCAAACATCATCACTGGGAAAAAGCCCGCCATAAAAATCCCTGCATCAGGATCTCCTGCGAAGAAACGGTTTAAATCACCTGTTTTTCCATGGAACTCACCAAAGACAAACCAAACTAAACTATTAAGAACATGATGCAGACCAGCAGGAATTAACAAGCGATTCAAGAAACCAAAGATGCCGACTCCAATCGCCCCTGCTCCAACAATCCACTCCCCTACTGCATTAATACCGTGCTGAATTGGTGGCCATATATACCCAAATATTAGCGCGAGCACAAGCATTGCAAACGACGTAACAATCGGTACAAACCGCTTGCCGCCAAAAAATCCGAGCCAATCTGGGAGCTTTTTATCGTGATAGCGATTATACAGCACCCCTGCGACGGCACCAGAAATAATTCCACCTAATACAGCCATATTCACTTCTTCATTGATTGCAGCAGTTCCTTTCGTCAACACGAAATACCCAACTGCCCCTGCTAATGCTGCTGCACCGTTGCCGTCTTTCGCTAATCCTACCGCTACACCAATAGCAAATAAAAGTGCTAAGTTAGAGAAAACAGCATCTCCTGCAGCAGCGATAAACGGGATGTTCAGTAAATCTGGTTGGCCTAACCGGAGCAATAGCGCCGCTGCTGGCAATACAGCAATCGGAAGCATGAGCGCTTTCCCAATTCGTTGTAAAAATCCTAACATACAAATTCCCCCTTTTTCATGTATAGAAAAGCAAATGAGTTGCCTTTCTCCCGCATTAACGTTCCATTTCAATCATAAATTTGTAGCGATCCGCGCGATACACGGATTTAACGATTTCAAGCGGCTGGCCAGTTTGTAAATAGCTGTTGCGTTGAATAAGCAGCACTGGGGCTCCTTCTTTAATTTGCAGCAACTCTGCCTCCAGCTTCCGTGCGACGGATGCTTCTAGTACTTGTGTTGCGGAGCGAATGGTTAATCCTAGTTTATTTTCAATAAATTCATAAATAGAACCGCTTACATTTTGCTCCGTGAGCCCAGGAACAAGCGAACAAGGGACATACGCTGTTTCAAGCGCCATCGGCAATCCGTCAGCGAGGCGGATACGGCGGATTTCATAAACGTCCTCTCCTTCACCAATTCCAAGTTGGCTAGCGAAAGATGGAGAGGCAGGAATGGTGTGAAAAGCTAATAGGGTTGTTCCCGGTACCATTCCTCGCGCTCGCATATCTTCTGAAAAACTTGTTAGCCCTTTTAACGGTTGTTCAATTTTTTTCGTTGCGACAAACGTTCCTTTTCCTCGTTTTCTTACTAAATAGCCGTCATTGACTAAGTTGTTAATCGCTTGGCGAACGGTCATCCGGCTAATTTCATACATTTCCGCCCATTCCCTTTCCGACGGAATCATTTCCCCAGGTTGAAGCTGTCCTTTCTCAATCATTTCTTTAATTCCTTGTTCCAGTTGATAGTAAATTGGTAGCGGTGAATGTTTATTAATCATGGACGATGCACCTTTCTTTTCTCTTGGCTTACATGCGACAATGCTTCCGTATCGGCAATCACAATGACGTTTGGATGCGCTTTTAAAATAGAAGCAGGAACAGCTGGCGTGACTTCCCCTTCAAGAAGGTGAGAAACCGCCCATGCTTTTCTTTTTCCTGACACTAATAAAATGATTTGCTTGCTTTTCATAATCGTCGCAATTCCCATTGTAATCGCATGCGTTGGTACTGCATCTGCAGAAGGAAAAAAACGGGCGTTTGCTTTTCTTGTCGACTCTGAAAGTTGAACAACATGTGTCGTGGAAGCAAAAGACGTGTTTGGTTCGTTAAACCCGATGTGCCCATTTTGTCCGATTCCTAACAGCTGCAGATCAATTCCTCCACATTGCTCAATCAATCGCTCGTAGCGGGCGCATTCCTCTTCTAGAAGGGGAGCACATCCATTCGGAATATAGGTTTGTGCTAAAGGGATATCGAGAAAACGAAACAGTCTCTCATTCATATAATAGCGATAACTATTTGGATGAGTAGCGTCTAATCCAATATATTCGTCTAAATTAAACGTCCGAACATCTCGATAAGACGTGTTGTGTTGTTGATGCTCATTTACAAGCGCAGCATACGTTCCAAGCATCGTTTCTCCTGTTGCCAATCCTAGTACAGAATCGGGCTTTTTTCTGACTTGTTCGCTAATCATCTCCGCCGCCTTTTGGCTCATTTCGGCATAATCGTTCACTTGTATCACTCGCATCTATTTCCCCTCCTGTCATATGCCAATTTTCCACGGCAAAATGTCATGACAACCTCATAGGTTTCGTTTAGTACAACAAGATCGGCATCTTTTCCTGTACGAATGCTCCCTTTGCGATCAAGTACACCGAGTTGTTTTGCTGGGTTCCAACTCGCCATATGAATGGCATCTTCGAGCGAACACTTTGCAAATGCGATCACATTTTGCACCGCTTGTTTCAACGTCAGCACGCTCCCTGCTAACGTTCCGTCTACTAACATTGCTTTTCCGTTACGAACAACGACCCGTTGTCCTCCTAGTTCATACTCTCCTTCTCCAAGGCATTTCGCTCGCATTGAATCAGTAATGATGACCAATCCTTCTTTTCCTTTGTTCTTATAAGCAAACCAAACCATTTCTGGTGCAACATGAATCCCATCCGCAATTAACTCGCACATTACTTCCTCATGCATAAGTGCAGCTAAAGCAACCCCTGGTGTTCGATGATGAATACCGCTCATGCCATTAAACAAGTGTGTGACATGCGTGACCCCTGCCTGAATTGCTTTTTTTACTTGTTCATACCCCGCATCAGAATGGCCAATGGATGCAATAACACCGTTTTCTTTTAAATACGAAACAAGCGCTATGCCATTGTTCTCTTCTGGTGCAAGCGTAACGAGCCGAATGTTTCCGTTTGCTTTTTGTTGCCAATGCTGAAACAACGCAACGTTTGGTTCGATAATATCGCGCGGATGCTGCGCTCCTGCCCGTTTAGGCGAAAGGAACGGTCCTTCTAAATGAATGCCTAGCACTTCCGACTGACCGGGAACGTTATATCGCATGTAACGTGCAACGTTTTCTACTGCTTGTTCAATCTGTTCGGCGGGCGCCGTCATCGTTGTTGCTAGAAAACTAGTCGTCCCTTCCTCCGGCAAACGGGAGACAATCGTTTGCAGTGCCTCCATCGATGCATCCATCACATCCGCACCGAAAGCACCGTGAATATGAAGATCAATGAACCCTGGAACAAGGGAGTCGCGAGGAGCCAATTCGATCGTTGGCACATCTGGAAAAAATGTATTTGAACCAACATAAGCAATTTTCTCCTCTTCTACCAATACGCACCCATTTTCTATCCATCCTTCTTCTGCATAAACGGCTGCATTTTTTAAAAGAAATCGGTTCACCTTTTACACCATCCTTCTCTTTATATATATTAATATTATATTATCTAGTTGTCTATACCACTTATTTTATTTTTAAAATGAAATTCGGTCCCGATATTGTCGAATCCATTTTTCGTTATGCTCTTTTCCACCAGGGAGATGGTTGCTAAGAAAAATAGGCGGGGTAACTCCTTCCTCAGCCAATCGGATCGTTGCTTCTGCGAAAATAGTGTGTAAAATAGCTGCACCAATAACCGTGGACGTCGGGGCAAACGAAACAGGAATCGCGGGGTGAGTTAAAATCGCATCCCCTTCTACCGAATGGTTATCAATCACAAGATCAACACATTCCGCTAGCCGCTTTCCGCTTGAGTGTAGCGCTGGAAGAGACTGCGAATATGCCAATGACGTTACGCCAATCACGTAAGCCCCTTTCTCTTTCGCCCATAGCGCAACATCAATTGGCACTGGATTGCATCCTGAAGTGGAAACAACAAAAGCAACATCGTTTGGCGCAAACGTTTCTTTTGCTAAAAACATTTGCACGTATCCCTCTTTCTTTTCTAATTGCGAGGATCGGATCGCCCCTTCATGAAGCATTAACGGTTCTATCAGTATCGGTTTCACGGGCACAAGCCCACCGGCACGATAAAAAACTTCCTCCGCTAGTAGATGGGAATGCCCACAGCCGAAAATATGGACGAGTCCGTTTTGTCGCATACATTCCGCAACTTTTTCCGCTGCGAGTAAAACCTTTTCTTTTTCTTTTTGTTCTACTATAGTAAGCAACCGATGAATGTGCCCAAAATATTCAAAAAACACAGCTATTTTCCCTCACTTTTATTCTAAATAGAGAAATCAAACATACAAGGGCTTTTCGACAAAGCCCTTGTATGTTTCAATTAACTAAAAATCTTTGCTACATCAAGCGAAAACGCTGGAAAAATAGATGAACGTACACTTCCCTTTTCCTTAATCACTTCCACCTGGTCGTATTGCTTCCGTTCGTTCAGCGCATACACTTGTATGCTATTTAGCATCGGATTGACAATCCAATATTCTTTTACTTGATAGCGCATATAAATGTTCAATTTAAAAACTAAATCATGCGCTTGGTTCGATGGGCTTAAAATTTCTATAATCCACGTAGGTACACCAACGTATTTTTGATCCTGTAACCCTTCTTTGTCACAAATGACGCATAAATCAGGAACGACGATATATTTTTCATCAATCTCATTGCTATATAACTCCACATCAAAAGGGGCATGGAACACTTCACAATCCGTTTTCTCAAAAAAGTGAAAAAGTTCAACATACATGCGTCCAGATATTCGCTGATGCTTTGTAGACGGTGAAGGAACCATACATACAACCCCATTCATATATTCCAATGGCTTATCCGTTGTTTCTCTTAATTCATCATACTCCTCTAATGACATCCAACGTTGGTTAACAACTCTCACGACATCACCCCTTCTTTACTCTCTATTATACTTTCGTTTTGAAGCTGCTTCTATGGCGAACTGCGCCCCGATTAACTCAACAGCGCACAACATGAAAATAAAAAAGATTCCCATCGTTTCTCCCTCCCTCATGCCTTTGACACGAGCATAAGGTATGAAACGCGTTTCGATGCAATATGTTTTTTAAAACTTTTCTGCTATACGTCGAATGAAGACGAGCGAAGCGATTGCAATGAAAGCAAGAATCGTTTCTACAATCCAAACATTTGAAATGACTTTCACTTGATATAGCGCAGGGACCACATCAATTAACGCATGAATCAAAATGGCATACACCACGTAACGAAATTGTCCTTTCCGAACCCCATATAAAACAAGAAGAGAAAGCGCAACATGGATCGCTATCGCAAATGTTCGCTCGATACCACCTAATACATACATCCAATCAGGCTGATTTAACATGGTTTTGAGCATCTCCACTTGTGTAGCAGGGAGAGAGGAAGCAATTTGCTCAAACTGACCTGTTTGCACGAGATGAGAAATGACCATCATATTCACGGCGCTAAAAGCACCAATAAGCACAGCTTCCATTCCTCCATGTCCTAAACCGAATGATAATCCATCCCCGTATGCCCGATTGTTTTTTAACATGAAACGAAACCCGACATATCTTCCTATCTCTTCAAACACTCCAGCTGCTAAAGCGCCGTAAGCGACAAACGCCCAAACGCTACTTATTCCTTTTAACGATGTGCCACTCGGATCTATTACAAGCATATGCATAACTTTCTCTAACACTTGTGAAAATAAAACAAAAACAAGCAAGCCAACACCGAACGCTTTCCATGAGAGCCATCCTTTTTTTCGCCCATATATGATAAGTGCGAAAGGAACAATCAAAGAAAGAAACAATTGAACAAACATCCCAACCAAATCGATCTCTCCTTTCATTTACGCGAAAATAAATACGACTGGATAAACAAATACATCGTGCCACCAAATACAATGATCATCAGAAAAATAAAGCGCCATACACTTGTTGCAAATACCGTAAGCATAATGAATACACCCATCATAACAAACACTTTTCCTCCGACACGATGCGTTTTTTGCCAAACTTCTTCATTTTCTAGCGTCCAAGGGGTACGAATACCGAAAAAATAATTCGGTTTAATTTTCGGCATATAATTTCCAAGGGCAATGAACAACACTCCAACTCCAATCGGCACAACGACATCGACTTGCACAGGAATTCCGATATTATACGCAAGCGTCACCACATGTATGCTAAATAAAAATAAAACAAATACATGTAAAAAAATGCGATATACTTTTTCAAATTTCTCGTAGTTTTCTTTGCGTGGATCCACCTTCGGCAAGAAAAGAATAAGGGAGACAATTCCTGTTAAAAAGATCGGAAAAAGTAATGCGCCCCACCATTTGCTCGTAAAGCCGTCAGCTTCCCCAGCCACATTCCAATGAATCGCCACTTCATCCGGCAAAAAAGGGATGGCTAATAAACTCAATACATAGCTACTTGCAATGAGAATGATAATAAATAAGTGCTTTTTCATGATTCATCACCTTCTTTTTGTAATATGTCATAAAACCAGCTCATTAAATCTTGGAACACCGTTGTGTTTAATGAGTAATAAATATGTTGTCCAACGCGCCGATCTTCCACTAAATCGGCTTGTTTTAATATTTTTAAATGATGAGACACACTCGGCTTTTGCATATCAAAATGTTCAGCAATTTCCCCCGCTGTTAAATCTCCTTTTTTTAACAAAGAAAGAATTTTTCGGCGGTTTGGATCAGCAATCGCTTTAAATGCCTCGTTAAACGACATCTTTTTCACCCGCTTTCTTTTAGATATTTAGACAAATTTCTAAATATTAATCAAAAAAATAGACATTTAGATAAATTTCTAATTACATCATATCCCATTTTTATACGTAAGTCAATAAAACAAAAGAAACCTTGATTCCCCCTTCTGTTCTATTACATGAATCACAACCTCTATTGTAAAAATGTGTTACATCCCTTTATTCATCATCGTTGAACATTACATGTCGGTTTTTTCGGCAAAAGTTTGAATATCTTTCGTGTAAAACAAAAAGAAGAAGCCGATTCAGCTTCTTCTCATATTCCCTATTCCTTCAACTTCACTGCTGTACCTGTCGCGATGCACATCATCATTCCATCGCGCAACGTTTCAAAATCGAGATCGACGCCAATTACTGCGTTTGCCCCCATATTGCGTGCTTTTTTCACCATTTCTTCTACAGCCATGTCTCGACCTTCAGCTAACTTGCTTTCGTATGTTCCACTTCGGCCACCGATAATATCGGTAATGCTCGCTAAAAAATCACGAACGACATTCGCCCCTAAAATAACTTCACCAGACACTAACCCGAGATATTGTTCAATTTGTTTTCCTTCGACGCTGTTTGTTGTTGTGACGATCATGTATAGATGCCTCCCATATTTTAAATTTAATTCAATTTCAATAAAACAACACCTATAATAACAAATGCAATTCCTATGATCTTTTTAAAACTCATCATTTCATGAAACAAAAATAGACCAATGAATGTAATGCACACTATACCTAGTCCTGACCAAATAGCATATGCAATAGAAACATCAATTCCTTTTAAAGCCATGGCGAGCGATGTAAAGCTTACTGCGTAACAAATAAACATAACAATTGTCGCCCATGTGTTTGTCAGTCCGTTTGACCATTTCATCGCAGTCGTTCCGATTACTTCAAAAATAATTGCTACGGACAAATATAACCAATACATCTTTTTCTTCATCTCCTAAACATGCGATTAGGAAAATCAGTCATAACTGCCTTTACATCTCGTTTCACCAATTCAGTAAGCAAAAATGGATCATTCACTGTATACACACAAATATCTACCTCTTTACCGACTTTCTCTCCTTCCTGTGAAATTAAAAAATTCCAATCACAATGAACTTCTTGCGCACGGAATGCACGAATGGCATTTAATACATGACGTTGGGAACCTTCCACTAACATCGCCTTGTCGACATTTGGATCAAGTTGATGTAACAAACATAAACTCTGAACCGAAAAGGAAGAACATACAACTCGATGCGACCAAGAGTGATACGAATACAACAAAGTTAATAATTTCTCTTCCATGTTATCATACCGAATTATACCATTTTTCAACTCAATATTCAAAATGATGGGTCTTTTTTGATCGGACAACCAATCAAAGACTTCTACTAAAGTGGGGATTCTTTCTCCCACAAACCGTGTGTGAAACCACCCACCTGCATCAAAAAGTCGAAGTTGACGGTAAGAAAAATCCTTTACATACCCAACACCATCTGTTGTTCGGTCAATACGCTCATCATGAATAACAACTAATTCTCCGTCTTTTGTCATTTGGACGTCTAATTCTATACCATCTACTCCTAGTTCATATGCACGTTGAAAAGCAGTCATTGTATTTTCAGGATACTCCCCACTAAATCCTCGATGAGCATAAATATACATGTCTCTCTTACTCCTCCTATGATGAAAGGATGTCCAAACGGACACCCTATCTTTTATTTGCTATTTTCAGTTCTCGATTCACTTCATTTGCAGCTTGTTCAAGCGCTTTCTTCGGATCAACACCTTGATATAAACTTTCCATGGCATTAACAATTCGCTGACGTGCTTGTGGAAAGACAGAGATTAATGCTCCTTGAGTTGCTGATGTCGGCTTCGTTTCTTTCAATTGATTCACTGTAACCTGAAGCTGAGGATATTTTTCCCATTGTTCTTTTACAAGAGACAACTCATAAGCTGTTGGATTTATTGCAAAATATCCTGTATTTACATGCCATTTTGCCTGTACTTCTGGGGTTGTGACGTATTTCATAAACTCCCACGCTGCTTTTTTCTTCTCATCATCTACATCTTTCATTAACCATAAAGATGCTCCTCCAATAACGACTCCTTGCCTTTCAACACCATCTGGAACTGGCAAATAAGATACCCCTACTTCGAACGGTGCATTGTCAACAATCGTTCTCACTCCTGCTGAGGAGTCTAAATACATAGCTATTTTTCCAGATTGAAAAGCCGCCCTCATTTCATCCCAGTTTTGACCAACATTATAAAATGTCCCCTCTTTATACATATCATAAATGAGTTGGAATACACTTAACCCTTCTTCACCATTGAATTTAACTGATGTAGCTTCCCCCTTTCTCCCATTCTCTTCATTCACATAAAGACCACCCTGTACAGCAAGCATTTGTTCAAAAAACCAACCGTAATTCAGTATTGAAAAACCATATTTCCCTTCTTTTGTTAATAATTTAGCTACTTTTTTCAGCTCACTATATGTCATAGGTGGCTTTTCAGGATCTAGCCCCACTTCTTTAAAAGCATCTTTATTATAAATAAGCACTGGGGTGGACGAATTAAATGGCATGGAATATATCGTTCCATTTACTGTATAATAGTTTACGATATTTTTTTCCCACTGCGATACATCGTATCCTTCTTGATCAATAAACGTTTGGACAGGTTCGACTTTTCCGCTCTCAATCATATATTTTGTTCCAACTTCGAAAGTTTGCATAATCGTCGGCGAGTCCTTTGTGCCAGCTACGGCATTAAATTTTGTCAATGCTTCCTCATAAGTTCCTTGAAATACTGGTTTAACCTCAATCTCTTTTTGTGAGGCATTGAAATCATTCACAATCTCATTTAACGCTTTTTCTAAATCTCCGCTCATCGCATGCCAAAAAATCACTTCTGTTTTTGGTGATGATTTTTCCTCTTTCACTTTCGATGCAGTTTCTTCATTGCTATCATTGCATCCTACTAGAGTCGATGCTAACACAAATGCATATATCCATTTTTTCACAATGTTTTCCCCCTCACTATTTAATTGATCCTTGCATCAAACCCTGTTGTAATTGCTTTTGCCCGACAAACAATAAAAGTAAAGTTGGTAAAATAACAATGATTACTGCAGCCATTACCACCCCCCATTCGGTTGCCATTTCTTGCGTTTGCATTTGTTTCAAGCCAATTTGGACAGTTCGTACACGTTCGTCATTCGTCACAAGAAGCGGCCATAAATACATGTTCCATGTTGTCAAAAAGCTATAAATACCTAAGGTAGATAAACTTGTTTTCGAAAGAGGCAAAACGACATACCAGAAAAAACGAAAATGTTTTATTCCTGATACTTGCGCAGCTTCATACAACTCAAATGGAATCGTTTTAAAATGTTGGCGCAACAAAAATATGCCAAAAGCTAAAGCGAAAAACGGAATCGTTAAACCAAAGTAATTATTTGTCCATCCTAGAGCTTGCACGGTCAAATAGTTTGGAATAACCGTTGCCTCCCAAGGGATAAGCATTGTAGTAATTGTTAAAAAAAATAATATATTTCTAAATGGAAAGCGCAGAAAAACGAAAGCATATGCTGCTAAACTAGATACAACTAGCTGTCCGATCATCACAATGAATGAAACAAAAAAGCTATTCCATAAATATCTCGCCAGTGGAACTTTTTCAAATGCAACTATATAATTCCGAAGAGACCAATCGCTTGGCCACCACTTTCCTTGTAAAAGTTCAGCACCACTTAAAAAGCTAATCAGAAACGCATACACAATCGGAAACATCAAAATAATGGAACTAATAACTAACACCGCATACAAGATCATTTTTTTCAGAAGGCTCATTGGTAATGCACCTTCCTCTCAACAAGTACAAATTGTAAAAACGTCACTACTAATACGATCAAAAACAATACAACCGCTTGAGCACTTGCGAATCCAAAATTATAGTTAATAAACGCTTCACGGTAAATAGAGTAAACAAGTACGGTTGTTGCATTCATAGGTCCACCCTTTGTCAAAATGTCGATTTGACCAAACGTTTGAAAAGCGTGGATAAGCGAAACGGTGACAATAAAAAATAAAGTCGGTGACAATAACGGAATCGTAATGCGCCACAGCTGATACATGCGACTCAATCCTAGAACTTTTGCACTTTCATATAATGTGATATCGATGTTTTGTAAACCCCCAAGTAAAATTAAAAAAGAAAATCCAATGTTCATCCAAACTGTTGCAATAGCAACAGCAACTAAAGCTGTATCAGGATTTAATAACCATTGGCGATCTTCCCCACCAAGCGCCAAAATAAGTTTGTTAATTATTCCTACTGAAGGATTGTACATAAACATCCAGATAACAGAAGAAGCAGCAACACTCATTCCTAGCGTTGAAGAAAAGATGGTGCGAAACAGCTGTATCCCTCGCAGTTTTTCATTCGCTAAAAGAGCTAAGACTAAAGAGATAATTACCGTCGTCGGAACGGTGTATAAAACAAACAAAAATGTCGCTCTCATGCTCTCCTTAAAATTCCGATCTTCTAGTAAATAAAGGAAATTTTCTAATCCTACATATGTCGTTGGATTTCCTTGAAAATCAGTCATGTAAAAGCTTAAATATCCTGTACGAACCATTGGATAAAAAACGAAAACAGAAAATAAGAGAAACGAAGGGAATATATATAAAATACCTTCAATCGTTCGTTTTACCGTATGCAGCATGCTCCTCTCCCTCTTTCGCTATTCTTTTTCCTTCTTCATCAAAAAATAAAACATGTTCATCATTAATTGAAATGCGTACTTGTTGCCCTATTTCTATCGGATGTTGTCCATGCCAACGTGCAACCCACTCATCTTGTTCTGTCAGTTTTAATGTGACAAGCGTTTCTGTACCTAGCCGCTCAACATGTGTTACTGCTAACCATATATGTGGTTCATTTTCATTTGCTAATCGAATGTGTTCTGGTCGAACTGCAATTGTTCCATACTTATTGTCCGCTTGTACATGATGAGCTACTTTTACAATCCATTCTTTTTGTAGCAAAAATAAGTCGTTTAACTTATGTACTTTAGCCATATTTATTGGCGGAGAACCAATAAACGAAGCAACAAATGTATTGTTCGGATTGTTATATACATATAGAGGATCGCCAATTTGTTGAATTTTTCCTTCATGTAATACCATCATTCGGTCTGCCATCGTCATCGCTTCTACTTGGTCGTGTGTTACGTAGATGATTGTCATACCAAGTTGACGTTGTAGCTGACGGATATATGAACGCATATGCGTACGCAATTTTGCATCTAAGTTCGACAGCGGCTCGTCCATTAAACAAATAGGTTTTTGAGAAACGATAGCTCGTGCCAATGCCACACGTTGCCTTTGCCCCCCAGACAGCTGTCTAGGCTTTTTGTGAAGACAAGGGGTTAGATTAAGTAGCTCTGCGACTTCGCTACAACGTTTTCTTTTTTCCGCTTTCGATATTTTAGCCTTGTATAACCCTAGCAATATGTTATCTTGAACTGTCAAATGGGGATATAACGCATAGTTTTGAAATACCATAGATAAATGACGCTCGCTTGGTTGCACATTATTCATTTCTCTCCCTGCTATTTTCAACTGTCCACTCGTAATCGACTCTAGTCCTGCGATCATTCGAAGTAACGTACTTTTTCCACAACCAGAAGGACCTACTAGCACAAAAAACTCCCCTTCTTTCACTTGGACGCTTATGTCATTGATAACAAATGTTTTCCCATCATACGTCTTACTAATATGAACAAATTCTATCATTGTAGCCCCTCCCTTTCAGCAATTTTCCATAATAATGGGTTTCCTGTAGATACCGCTTGTGCCCCCTTCTTTAAAGCTTGAACCATTTGATCTCGATTTTGAATTAATCCTCCTGTAATAATTGGAATATTGACCTGTTGAGCTAATCGCTCAATCATATCAGGCACAATTCCAGGCATCACCTCAAGCGCGTCAGGTGTAACTTGTTGAACGACCTGTAATCCAGTTTCTACTGCGTCTGTATCTACTAAAAATAAACGTTGAATCGTCCATAACTTTTCCTTTTTTGCCAACTGAATTAGCGTACTTTTTGTCGAGACAATACCATGTGGTTGAACAAATTTCGATAAAAATTGAAGCCCTTCTTTGTCATAACTAATGCCTGGAATTTTCTCAACATGCACAAATACATAACGATCGTGTGCTTTTAACAGTTCAACATATCTTTTTATCACACTAATCGTACCGGTTTGTAACAGTACTGTTTTCCAGTTTGTTTTTAAAAACTGTTCGATATGCTTCGGATGTTTAATCGTTGCAATAAACTTTTCTTGTAAAAACATTGTCTCCCTCCAAACAAAAAGAAACCGAAAACAACGTAGAATGTTGTACATCTACACTGTCGTTACGGTTTCTCCTTTTCTCCACCTCTTTTATTCATTTTTCTGATCTTTATTCTAATCTATTTTTTTTAATTAATCGTCATTTCTGTGTAAATATTTTGTAAATTATAAAAACAAATCGGCTCCCAAACAGGAAGCCGATTTGTTTAGTCATGAAAGTTCATTCCATCTGTCGTCTCTTTCACAACGCCCGCACGAATAACGAAGTCACCAAAACGTTCGCCACGAAGTCGTTCTTTCGCATACCGAGAAAGGAGCGTACGAAGTTCAGATAAAATTTCTTTTTCTCCGATATTTTCCCGATACAATTTACCGAGACGGCTGCCATCAAATGCAGCCCCGAGATACATATTATATTTGCCGACGGATTTACCGATAAATGCAATTTCTCCAAGCACATGACGAGCACATCCGTTCGGACAGCCGGTCATGCGAATCGTTATTTCCTCGTCACGAAGCCCGTTTTCCTCGACAATTTCTTCAATTTTATCAATGAGTGTCGGCAAATATCTCTCCGCTTCTGCCATCGCTAATCCGCACGTTGGCAAAGCCACACAGGCTAACGAATTGCGGCGAAGGGCACTATAATGTTTCCCATCTGTTAATTTGTATTGCTTAATAAGCGTATCAATTTCTTCTTTTTTCTCACTTGGCACATTGGCGATGACTAAGTTTTGGTTAGCGGTGAGACGGAAATCGCCCGTATGCACTTTTGCAATTTCTCGCAAGCCTGTCATAAGTGGATAATCATCGGTATCTTTCACCCGTCCGCCCTCGACAAATAACGTAAAATGCCACGTTCCGTTCACACCTTCAACCCAACCGTAGCGGTCGCCATTATGCTCGAAATAGTAAGGGCGCGCTTCTTCTAAATTCCATCCAAGCCGACGTTCTAGTTCTGTTTTTACTGCATCCAAACCAAGCCGATCAATTGTATATTTAAAGCGGGCGTGTTTCCGTACCGAGCGATTGCCGTAATCACGCTGAATGGTAACGATTTTTTCTGCCACATCAATCACTTGTTCTGGTTTACAAAAACCGATCACTTTTGCGAGCTGCGGATATGTCGTGCGATCGCCGTGCGTCATTCCCATGCCGCCACCGATCGCTACATTAAATCCCGTAAGCTTTCCATGTTCAACAATCGCAATAAATCCAAGGTCTTGCGAAAATACATCGACATCGTTTGACGGTGGAACAGCGATACCAATTTTAAATTTTCGTGGCAAGTAAAGCGGCCCATAAATCGGTTCCTGTTCTACTTCTGGTGTTCCAGCGACTTTTTCTTCATCTAACCAAATTTCGTAATACGCCCTTGTTTGTGGCAATAAATAATCGCTTAATTTTTTCGCCCATTCATACACTTCTGCATGCACTTCCGATTGGTAAGGATTCGGATTGCACATGACGTTTCGGTTGACGTCACCGCATGCCGCTAACGTCGTAAGCAGTGCCTCGTTAATGGCTTGGAGCGTTTTTTTCATGTTCCATTTCAATACGCCGTGAAACTGAAACGCTTGTCGTGTCGTAAGTTTCAACGTCCCGTTCGCATACGTCCTCGCCAATTCGTCCATCGCCAGCCACTGCTCTGGTGTTGCTACGCCACCTGGGGTACGAACGCGAATCATAAATTGATACGCTGGCTCTAATTTTTGTTTTTGTCGCTCGGCTCGCAAGTCGCGATCATCTTGCAAATAGCTGCCATGAAATTTCATCAATCGGTTATCATCTTCTGGAATGCCGGCAGTGATGCGATCTTCCATCGTTTCTTTCAACGTGCCGCGCAAATAGTTGCTTTCTCGTTTAATGCGTTCAACATCGCTTGGTGGTCCATCTGGCGGTGTTAATACAAACTTTTCCACAATCATCCCCCCTAATATACGTCACGTTGGTAACGTTTTTGTTTTTGCATGTCGGCAACATACGCTTCCGCTCGTTCACTCGTCATCTTTCCTTCTTTCGCAATAATATGGATAAGCGTTTCATGAACGTCGCGTGCCATGCGTTGTTTGTCGCCACAAACATAAACAGCTGCTCCTTCTTCTAACCATCGGAACAGTTCTTTGCTCTGTTCAATCATTCGGTGTTGCACGTATACTTTTTCTTTCGTATCGCGTGAAAAGGCAACATCCATCTTCGTCAACACACCGTTTTTTAGCCACGTTTGCCATTCCGTTTGATAAAGGAAATCGGTCACGAAATGTTGATCGCCAAAGAACAGCCACGATTTCCCTTTCGCGCCAATCGCCTCACGCTCTTGCATAAAAGCTCGGAACGGCGCAACCCCCGTACCTGGTCCAATCATAATAATTGGCGTATGTGTGTCTTTCGGGAGTTTAAAATTCGGATTTTGATGAACGAACACAGGAAGTTTATCGCCAATGTGTAAACGTTCGGCACAAAACGTTGAGCACACTCCTTTCCGTAAGCGCCCATGTGCTTCATAACGAACCGCGCCAACGGTGATATGCACTTCATCTGGATAAGCTAGCAAGCTACTTGCGATTGAATAAAAGCGCGGTTGCAACTTTCGTAATGAAGAGACGAACTGCTGTGGTGTCATCTCCCACGAACCGAAGTCACAGAGAACATCGAGCACATCGCGTCCTTTCATATATTCTTTTCTTTTCGCTTCTTGCTCAGAAGAAAGGAGCGCATGGAAGTCTGGGTCACCCGAAAACGTAGCGAATGCTTGCAATAATTGCTCGGTTAATACGGTAATTTCTAACCGCGACAACAACGCTTCTCGTAACGGCTCTTCCTTTTCTTCAATAGAAACGAGTATGTCTGGATTCCATTTCATTTTTTCAATCATGGCGTCGACAAGTTCTGGATCGTTTTTTGGAAAAACACCGAGCGCATCGCCTGGTTCAAACACAAGCCCAGAACCCTCGAGAGATAATTCAATATGACGTGTTTCTTTGTTTGAGCCGCGTCCATTTAAATTGATATTTTCTAATACTTCCGCTTGAAACGGATGTTTTCGTGAATAAATGGTCGTTGGCTTCGCTTGTGCAGATGAAGTTGTTGCTACGGAAATGGCTCCTTGCTTATCTAACTCGCCAAGCACTCCCTCTAGCCATTTCGCTGCTTTTTCTTCATAATCGACGTCACAATCGACGCGTTCGTATAACCGCTTTCCGCCTAGCTCTTCTAGCCGTTTATCAAAATCTTTTCCCGTTTTACAAAAATGTTCATACGACGTATCGCCAAGCGCCAATACAGAGAAACGAAGATGATCGAGTTTTGGTGCGCGCTTGCTATGAAGAAATTCGTAAAATGACAAGGCGTTATCTGGTGGTTCCCCTTCTCCGTATGTGCTAACAACAAGGAGCAACGTATTTATTTTTTTCAACTCGTTTGGCTTAAAATCAAGCATCGAGGAAACGGTGACATGAAACCCGCGATGTTTAAGCGTTTCTCCTACTTTTTCCGCTAGTTTTTGCGCGTTTCCTGTTTGCGACCCGTAAAGAACGGTCACTTCCTTCGTTGCAGATGCTTCTTGTTGAAGCGCTCCGACCGACTCGGTTGCAGCTAAATACCCACTTAGCCAAAGTTTTTGTGCGGAATTTAACGTTGGCCAAAGCCGATTGAGGAGCTCGACTTGTTCTTCATTAAATGGACTGTTTGTCACTTGAAATGGCAACATGTTTCACCTC
Source organism: Anoxybacillus sp. EFIL (assembly GCF_013096955.1). Taxonomy (NCBI): domain Bacteria; kingdom Bacillati; phylum Bacillota; class Bacilli; order Caryophanales; family Anoxybacillaceae; genus Anoxybacillus; species Anoxybacillus sp. EFIL. The sequence goes on along the minus strand of NZ_SDLH01000005.1, from coordinate 24,679 downwards.
TCATTTTTCTACTATTCCTATAAATCAAGTATGTTTTATTTGACTTTACCGTAAAAAATAAAATTAGTAAAATAAATATAAATTATCAGAACTATTTATTTTTTTAATAACTAAGGAGCGAGCGATATGTACGAACAATTAAAAACATTTATTACATTAGCTGAGGTGAAAAATTTCACAAAAACAGCAGAAATTCTTCATTTATCTCAACCAAGTGTAAGCTTGCACATTAAAAATTTAGAAAAAGAGTTTCAAACAAAACTATTTATTCGTTCACCAAAAGAGCTACAAATGACGCCAACGGGAGAATTGCTTTATGATCGAGCAAAAAAAATGATCACGTTATACGAACAAACGAAACAAGATATTTTGGAACATCACGACTGTGTGAAAGGAACATTAAAAATTGGGGCTAGTTTTACGATCGGGGAATACGTGCTACCTACCTTTTTATGCGCCTTACAAAACGATTATCCAGAATTACAATTGGAAGTGATCATCGGCAATACAAAAGAAATTGTAGAGCTCGTTCGTACGTATCAAACACATATCGGTTTAATTGAAGGTCAAACAAATGAAAAAGAGCTTGTGGTGTACCCATTTATGCAAGATGAGCTAGTCATCGTTGCGTCTAACGATCATCCTCTCGCTCACAAACAGGAAGTATCGATAAACGATTTACAAAACCAACTATGGATTACACGCGAATTAGGGTCTGGCACACGTGAATATTTTAACCATTTTATTCGTTCAAATGGGCTAAAAGTAAAATCACTGATAATTATTAGCAGCAATCAAGGAATAAAAGAAACGTTAATGCACGGAAACGGTTTAGCCCTCCTTTCACGTCATGTCATTGAACAGGAGTTGAATCATAAAAACTTATCGATTGTTTACGTTAAACATTCTCCTTTTTATCGAACATTTTCTTATCTTTATTCGCCGACAATGAAAAACAACAAACTTGTACACTTACTGATTGATTTACTCCAACAAAAAAGGATGTGACAAACAAGTTGCTTTGTCACATCCCCATCACTTAATGCTCCTCTAACTGTGAAATCGGAACGCGCTGTTGTTTTTCTCGGTTGCTTAAAAAATGAATCGTTGCCATTTCCGTTTGTACATCGACATGTTCAATATACACGGCTTTTCCGTTATACGTTATATTTTTCATATCGGGTGACTGAGCAATTTGTTGCGCACGTGTGATGTTCATTCGCTTCCCTCCTTTCGAACGATTATTATCATTTGTGTTTCACGCGAAAATATGCAAAAAAAGAGCGCCAACAGGCACTCTTATAACAGTTCAAGCAACTTCTTTTTATTTTGTTGTACGTTTTCTTCTAACGCCTTTACTTTTTCTTTCAACGCTTGTACGTTGACATCATTCTTAGATACTTTCTTTTCTAACGCACGAATTTCATTTTTTACTGCTTTTAATTGATTAGAAGCAGCAATAAGCTTCCCAAACCATTGATCTAACTCTTCTTGTTTTTCCGCTTCGTCGTCTTCATCCGATTGCACGACAGGTGATTGTTCAGTCGTAGTCACAGTAGCGCTATCTTGTTCATTGACTACTTGTGTCGTTTCCTCTGTTGTTTGTTCACTTTGTGGTTGTGTTGGTTGTTCAGTTGGTTGTTCTTTCGGCGTGCTAAACGCTTCAAGCGCTATTGTCACCTCGTTTACACGCACTTCAATCTTGCTTAACTTTTTATTTAGTTCTGCCAATTTGTTTTTTAACATTTGTTGTTCTTTTTTCTTTTTTGCCTCTTCTTTTTTCTGCTTAGCTAACTCTTGTTTTTTCTTCGCTTCTTCCTTTTTCACGACAAGCTGACTTTTCTGTACATATTTTGCTCCATCATGCTTCGCTGCAAAAGCTGGGGAAGCAACGAGCATCGATGCTAGTAAAATTGGTAATCCTTTTTTAAACATTACCCTTTCCTCCATTTCATATGTATATTTTTTTGGTAATGGCAGCTGGCTGGCATAGGTATCCCGTTAGCCCCTATAGCTTTGCGACGCTAAGTTTCCTTAGCTGTGCCTTTACTTCTTATTATACTTTGCCTATTTTCATGGGCATGAATCAAAAGTCCTTATTTTCCTTATAAACATATGTGAAAATAAAGGAAGAAAAGGGCGAAGAAAGAAGTAGTTATTGGTAGATAAAAAGGAGGGGTACGGAATGTTAGAAAAATGGTTGAAAGAGTCTTCGTATACAATTGTATTTACTGGAGCAGGAATGTCTACAGAAAGCGGGCTTCCCGATTTTCGTTCGGCAAAATCAGGGCTTTGGCGCACGAAAAATCCACAACAATTAGCAAGTACGTATGCGATGCAACATAACCGAGACGAGTTTATTGCATTTTATCAATATCGTATTCGTACGTTGCTTAAATGTAAGCCACATGTCGGGCATATGATTTTGGCCGATTGGCAAAAGCGGGGGCTTATTCATCAAATCATCACGCAAAATGTCGACGGCTTTCACCAACAAGCAGGCAGTACAAATGTCATTGAATTACACGGAACGTTGCGAACAGTGCATTGCTCGCGTTGCAGGCGAACATACGACGCAAAACGGTATGTAGACGAACAGTTTACGTGCACATGCGGCGGCTTTTTACGTCCTTCCGTCGTTTTATTTGGCGAATCATTGCCGTATAATGCGTTTGAACAAGCATGGACAGCAGCCGAACGAGCAGACTTATGGATTGTGCTCGGCTCTTCTTTACAAGTGTCACCAGCTAACGAACTTCCTGTCATCGCAAAACGAAGCGGGGGCAAATTAGTGATTGTGAACATGGAACCGACGCCATTAGATGATTGGGCGGATTTGCTTATACATGGTCGTAAAATTGGAGAAGTGTTACAGGAAATTGACGAATTACTTTAAAAAATAAGTGTGTCCCAAAAGCGTGCTCTTTTGGGACACTTGAAATATTTCTTTTTCATGCCTTATTTCCCAAAAACCATTCGTATATTGCTTGTGCCTTATGTTCGTCCACATCAACGACTTTTGTGCGTATGCCTGGCATGACAGTCGCACGTACTGTACATAATCCGAGTCGTTGTTGCATACGACTTTGCGAGATCGTTAATGACTGAATACGATGTTTTAACATATATACCGTTTTTATCGTCAGCCATCCACTTCTCAATGCTAGCTGCTCACTCTTAATCGTTACTCCCGCTCGCTTATAACTTCGATAGCCGACATATACTGCGGGCAAAAGGAGAAGGAGCGTTTCAAATCGCTGAAAAAATACGATTGTGATGATCGGAATGAGCATAACCATATAGAGCGACCTCAACATATAGCGCCAACGGGCACGTGTACATAGCGACCGGAACGAATTGTGCAAACGATATTTAGGAAAGCACGTCGCAACGAGAGACACGACTTCATTTTGACGAACAAGCGGAAACAACACGAGACTGCCATGTTTTCCATCATCAAGTGCCCCTCCGGCATGAATAAGGTGAACAGAAACATAACCGAACAAGTACCGAATCGGACTTTCCTTCACTGCAATGGCTTGAACGCGCTCAATCGATGTAGAAATGCTCTTTTTTTGCAGCAATCCTGTTGTTATCGTTATCGTTTTGTTTTGTTTGACAACCGTAAAATTCATATAGCGAAAAAGATGACCGATCACAGACAACACGTAAGCGATCATAAAAACGACAAGCAAAAAGACAAGTGTAGAAGCTGTATCGTCAGCGCGAAAAAATATGTTTAGCCGTTCAAACGGAATGAAATCATCAAACTCAGAAAAAAATGCACCAATCGCTGCAATGACTCCAAAAGCACCACCACTTGTGATAGATAAAAACAATACGTCGCGAAAACGAAGTGTAAATATGGCATCCGTCTTATCTTCTATTTCTATAAATATGTTTTCTCGTTTTTTGTGATGCACCGCTCGCTCTATTTGCTTTGCTTCTTCTATGGAAACCGCTGAAAGTATTACTTCTGGTTCATCCATTTGCCTGCCAGCTGTTTCAATATGTACTTGCACAACACCTACAAGCCGCTGTAACACCCCTGACGAATGTGAAATACCTTGAATACGATCAAATGGAATATACCGTTTCTTTTTTACAAATATCCCTTGTTCAATATACATGTCATTTTCTTGTAAACGATATGTAAATCGCCGCCACGACATATACCCAGCGAGCATAGCATAAAAAAGAAATAAAAACAAAGGCATCCAATCAACGAAAGGATCACCTGTTTTCTTTTTTATTGCTAGAAGTAACGCAAGCGCCAAAAACGGTCCTTGCTTTAACCGCTTAACTATATAAATAACAATCGCAATCGGATGCAACCGTTTCTTTTCATGCATCATTTTCATCTTCCTTCACTAAAGAGGAAATGTAGTAACGCAACTTCTCTGCTTCTTGTTCATCAAGAAATGGAATTTCGTGCGCAGTTGCCGCTGTATAAATGTAAAGTGAAGCCAGTTTTTGCCTTCGTGCTAACGGACCTTGCTTTACATCAACATGTTGAACGCGATGGATGGGAATAAGCGTACGCTTTCGAATCCATACCCCGTGCTCGAGTTCAATTTCTCGATCACGAATGATATATCGCCAGCGTTCCCATTTCCAGCGCGGAACGAAAAAAACAAACAAAATCGCATCAGCAATCCATAAGCAAACGAGTCCCAAAACAACCCACATAGGAACGAAAAAATGAACAATCACGTATAAGAGAAGAAAAATAAATAAACGAATAACTTCATACATTCGCCACATCAACACGGCCCGTTCAGAAAGTACGTTTTCCATGTTTCTTATCCCCTCTCCTTCAATGCCTCCATTACCGCTACTTCTAAAATACAAACACCATCAAGTATATTTTCGAATATATATACTTTACAATATTTTTATCATATGCTAGATTATTTTTAAAGTTCATAATTTTGCATCTACTAGGGGTGTCCAATAGCTTGGACTGAGAGAAGGACGCGCAAAAGTTCTTTGACCCTTTGAACCTGATCTGGGTGATGCCAGCGTAGGGAAGTAGATGGTGCGAGTGTCATTCGCTTGTACTATTTGCGGACAAAATCAGGTTCTTTTTATGGAACCTGATTTTTTTACGTGTTGGCATTGCTCCTATTAAAAAATGAAAAGGAGCGAATAAGAATGAACAATTTATTTTCCAACATGTTATTTCCCTCAAGTAAAAAAGTGTACGTGCAAGGAAGTCGAAAAGATGTTTGTGTTCCGATGCGTGAAATTCAACTGTCGCCAACAAAAACAGAAACAACAATATTAGAAAATGGGGCGATTCGCGTTTATGATACAAGCGGACCGTACACCGATCCACTTTTTGAACCGAATATTCATAAAGGATTGCCAACGTTAAGAGAAGAATGGATAGTCGAACGCGGCGATGTCGAAAAGTATGAAGGAAGGTTTCCTAATGCGAACTTACCTTTTCAACGCAAACCGATGCGCGCGAAAAAAGGAAAAACGGTTACACAAATGCACTATGCAAAACGAGGGATCATTACACCTGAAATGGAGTTTGTCGCAATTCGCGAACAAATGGATCCCGAATTTGTTCGTCAAGAGGTGGCGGCAGGAAGAGCAATTATCCCAGCTAATATTAACCACCCTGAAAGTGAACCGATGATTATAGGAAGTAAATTCCACGTGAAAATTAACGCAAATATCGGAAATTCAGCTGTCACCTCTTCCTTAGAAGAAGAAGTTGAAAAAATGCTTTGGGCGATCCGCTGGGGCGCTGATACTGTCATGGATTTATCAACAGGAAAACATATACACGAGACTCGAGAATATATTATTCGCAATTCTCCTGTTCCAATTGGTACTGTCCCTATTTATCAAGCATTAGAAAAAGTCAATGGAGTTGTCGAACATTTATCATGGGACGTTTATCGTGAAACATTAATCGAACAAGCAGAACAAGGGGTCGACTATTTTACTATTCATGCTGGCGTATTACTTCGTTACATTCCTTTAACAGTCAATCGCACGACGGGGATCGTTTCTCGCGGTGGTTCCATTATGGCGCAATGGTGCTTAGCACATCACGAAGAAAACTTTTTATACACTCATTTTGAGGAGATTTGTGAGATTTTAAAAACTTACGATATCGCTATTTCACTTGGGGACGGATTGCGCCCTGGTTCGATTGCGGATGCAAACGACGAAGCTCAATTTGCCGAGCTGCAAACACTTGGAGAATTGACAAAAATTGCTTGGGAGCATGATGTTCAAGTCATGATTGAAGGTCCGGGACATATTCCAATGCATAAAATTAAAGAAAATGTCGACAAACAAATAGAAATTTGTCACGGGGCACCTTTTTATACATTAGGTCCAATAACTACTGACATTGCACCAGGTTATGACCATATCACCTCAGCTATCGGTGCAGCAATCATTGGGTGGTACGGCACGGCGATGCTTTGTTATGTTACTCCGAAAGAACATCTCGGATTGCCAAATAGAGACGATGTCCGTCAAGGTGTTATCGCTTATAAAATCGCTGCTCATGCTGCCGATTTAGCAAAAGGGCATCCTAGTGCACAAAAAAGAGACGACGCCTTGTCAAAAGCACGGTTCGAATTCCGATGGCATGATCAATTCAACTTGTCTTTGGATCCTGAACGTGCGCGTGAGTATCATGATGAGACGTTACCAGCTGAAGGAGCAAAACTTGCCCACTTTTGTTCAATGTGCGGGCCAAAATTTTGCTCAATGAACATCTCACATCAATTGCAAAAAACTTTACAACACGAAGGAATGAAGGAGAAGGCAAAACAGTTTGTCGAACAAGGAAAAGCATTATATACAAATAAGGTGCATTATACGGACTAGGTGCTGGAGTATGGACGCGCGATATCAATACAGCGTATCGCTTTGGACGTGGCATTCAAGCTGGACGTGTATGGACAAATTGTTATCACGCATATCCTGCGCATGCGGCATTTGGTGGATATAAAATGTCAGGAATCGGACGTGAAACGCACAAAATGATGCTCGAACATTATCAACAAACGAAAAACTTACTTGTTAGCTACTCACCGAAAAAACTTGGATTTTTTTAATCGTCAAGGCAGCGTCTCGAAAGCGCTGCCTTTTTGAAATGATATGATGAGTTGCTTTAGGGCAGCTCATTTTTTATGAATGAAACAAAAAAACGATGATTTTCATAAAACCAAAAATAATGAATGACTATTCATTTTGATATAGTATAATGGGATTAAGGGGGAGTGGGGATGTTACTAAAGAAAAAATTTGAACAAGAAACGGTTGGCGATGTCCACGTTGCCAAAGGTACTCTCACATTTCAAGGAGTTCGCTTAACCGTTCATTGTTTCTCGATTGATGGTGTATTGATTGACACCGGAGCACAATCGTTAGCACGAGAATTTACACAGTTTTTCAACCAATTACAAATTGACCAAGTTGTCATTACTCATTTTCATGAAGACCATACAGGTTGTGCAGCATGTTTACAAAACAAACGACAACTACCCATTTATATGAATGAGCTCATGATTGATTATTGTCGGAAACAAGCAGATTATCCGATATATCGCAAGTTTTTTTGGGGAAAACGCCCTCCTTTCGAAGCCAAACCGATTGGAAAAACATTTTCTTCTCATCACGCGACATGGGATGTCATTCATACACCAGGTCATGCGGTTGATCATCTCGCATTTCTTAATCGCGAAACAGGACAACTTTTTACAGGGGATTTATACTGTCTAGAAAAAACAAAAGTCGTTTTGCGCGAAGAAAGCGTTCCTACATTGATTGAATCATTAAGAAAAGTGTTAACGTACGATTTTAACGAAATGTTTTGTGCCCACGCTGGCTATATAAAAGACGGACGCACTGCTTTGCAACGAAAGCTTAACTATTTACAAGAACTTCAAGGAAAAATTATTGATTTGTATGAACAAGGTGCACAACAAAAACAAATCCAGTCCATTCTTTTCCCAAAGAAATATCCAATCACCTATCTTTCCTTCGGTGAATGGAGCTCTTCTCATATCGTCCGTTCAGTGATTGAAGAATATCGGATAAAAAAGGTGAGCGAACAGTGACGATTGCTGTTCGCTAAAATCATATATTCTATTGCGCCCTAACCGATGAAATCGTCATCTTTGGGTTTTTTTGTTTCATCTGCTTTAACGTCGCAACGATGAGAAAGCTGACAATGACTAATAAAAACCGTCAACGACCCAACGACTAAAGTCGTGGGCTTGCAACTCCCCAGAAGTGCAAGCGGACGGTGTCCTCCTTCCTTCATTTGAGGTTGCATCAGGGCAGGTTGACAGCTACCCAACCACCAACGTCATGCGTTCGTGGTTACTTCAACGATGTACTCGATTCCTTTTTGTTGAAGATTCATCGCACCTACTCGGTCATCGTTTGTTGTGTATTGGCACGTTTTGCAACAGAATGTGTGCGTTTTCTTGTTGCGGTTTGCCTTCTCTGTATGTCCGCATTTTGGGCAAGTTTGGGAAGTATATGTTGGGTCTACCGCAATCACTTTGGCTTGGTGTTTACGTGCTTTGTACTCGATTTTTTGCCTTAAATCATAAAACGCCCAAGACACCATTTCATACCGATGGTTGACGGACACTTTTTCTGTTGCTTGGCGAACGCCTGTTAAATCCTCTAACACAAACAGCGTGTTCTTGCCATAACGCTCAACGAGTGCCTTACTGATGCAATGGTTGACATCTTGCATCCAACGGTTTTCTCGTTGACCGATTTTCTTTAATCTTCTGCGGGCAGATGGAGTTTGTTTTTTCTGCAATTGTCTGCGGAGTTGTTTATACTTTGCCCTTTTCTTTGAATATTACTTCCGACACAGCGTTACACGCATCACGGTACGTTTGCATCGTTTTTCGAAGTAATTGCTCTTGTTCTGTTGTTGGCATAATTTTTATTTTCGCTGTCAAAGTCAGTTTCATACATTCACCACCTTTCACTAATTTTATTTTATCTTATTTTTAGTGAAAAATAAAGAAACATCGCATTCCTCCCCACGAATACATTCGGGGGTTTCCTGCGATTCTAATCATGAACTTACTTTTCCTAAGTGAACGATACTCCAAGCCTTGGCTTGGTTCGGGTATTGCCAAGCCCCAAAGAACGTAGCAATATTTTCCGCAATCCAAATAAAAAACCCGATGAGAAAAAATGAAAGCACAAGCGGCATGCGATAACGCGTTCCATTCACCTCGTATGTGACGGATGACGACCAAAAGACGATCGTGACAAGCCCGATTAACCACCAACGAACATCAAACCAATAATGATGGGTAAAAAAATTGAAATAAATCGCCGCAGCCAATGGAACAACGACTGAAAATGGCGGCCATTTCACGAGTTCCACCTTTAACCGCCGCCACGCTTGACAAAGATAGCTGGCGACACTTGCATACATAAAACCGCTATATAAAGGCACACCAAAAATTTTAGAATACCCTTCTTCTGGGTAAGCCCAAGACCCCATGTGCACTTTAAACAATTCAAGCGCAAGCCCAATAAGGTGAAACATCGTAATCACTTTTAGTTCATCTCGCGTTTCTAGCCCCGTACGCACCATCCACCATTGCATCAAAAGGCAAATAATGAGCAGCCAATCATATCGCGGTAAGAAAGGAAGCGACACCATTTTCGTTACGGCTAACGCGGCAAAAATGACAACGGGAAACAAGCAAGATAACGCTTGTTCCCAACCAAAATGAACGAGTTGAATGAACGCTCTCATCTCTTTTGCCTCCCATTATGCTTCGTCATCGCTTCGATATTCTAAAATATCTCCCGGTTGGCATTCTAATGCTTTACAAATGGCATCTAACGTCGACAACCGAATCGCTTTTGCTTTGCCGTTTTTTAAGATTGATAAATTCGCCATTGTTATTCCTACTTTTTCTGACAGCTCGGTCACGCTCATTTTCCTTTTCGCCAACATGACATCTAGATTCACAATAATCGCCATGTAATTCACCTCAAACGGTTAAGTCATTTTCCGACTTGATCTCGATTGCCTTCTGTAAAAGCTTCTGCAGCACTGCGGCAAACACTGCGACGACCATCGCCCCAAACACAACCATCAATCCGATGATGATCATCCCTGGGGCGTCATCTAAATCAGCAGTAAGATAAAAAAACGGCATACCTGCGATATACAACAAACTAATGGCAGTTGCACAATTTTTTATATACTTTAACGCTCTTACTGATAAATCGGAAAACGCTTCGTTTTTGTCAATATAAGTTAAAATGTTGAACGCTTGATACAACGCAAAGAAAAACGGAATCGCGGTAACATAAAAAAAGATCGTGATCGGATAGCGCAAATACGCTAATTCCGGCAACCACTCGGCATAAAAGTTAGGAAACTTTGGTAAAACAAATACACATAACATAACAACAGGAGCACCGATAATAAAAATAGCGCTTTTTAAAAAAAGTGTCTCTCGTTTCACAACAAGCACCTCACTTCGATCATTTCCATTCCATTTTAATACATTGTTTATCGTTTTGCAATAAATAATTATTGTTTTAGTTTATTTTTTTGTTTTAAAACATAAAAAGCATTCCTCTTTTTGAGAAATGCTTATTTCCATTACTTTGGCGCGAAGGTGCACGAGAAATCCTTTTGTATGCAAGACACGACTTTAGTCGTTAGAAGATTCCGTTATTCAATCGAGCAAAAAAACTTCCGAAATAGCCCTATGTGTCTCCTAAATGCTTTAAAATGTGTGATGATTTTCTGCTAGCGGTAATAATACTTTAAAAATCTTATATGTTGTGAAGATAAAAACTCATTCATTTCACTTCGCAGAATACCAAAACTAGCACTTCAATGTGTATTCTTTAATTGTAGCAACAATTTCGTTAAAGGAATATCGATGGTTCACTACATCGACAACAAATTCAATTGCCTCATCTTGTGGCATCACAAGTCGATAGTCGTTGTATTTCAAAAATTGAATAAGAGCAACAAAAGCTGTTCGTTTGTTTGCGTTATGGAAACAATGGTTTTTTGCCAAAGACTCGAACAATGCGGCTGCTTTTTCAAAAATAGTGGGGTAAGCATCTTCACCAAACACACTTTGTTGTGGACGATACACGGCAGATTCCAATAATGATTGTTCTTTTACACCTTTCATTTCACGAGGCGAGTATTTCTCAATAATGAAGAAGTTCATCGCAATGATTTCCTCCACTGTTAAATACCTCACCGATCAACAAGCCCCTTAATCGTTTCGTCATACTCCTCGAGCGTTTCATTTAACACGTCAAAAAAGTCTTTCGAAATGCCTTCTGGCAAGTTCACCTTGTTACTTTTCTTTATCACAATTTGGTTATCTTTAAACTCCATCTGTACTTCGTCACCTTGATGGATATCAAGCTTTTGAAGGAATTCCACAGGAAAAGTAACTCCTAGTGAGTTTCCTATTTTCAACACTTTCCGATCGGCATGTAGCATATGGCTCACCTCTTCGTTATAATTGTTATAACAATTATAACATAAAACAATCGTTCAAACGAGTTGGACAATATACAAATTTTCCATCAACAGCACGCACTTCCATCCCAACCTATCAATCATCATGACATTGCTATAGAAAAAATCCGTCATAACCTTTCCCTCTTTCTCATACAATTGAGCCTCCTATGGCTGAAGCCACGAGATTCCTGCGCTGTCACTTCTAATGATGAGTACGATTTTATTTTTATCGATTGCCCACCAAATTTAAATTACATTACGCAAAATGCCTTGTACGCAAGCAATTACTATTTAATTCCCGCGATTCCTGATCGTCTCTCTTCATATGGCATTTCAGCAATTAAAAATAAAGTAGATGAATTAAACGAAAGATTTCAATCGAGTTCAAAAGAATATAGCGATACAAAACTCATCGGCATCGTCCTCAATTTCATTCTAGAGTACGGAAACCAACCAAAACATACACAAACAAATATGATCAATACATTAAAACATACCCTTTCACCTGATGTCAACGACCCAACGACTAAAGTCGTGGGCTTGCAACTCTCCAGAAGTGCAAGCGGACGATGTCCTCCTTCCTTCATTTGAGGTTGCATCAGGGCAGGTTGACAGCTACCCAACCACCAACGTCATGCGTTCGTGGTTACTTCAACGATGTACTCGATTCCTTTTCGTTGAAGATTCATTGCGCCTACTCGGTCATCATTTGATGTGTATTGGCATGTTTGGCAACAGAATGTGTGCGTTTTCTTGTTGCGGTTTGCTTTCTCTGTATGCCCGCATTTTGGGCAAGTTTGGGAAGTATATGTTGGGTCTACCGCAATCACTTTGGCTTGGTGTTTTCGTGCTTTGTACTCGATTTTTTGCCTTAAATCATAAAACGCCCAAGACACCATTTCATACCGATGGTTGACGGACACTTTTTCTGTTGCTTGGCGAATGCCTGTTAAATCCTCTAACACAAACAGCGTGTTCTTGCCATAACGCTCAACGAGTGCCTTACTGATGCAATGGTTGACATCTTGCATCCAACGGTTTTCTCGTTGACCGATTTTCTTTAATCTTCTGCGGGCAGAGGGGGTTTGCTTTTTTTGTAGTTGTCTGCGGAGTTGTTTATACTTTGCCCGTTTGTGTTTGATTTGTCTACCTTTGAAAAATAGCGTCTGTCCGTTTGAATCATAAACGGTCGCAATGAAATTCACACCCATATCTACGCCAACCACTTGGCGAATCTGATGAAGGCTAGCTTCTTCCATTTCTCTGGATACAGGAATATGGAGAAACCACTTATTGTGCTTGTTCACTAACTTGGCTGTTCCAAACGTCCATGTTCCGTCGAAATACGTTTCAAGTCCTTTCGTTTGAAAAGGAACTTTGATTCGACCTTCTAATGTGTTGATAGAAAATAAGCCTTTGGTGATGCTGTAATCTCGGTTAAACACGAGGTCGATTTGCGGTTTTTTAAACGCAATCTGACACCGCTCATGTCCATTTGTTTGGTTCGTTTTATATTTTGCAATGACGGTTTTTAAAACAGATTGTGCCATTTGGGATTTTAAGCCAAATGTAGAGCGGAGTTCTCGATACATCATCTTGTGAAGTTTGGCTTGCACAAGGGTGTTTTCTTTGAATATTACTTCCGACACAGCGTTACACGCATCACGGTACGTTTGCATCGTTTTTCGAAGTAATTGCCCTTGTTCTGTTGTTGGCATAATTTTTATTTTCGCTGTCAAAGTCAGTTTCATACATTCACCACCTTTCACTAATTTTATTTTATCTTATTTTTAGTGAAAAATAAAGAAACATCGCATTCCTCCCCACGAATACATTCGGGGGGAGGAATGCGATTCTAATCATGATGTGCATGACCGACCAATCCTTCTCCTTCGGTTCATCTGACCTCTTCATTATAGGTCACCTATGCAACAAAAGAAAAACGTGAAGCCCGTCAACTTCACGTTTTCTACATCTATCCAGAAATTATCCGTACATCGTCCACATCCCGATATCATAAAAACCAAGTTTTTTATAAATACGGCCCGCATTCGGATTGTCATAAAACAAGCATAACGTTTTTCCAGCGCGAACGTAATCTTGAATGACACGCTTCAAGATTTCGCTTGCATATCCTTTGTGGCGACGATTCGGATCTGTACACACGCCGACAACCATCGCAGATAGCGTATCTTCCGCAGTTGTTGCAACAGACGACACCATGCGACCATCTTCCTCGATATAGTACACACGCCCTGTATTCGTTTCTAACGATTTGACAAGCATATCTCGCGATGACGGCAGTACCGAAAACTCCGTGATGCGACTACGCAGTTCAAGTATGCGATCGACATCATCGATCGTTGCTTGCTTAATTTCATAGCGACTTTGCTCTTCTGGAAATGTGATTTCGTTACATTCACAAAAATACGTGACTCGCTTTTTTCTAAGCAGTAAGAGAGGTTCAAATTTTGCGACAAGCTCCGTTTTCCCCGAAAGACGAACAGGATGAGAAGCGTTTCGCATCACTTCCGCAAATCCGTCAATATCAAAATCCCCCGGAGCATAAGGAATATACGAATCATAAAATCGCAACAATACGGCTCTCAGTCTACCATTCTCATCAAAATCGCCCCACAGCTCTTGAAATTCCTGCTCGTAACCGAACGCTTCAATATCACCAATAATAAAAAGATTCAATGAAGGCTCCTGCTTTAAAAAAGAAAACACAACATCATGATCTGCTTCGCCCAATTTACGAATCATCCCCATCCCCCTTGCCGATACATGTTCAAAAATACATGTGCCTTCCACGAACGATCGCAATAACAATGATTACGATATGCTTTCTACGCTAGCGCTTGTTTTCGTTGAACACTTTTTCTAAAAGAATGTATCGTATGTCATCATGAAGCGTTTCATACTTTGGATCGTTCAAATCTTCTTTCGCGACCCAAGCGAACTCGGAATGTTCATCGTTTAATGCGAGAGAAGAAATATCATCATTTTTTGGTTTGACGAGATACGTAAAAACAACGCGATATATATCTTCATCCCCACTTTTGCTTTTTAAGTTCCGAACAGACAGCTCTTCTAACAATTCTACATCTAAATTAATTTCCTCTTTCGCTTCTCGAAACAAACCTTGCAAAGGAATTTCTTCATATTTAATTTTTCCTGCCGGAACGTTCCATACATTCGGAGCTACCTTACAATGCTCTGCGCGTTTCGTTAAAAGGACTTTTTCATCGTGCCATACAATGACTTCAACAGAAATTCGATAATTCTGATACATGCAATTTTTCCTCCACATTATTGAAAGGTAAAGTTCGTTACTTTTTTACAAGAGGTAGCTACTAATAATAAACTTAAAAATAGTTCAATATTTCACGTGGCGCAAAGTTTTCGAGTTTCTTCAACTGTTCTTTACTCCACCACTTTAAATCCATAAACGTATTTTTCTCTTTTTCAGTCATTTTCTCCATAGAAAATACAGTATTAGATTGAATCGTTATCTTATAGTAAATCTCACGGCTTATAAAAGAACCGTTTTTTCCTTCAATGAGTATATCAATTCCAAATAATGGCTCACCATGAATGTCAACAGCAATGTTAAGTTCTTCACGCAATTCTCTTTTTAAAGCTTCGATTGGAGCTTCATTTTCCTTGACGCCACCGCCAGGCGTTACCCATAACACGACGTTTCCTACGACATCCGAAAATTCAAATTTTTGAAGAAGAATTTCATGACATTCATTAACAATTACTGCTCTAGCGTATTTGCGTATTCGCATCATGTTTCTCCTTTTTATTTTTGTTACGCAGTAAATCCATAATTAATGTATACGCCGATATGCTTTTCGACATTGGCGGCAATACTTCATTTTCTGAAATGTTGAACGATCTTCTGGATGTAAAACTTTAAACGCCTCTAACTCTCCGTCGGCAAACGCTCTTTGATTTATTTGTTCGAACCACCAACAACAAAACACACTCCCCACGATCTCGACATTGACATTGCTTTCTCGAGGGATGAACGATTATTAGACTATAATTTATGCTCGCGCAACAATTGACAAATAGGCGGTGCGAACATGCACCGCCTAAGCTATTCCTCAAGCTTTTTCATCTCTCCTAATCTTCTTTCCACTCGTCTAAAAAAACAGAAATGCGCTGTGGATGAGAAATGGTAAAAATTTAAAACAGCATATCACTTCAGCTTCTCAATCTCCTCCAAAGACAACTCCGTCAGTTCATGAATCGTCTGTACATCGTAGCCTTTCGCTAGCATCTTTTTTGCAATCTGGCGTTTTTCTTGTTGCAACCCTCGTTCTACGCCTTCTTTCAAGCCTTTTTCTAACGCTTTTTTCTCATATGAAATAATTAACTCCAGCACTTTCTCCTTTTCTTTCGTTTCCATTTCATTCACCTCGTTTCGCAATTGTTGTTCTTCCTCATCCGACAGCTTCACATATGTTTCAAAAAAGCCGATTAATAATCGTTGCTTTGCTTCGTCTAATTCCATGCGCACAATCATTCGTAAAAACTGCTTCTTTAACTCTATTCGTTCACTTTCAGTATACCCCATTTTGCTTAACAACGCAGCGGCGATTGGGTTGTCGTGGCGAATGTAATCGCGCCAGTTTTGTTTGCGTAATTCAACAGTAAGAAAGCGGAATTGAAGCACATCGAAAAAAGGAAATTGGAGAGTAAACGATGAAGGTTCATTTCGAAGGTAATCATAGCTAAATACCGCAATCGGCAACATGCGCTTTCGGTATTTTTCAAACAAGCGGCTAAAGTAAATAAACATTCGTTCGGGAAACGATGGCTGCACGTAGCTTTGATTTTCGATATGGACGATAATGAGGCTATCCTCCCCTTTCAACTTCGTCTCAACCAGCAAACCGACGCGATACTCCCCCCCCGCCGTCACATCGGTGAACAGTTCCTCGGACAAAAACGACACGTGCTGAAAGTCGATATGCTCATGCACATGCGGGAAAAAGAGAAGAAGAAACTCTTCAAAAAATGTCGTAATCAGCTCTTTAAACAACCGATCATGATCAACCGCCATATATACACCTCGCTTTCTGTTTTGTTGTGTATTTTCGATAAAAACGAGGAGATTCCTGCTTTAGGAATGAAAAAAACAGAGAGGCGTGGCTCTCTGTTTTGGTGAAAATTCGATAACCTTTAGGTGTACAAAACTTCTTTCTATTTTACTGATTTAACTCTGAATAATCAGCGCATAAGTAAAAAAATTGTTCCAATAATAGAAAATATAGTGGTAGTTAAACTCTACAGATAGGGTAGTAGCGAAAAAGTAAAAAGAGTTACGGAGGGTACACATGTCTATCAAAATTTTATTAGAAGACTGGGAAGATGACTGGAAAGAGACGCTCAAAAGTGAGAACCTCAATAGCTTTTTTAGTTGCGAAATGTATATGATTGTTCATAACGGTATTGAGCAAATGACGATCAATATTGCAACGCTTTACGGCACAGCTTTGTTAAGTATAGCTGCTAGTGTGATAGATATGATCGCTAATAAAGAGAATAAAACATTCCGTATCTCCGGCTTTGGTTCTGCCTATGATTACTTTTTCATTGTGAAAGGACGCGAAATCAAAATTGAAGCTGTAAATGTTACAAATGATCGTGTAGAGTTCTTTCTTTTTTATGATAAAACGAAATTCGCTCATGATTTTGTAAAAGCATTGAAAAAACATTTACAACAAATTGCGCAAGTGAACAATCGAATTAGAGAACAAGAAACATATAAGCTTCTAGAACAAAAACTGCACGCGCCGTTAACGCAATCGAGCTGCGTCGCGATAAAAAACACTGGACTTAAAACATGATCACTTGAAGCCACGCTCATATGACTGCTTGTATGCTCTCCACGAAGTGCCTATTTGTGGTAAATGTTTTGCCCGTTCGCTTGAGTATACGTACACAAATCCTGCCTTTTTTCCGTCTACATCTGTCACAAATACTCGCTCATAATCATTACGTTTTCCCTCCCCATAATATCCTTCAAGCCGATCCATCGCCTGTAGTCCTTTTTCGTTTACCGTCAACCATTCGCCTTCTACTGGAGGGGCAGATGAATCGAGCACTAAAGCTGGATACAAGTCGGCAACGCTATGAAGCCAACCGCATACAGCACCTGTTTCTATATGTGTGACGTACGGAGCAACAACATGATGATTTTGCTCTCCTTGAAGCAATGTCCCGTACACGAACACTTGAAATAACGTCACGTTTTCTCCTCCTAACATTCGACGATATTATAAATATATACCTTTCCTCTTTTCATGCACATGACCATAAAAAACTTACCATCTTCACTGTTGACAAGATAATCGACGTAACAGTGTACACAATGATTTGAAACAAAGGAAGGAGTGGAAAACGCGTTACCTCGATTTAAAATAAAGATTTAATGACAATGCCTTCTTTTTTTAACGCTTCAAAAATTTTTTTAGCAAATGTTAACGCGTGTACCCCATCACCGTGAATACAAATCGTATCTGCCTTGATTTCCACATCAGTTCCTTGTTGTGACCGCACTTTTCCCTCTTTTACCATTCGAATCACTTGCTGTATAGCTTCTTGTTCGTCATGAATTAAGGCGTTAGGTTTATGTCGTGGTGTTAACGAACCATCCTGCTCATATGTCCGATCAGCAAACACTTCATTTGCTGTTTTTAAGCCTATACGATCTCCCGCCTTAATTAGTTCACTTCCTGCTAATCCAAACAATACTAATGATGGATCAATGTCATACACTGCTTTTGCAATCGCTTCTGAAAGTGCACAGTCTTTTGCAGCCATGTTGTACAAAGCTCCGTGCGGTTTCACATGTTGCATCTTTCCACCAGCAGCCTTTACAAAACCATATAACGCCCCCACTTGATAAACGACGAGATCATACACTTCTTCCGGAGTAATTGCCATATTTCTTCTTCCAAATCCAATTAAATCAGGCAACCCCGGGTGTGCACCAATACTCACCCCCTTTTCAAGCGCCAACTGAACCGTCTTTCGCATCGTAGATGGGTCACCCGCATGAAACCCGCAAGCAATATTTGCTGATGTCACGTAATTCAAAATCTCCTCATCGTTCCCTAATTGATATATTCCAAAACTTTCTCCCATATCACAATTCAGATCGATGCGGTACATCTTTATCCTCCCATTTTCGACATCATTACTTTTTCGCATTGCTTCATGCTAAGCTCATGTTGAATATATAATCGTTGCGCTTCCTCAAATGAAATGTCGTGAAATACAATCTGCTCTCCTGGTTTGGTTTGTGCTAAAATGGGTAAATCAACGGCAATGACTTGCGCGATTTTCGGATACCCTCCTGTCGTTTGACGATCTGCCATTAATATAATTGGCTTTCCTTCGTTCGGCACTTGAATTGTGCCGAACGTAACCGTTTCCGAAACCATTTCTACTGAATGTTTTCTTTGAAGCAAAGGTCCGTCTAAACGATAGCCCATTCGATTCG
This sequence comes from Anoxybacillus sp. EFIL, assembly GCF_013096955.1. Lineage (NCBI taxonomy): Bacteria > Bacillati > Bacillota > Bacilli > Caryophanales > Anoxybacillaceae > Anoxybacillus > Anoxybacillus sp. EFIL. The sequence continues at coordinate 5,636 of NZ_SDLH01000005.1, read as the reverse complement.
ATTGAGAAGTGACTTCATATCGTTCATTCAAAAAAATATTGTTGACTTTGCATTGTAAAATCAGCAAATTGTGCGCCGCGCATGACGCGAATCGTTTTCGGCGATTCGTAAAAATATGCACGAAGCTCAAATGAAATCCCCCAGCTCATAGCTATAAAAGGAAGAGATGTTTTCTTGTTATAGAATTGAAACAACGCCGATTTTTTTCTTGATTCTCGAAGGAAAAGCACATCTCCTTTTTGCAAAGCTCTTCCTTGAAAACCTCCGATACGTGCAAGTAAATACGTTGATTGGCTGTTCATTACCTTAGGAATATGAAATCCCCCTGACACAGCTAAATAAGCCCGACATCCTACACGACAATGCCCGATCGTAAGTACACTTCCTTGCTTAGCGAAAACAGGGCGCCACAACGGCACTTTTTTCCCGTCGATCATTGCTTCAAACTCCCCGCCACATATCGCAACTAATGCATCTTCCTCAAAAGCAAGCGTTGGACCAATGAACGTCATCTCCAGCGTACCTTCCGATTGTTCATTTCCGACAAGAATGTTGGCGATGCGATGTGCAAATTGATCCATTGCCCCGCCCACAATGACGCCATCCTTTTGAAAACCGAATCGACCTAAATCTTGAATCGTCGTTAGTAAACCACTACGAATCACACGAATACTCATTGTTCTCCTCCTGAAGCTGCTTATATTCTTCCCTCGTTATCGCTTGAAAGCGAACACAGTCTCCAACTTGTAGTAAACTCGGTTGAGGATGGTGGGGACGGAATAATTGGATCGGTGTTCTCCCGATGAGTTGCCATCCCCCTGGGCTTTCAATCGGATATATTCCTGTTTGCATACCGCCAATGCCAACAGAACCTGCTGGAATGTGTAATCGTGGCGAGTGTTTTCGCGGCGTAGCAATTCTTTCTGACATGCCACCTAAATAAGCAAATCCAGGCGCAAATCCAATCATATACACAACGTAATGGCCGTTCGTATGAATATTCACTACTTCTTCAATTGTCAATTCATTTTTTTTAGCCACTTCTTCTAAATCCGGCCCAAACTCCCCTCCATAACAAACAGGAATCACGACTTCATTTCCGTGAGAAATGTTGACAGACTCTAACGATGAAAGAATATTTTTTAATACAGTACAAATTCTTTCAAAAGGGAGAACCTCGATATGGGATTTTCGGTTTAGATTCTTTACAAACTGTATCGGATGATAGTAGACGGTAACAGTTGTATAAGCAGGAACAACTTCAATAATTCCTTCTATATGATGATCTGTAAAATAATTTGTAAATTGACGAACTCGTCGATGAATGTCATGATTAATTTGTTCGCCAAACTTAACAATTAGGGCATGCTCACTAAGCGGTATAAACTCATAATTCAACATTTTTTCCCCCAATAAAACCAAGTGCTTTTGAAATTTGTTCTGCAGCATACCTTAATTTTGGAACTAATTGTTTAATGTAAGAAGGCTGAAAGCGATTTTCTGGTCCAACGACACTTAGCCCCGCCACAACTTTACCTTCGTGATTAAAAATCGGAACAGCCACAGCAGAAGAATAGTCGGCTAATTCGGAGTAACTGACTGTATACCCTTTTCCCTTTGCTTCGTTGATCACCGTTTTTAATTGTTCTCGCTCAACAATTGTTTTTGAGGCAATTGGAATTAACTTGACGCGATCAATATATTTCTTTTGCTCTTCGCTTGGCATGAAGGCAAGTAACACGCGCGGACAAGCTCCAGCATAAAGAGGTGCCCTTCTCCCTACCCGTGTATACACTCGAATCGGCTCTGACGTTTCTACTTTTTCTACATAAATCGCCTCATCACCATCTTTAACAACTAAGTTCACCGCTTCATTCGTTTCTTCTTTTAATTTCTTCATAATCGGCAGTGCTACTTTTCGAACATCTAATCGCTCTGCAACTAAACAACCCAATTGTAACAAGGACAATCCAAGCTCATACGCTTCCTCATCTTTTTTTAGAAAGCCGCTTATCTCCAACGACTGAACCATTCGAAAAACCGTTGTTTTTGGCAGTTTCGTCAACTTCACCATTTCTTGTAGTGTCAACCGTTCATATGTCATAAACAACCGCAATAGTTCAAGTGTTTTGATCACTGTTTTGTTCATAAAGCACCTCCCTTTGTTCCGAATAACGGAATTAATATTCCGAATTTTTCGTATTTAAAGTAATTATATTTCATATAAAAGGAAAATCAATAAAATTATCTTTAAATTCAAAAATTTAAAATACTTATAGTAAAAAACATTTCGGCTCAAATAAAAAACGCTCAAGACACACCTGAGCGTTTTCTTAAATTATTGTTTCTCCATTTTTTCGTTTCGATTATCTAATTCTCCTATATCTCTTTTCCAACTATGTTCACTGGTATTTCTTCGTCCCTACAATTGTGCCCGTCCTTCTACAGGCAACAGGTACAACACAAAATATCATTTCAACATCTCAATTTCCTCCAAAGACAACTCCGTCAGTTCGTGAATCGTCTGTACATCGTAGCCTTTTGCTAGCATCTTTTTCGCAATCTTGCGTTTTTCTTGTTGCAGCCCTTGTTGTAACCCTCGTTCTACGCCTTCTTTCAAGCCTTTTTCTAACGCTTTTTTCTCGTACGAAATGATTAACTCTAACACTTGTTCTTTTTCTTTCGTTTCCATTTCATTCACCTCGTTTCGCAATTGTTGTTTCTACATGCTTCGAGGTGTGGTATCACACCAAATTTTTCTCAACTTTCAAGCAAATGATGTACTTCTTCTTCCGTAAGATCCACAAGGGCTGCAATTTCTTTTGGTGTCATTCCTTTTTTCGACATATTGCAAACAAGATGTTTCATTCCTTGCTTAAATCCTTCCTTTTTTCCCTTTTGTATTCCTTTTTGTATTCCCTTTTGTTCATACGAGATTAACAATTCAAGCACTTTTTCCTTTTCTTTCGTTTCCATCTCATTCACCTCGTTTCTCAATTGTTGTTCTTCTTCCTCCGATAGTTTCACATATGTTTCAAAAAAGCCGATTAATAATCGTTGCTTTGCTTCGTCTAATTCCATGCGCACAATCATTCGTAAAAACTGCTTTTTTAGTTCTACTCGTTCACTTTCAGTATACCCCATTTTGCTTAACAACGCAGCGGCGATTGGGTTGTCATGGCGAATGTAATCACGCCAATTTTGTTTGCGTAACTCAACAGTAAGAAATCGGAATTGGAGTACATCAAAAAACGGAAATTGGAGCGTAAACGATGAAGGTTCATGTCGGAGAGAATCATAGCTAAATACGGCAATTGGCAACATTCGCTTTCGGTATTTCTCAAACAAGCGGCTAAAGTAAATAAATATTCGCTCTGGAAACGATGGCTGCACGTAACTTTGATTTTCGATATGGACGATAATGAGGCTATCCTCCCCTTTCAACTTCGTCTGAACAAGCAAATCCACGCGATACTTCTCCCCCGCTGTCACATCGGTAAACAGCTCTTCCGACAAAAACGACACGTGCTGAAAGTCGATATGCTCATGCACATGCGGGAAAAAGAGAAGAAGAAACTCTTCAAAAAACGTCGTAATCAACTCTTTAAACAATCGATCATGATCAATGGCCATATATGCACCTCGCTTTCAGTTTTGTTGTGTATTTTCGATAAAAATGGTGGTGATCCTTCTTTGGGAATGAAAAACTAGTGTTTTCTTTCAGCAAAGTTTAGCGTTTGTTCATTATAGTAACAACCCATGAAAAACCCGTTTTCTCTCGGAACGTGACACATACAATCGAAAATAATATAATTGTAATAGCATGGAAATAGTAAAATAGGACGGTGACCAGATGGAACAAATCATTGTTGAAACATTAAAGAATGCGGTCTCCCCTTCTGTCATTTATTTGTTCGGATCAACAGCAACAGGACATATTCGCCACGATAGCGATATTGACATTGCTTTTTTGAGCGATGAACGATCATTAGACCACTATGAACGCTTTATACTTGCGCAACAATTGGCAGAGCAGTTACAACGAGACGTCGATCTCATCGATTTAAAGCAAGCGAGCACCGTTTTTCAAGCACAAATCGTCAGTAGCGGTAAAGTCATCTATTGTGCGGACGAACATAAAAAAACGGAGTTCGAATGGCGAGCATTGAAAATGTATGCGAAACTAAACGAAGAACGAGCGGAAATTTTACGAAACATTGTTGAAAGTGGGTCGGTTTATAATGAATGATGTGATCCTAAATAAAGTAAGTGTCATTGAACGTTGTATGAAACGTATTCATGAAGAATACGAAAACAATCCAAAACATTTGGAGAATTACACAAAGCAAGATTCCATTGTCCTCAATCTTCAACGAGCGTGTGAAGCGAGCATTGACTTAGCGATGCACGTCGTCGCGCAAAAAAAGCTCGGACTTCCACAAACAAGCCGAGACGCTTTCGCTCTTTTAGAACAACACGGCATCATCTCTTCATCCCTATCGCAAAAAATGAAAGCAATGGTCGGATTCCGCAATATCGCCGTGCATGACTGTCAAGAACTGAACTTGACCATTTTACAAAAAATACTCGACAACCATTTAACAGACTTCACGGAGTTTACGAAAGCGATTGTTAGGCAAAAGTAGGCGGTGTGAGCGTACACCGCCTAACTACTTATTCTAGAACTTGCGACGGATGACACTTCCGGAAAAGAAAATTTTCAACACGCGCCACATGCCTTTAAAGTTCGATATATTTATTGCGAGTTTCTCTTTGATTTTGAGCCGTTGGCACCGTCGTCGCCGATACAAATCTTTGGAGAGTGTTAGTCAAGGGTGAATCCCAACCCAGCATCCTCTTGAAATACCTTAAAGTTGATATATTTTAGATAAAGAAGTTCGGTTATCCCCCAATCCTTCCTAACATTCGAAATGGTGAAACTTCCCATGCTTCATATGGTACTAAACAATTACATTTCATTGCATCCTGTACTCGTGAAGCGATATGAGGTCTCGTTATATATTTTGAAATGTTTTTATTATTTAGCAGAAAAAAATTTGCCTCCTTTATTTCTTGAGGCTGAATGTCCAATTCACCTTCTTCATACTTCGCACGAAATACAACAACTAATATATGGTCCGTAGCATTGTAATATACTCCCGTTACTCCTAGTGGTACTATTTTTAATCCTGTTTCTTCATATACTTCCCTTACCAATGCGTGATGCAAAGATTCCCCTTCTTCTACTTGTCCACCAGGAAGTTCCCATGTATCGGAACGGTAATGTGTTTTTACAAGCAATACTTCCCCATGGTCATTTACAATATAACCAGAGACAGCCACTAAGTGCTTCGGTACAATCCTCATGTTCTTCTCATCCTTCACTGATTTAAATTTAGACATACATGCAGTTAACTCATTTTTCTTCATGTATTTAGCAAACTTCACTTTTGTGAGAATATATCCATTTCAAATAAAATGAACCAACCGTATAAAACAATGAATACTTATCCCTCACACAAACGGCAACGCTTGTTCATGGACTGAACGTGGATGGATCAACCCTCGATTATGAAAGGTTGAACTTAAATCAGCATAATGAACGGTGATTGGCAAACGTGTTTTCAGCATAGAAT
>NZ_SDLH01000059.1:0-474 GCF_013096955.1 Anoxybacillus sp. EFIL | reverse complement strand
CCCTGCGAAGTGTGGACCTGGGACATCACCTGGATGCCGGGGCCGGTCGCGGGGATGTTCTTCTACCTCTACCTGATCGTGGACATCTTCAGCCGGAAGATCGTCGGCTGGGAAGTTCATGAGCGCGAAAGCGCGGAGCTGGCGGCCACTCTGGTCCGTCAGGCGGTTCTGGCCGAGGGCTGCACCCTGCGTCCGCTGGTCTTGCACGCTGACAACGGCAGCCCGATGAAGGGCGCGACGATGAAGGTGACTATGGAGAAACTGGGCATCACCGCGTCCTACAGCCGCCCGCGCGTCAGCAATGACAACCCGTTCTCCGAGGCGCTGTTCCGCACCTGCAAATATCGCCCGGACTGGCCGAACAAGGGATTTGCCACGAAGGCCGATGCCCAAGCCTGGGTGAAATCCTTCGCCAGCTGGTATAACGTGCAGCACCTGCACAGCGCCATCCTCTTCGTCACGCCAGATGCGCGT
>NZ_SDLH01000058.1:0-477 GCF_013096955.1 Anoxybacillus sp. EFIL | reverse complement strand
TGGTTACACTGGCCTTCATCACACGAACAGGAAGGCAGGACCCCCTATGCAAAACCGCATGATGATCACCGGTGCCGGCTCCGGGCTGGGGCGCGAAATCGCCCTGCGCTGGGCGCGTGACGGCTGGCGCCTGGCGCTGGCCGACGTCAACGAAGCCGGCCTGGCGGAAAGCCTGAAACTGGTGCGCGAGGCGGGTGGCGATGGCTTCACCCAGCGTTGCGACGTACGCGACTACAGTCAACTGACCGCGCTGGCGCAGAGCTGCGAGGAGAAGTTCGGCGGCATCGACGTCATCGTCAACAACGCCGGGGTGGCCTCCGGCGGCTTCTTCGGCGAGTTGTCCCTGGAGGACTGGGACTGGCAGATCGCGATCAAACTGATGGGCGTGGTCAAGGGCTGCAAGGCCTTCCTGCCGTTGCTGGAGCGAAGCAAGGGCAAGATCGTCAACATCGCCTCGATGGCGGCGTTGATGCAGGG
>NZ_SDLH01000057.1:0-478 GCF_013096955.1 Anoxybacillus sp. EFIL | reverse complement strand
TTTGCCGTCAACATGTCGATGGTCATGGGCCTGGCCCCGGTCGTCGGCGTGCCGCTGCCACTGGTGAGTTATGGCGGGTCAGCCATGTTGGTCTTGATGCTCGCGTTCGGCTTGGTACAGAGCGCACATATCCACCGACCGAGGTAAGCCATGCCGATCAATGTCCTCTTCGCCGCCCACGAAAAACGCTGGGCGCAATACGAAGCCCCTTTGCGAACCGCACTGGATGCGATTGGCGTGGACTATACGTTGGCTATCGAACTTCCCCCGGCAGATGTCGACTATATCGTCTACGCGCCAAGTTCCCCTGTGCAGGACTTCACGCCTTACACACGTCTTAAAGCGGTCCTGAATCTCTGGGCAGGGGTCGAGGACGGCGTGGGCAACCCTACCCTCAAAGTGCCCTATGCCCGCATGGTCGATGACGAGGGCCTGACCCAAGGCATGGTCGAATGGGTCACAGGCCATACCCTGCGGC
>NZ_SDLH01000056.1:0-481 GCF_013096955.1 Anoxybacillus sp. EFIL | reverse complement strand
GGCCTCTGTCAGCCAAACCTGTTTGCTGCGCGCATCGTCCGGATTGGCGCGCATTTCAACAAACCCGCGCTTTTCCAACCCGGCCAGCGTGTGGGTCATGCTGGTCTTGGGCACCTGAAACGCGCGGGCCAGTTGTAGAGGCGTGCGCCCGTCCTGCACGCGGATCAGGTGGTTGATCACAGCGAATTGCGGCAACACCATCCCATCCGGCAGCCGCGCCTCGAAAGCGGCGCGGCTCAGTTGGTTGATGATACCGATCTCGTTGAGCAGTTGGAAATAGAGACCGTTCAGCTCTGGCGCAGCATTTGTTTCAGGCATTGTTCGATGTTGGCCTCATCCGGGTTTCCAGCGGCCAGCGCGGTGTGCGCGGCGTTGCTGAAGCGTAGCCCAGAAGTCCAAGCATTTGAACAGTGCCGCCTGCAGGCGCATAGGCATCATGGATCGCCGCATAAGGTGCGGCCATTTCCGGGTATTCCTGCAG
>NZ_SDLH01000055.1:0-483 GCF_013096955.1 Anoxybacillus sp. EFIL | reverse complement strand
GTCCACGTGGGAACGGATCACCGGCCTGGCTCTTTAAGACAAAGCGCTTCAAGGCACCGTTTGCGGGATCTATCCTGACAAGTGCGGAGCCGCCGCTATCCAGACTCCAGATCGCCCCACCTGCAGCCAGGATATCGTGACAACACGTCCCGATCCCCTCGTACCATGCTGTCCGAACAGCTTTTCCACGCCTTGCAGCCGGCAAAGAGAGGCGCAGCGCGAAGCTGGGCCGGTCCCAGTTGTGGGACAAGACCAGCAGGCTCTCTTTGTCAACGCTGACCGAGTTGAAATGGTATGTATCCTTTCGCTTGGCATCCGGTCTTTGCAGATGGGCAGGGACCACCGCCTCAAGGTCGAGTCCCTGAATGCTCTTGCCCCAAATCGACCGTCTCAGAAGGAAGGGATGTCGTGCCGATGTGACAAACAGATTTTGCTGGTCGTATGTAATCTGGTGCAGATCATCGAAGGCGCTGGAGCCATAGC
>NZ_SDLH01000054.1:0-485 GCF_013096955.1 Anoxybacillus sp. EFIL | reverse complement strand
CTCTGGCAGCGCCGTCATTGCCAGACAGCATCGCCTTGCATGTTGACACCTCTATCACCCAACGCGCCCTGCTTGATCCCGGTCAGCTTCAGGACAGCCTTCTCAACCTCATCCTGAACGCCCGAGACGCCTGCGGCGGTCATGGCGCGATCCGGCTGACAGCCACCGAAATGCGCGACACATGGATCGATTTCACGGTCGAAGACACTGGCTCCGGATTTTCCGAAGAGGCACTGAAACACGCGCTTGATCCGTTCTTCACCACCAAGGGGGATGGCGGGTCGGGCCTCGGCCTGTCGATGGTCTACGACATGGCCAAACTGGCGGGTGGCCAACTTCAGGTCGGCAACACCAATTCCGGTGCGCGTGTGACCCTGCGCCTGCCTTTGCGCCACGCTGCCCGCCACCTGTCGAACGAGCTGGTTCTGCTGGTCGAAGACAGCCCAGATCTGCGCACGACCATCCGCGACATGCTTACCAGCCTT
>NZ_SDLH01000053.1:0-518 GCF_013096955.1 Anoxybacillus sp. EFIL | reverse complement strand
GTGTAGCACCAGGCCCAATTTGGACACCTCTACAGTTGGATCATGGACAACCACAGGATCAGTTACCTGAATTTGGCCAAAATTCGTTGTTACAACGTGCAGGACAACCAGCCGAGTTAGCACCTGTGTATGTTTTTCTGGCGTCGAACAAAGCAAGCTATGTAACAGCTCAAATTTATGGAGTAACTGGTGGAGAAGCAATCAATCTATAAGAAGTGATCAAACATTAGGAGGTGTCTTATGAATAAAGGATGGAAAACTTTAGCGATTGTAGTTTCACTGATTTTTATTACTGTGTTATTGCGAATATTATTATTGGGCAATCCTTATTTTAGTTTACCGTTTGGCTTAGATCGAAAAGAAAGATTTATTTCCTTCTTTTTCACGAATTATTTCCTACAACAATATCTTTTTTGGGCAGCAGCAGTTCTAATTATCTTTTTCCTTTGTATCATTCTAGTTATTATCTTCTATCCTAGAACAAAAGCTACTTTTGTTTTGAAAGAGGATAAAGGATC
>NZ_SDLH01000052.1:0-542 GCF_013096955.1 Anoxybacillus sp. EFIL | reverse complement strand
TGTCCGATGATGAGGCGGCGCGGCTCAAGGAAATCCTCAAGAATTCGTGACGCCGCGTTGGGCTTTGCCAAACCGGCTGCTTGTGTATTTGATGCCGCAAGCAGAAGCAGGAGTGCCCGGCGCATGAATTACGAGACCATCACCTTTGACATCACTGACAATATTGCCACGGTCACTTTGAACCGTCCCGAAGTGATGAACGCCCTGAATACCCAGATGCGGGCCGAAATCACTGATGCGGTGCTTGAAGGTGGCAAGTCCGCGCGGGTGGTCGTGCTGACGGGCGCAGGGAAATCCTTTTGCTCGGGGCAGGATCTGGGTGACCGGGCGAATGCGGCCAATCTTGATCTAGAACGCACGCTGCGCGACGAATACGTGCTCATGCTGCGCGCGATCTATGACTGCCCGGTCCCGACAATCACCGCCGTCAACGGGGCCGCAGCTGGGGCAGGGGCCAACCTCGCACTGGCGGCGGATGTGGTGATCGCCACCGAATCCGCCTTTTCCCTACAAGCCTTTACCCGGATCGGTCTGATCCCGGA
>NZ_SDLH01000051.1:0-555 GCF_013096955.1 Anoxybacillus sp. EFIL | reverse complement strand
GCGGGTTCGAGTCCCGTCTTCCGCTCCAACATGCCTATGCCGGGGTGGCGGAATTGGCAGACGCACAGGACTTAAAATCCTGCGGTAGGTGACTACCGTGCCGGTTCGAGTCCGGCCCTCGGCACTTTATATGCGCCCGTAGCTCAATTGGATAGAGCATCTGACTACGGATCAGAAGGTTAGGGGTTCGAATCCTCTCGGGCGCGCCATGTTTATATCGTAATGAGGACGGGAAGTAGCTCAGCTTGGTAGAGCACATGGTTTGGGACCATGGGGTCGCAGGTTCGAATCCTGTCTTCCCGACCATTTTCAAGGGGCCTTAGCTCAGCTGGGAGAGCGCCTGCTTTGCACGCAGGAGGTCATCGGTTCGATCCCGATAGGCTCCACCAAAAAAGTATTGACAAGAAAAAACGTAAATGTTATATTAAAAAAAGTCGCAAAAAAAACGACAAGATGTTCCTTGAAAACTGAACGAAGCGAAAAGCGTACAAAAGCTAAGGATAACTTTTCTATGGAGAGTTTGATCCTGGCTCAGGACGAACGCTGGCGGCGTGC
>NZ_SDLH01000050.1:0-560 GCF_013096955.1 Anoxybacillus sp. EFIL | reverse complement strand
TGTGTGGTGTTGAGCGCACCGAGTTTGAACCGTGCGCTCTCGATATACACCCGCAGCGTATGTTCCGAGATCGACAGAGTATCGGCGACTTGGGCACGGCTATAGCCCACCGCCAGCAGCGTCATCGTTTCAACCTCGCGTGGCGACAATGGTTGCGTCGCTTCTGGTTTGCGGCCCGGCTCCAGTTTGAGCGCGGTTTGGTTAAAGTAATGCGCCAGCAAAATCAGATCACGTCGGTTCAATTCAGTAAACCGCGCCCATTCATCGTCTGCACAAGTGTGGCTGACCGTGAACAACGCGAATTGGCCGTTCGGCCCTCGGATCGGAATGGAATACCCCTGATTGCCAATTCCGTGTGCCATGGCATCGGTCATAAACGCACGGGCAGCCTTCCCAGACCAGTCCAGCCGTTTCCAATCAACAGGGTGGAAGCGTTGATAACAGCCAATCACCACTGGATCGACGCGCAGATAACCCTTTTCAAGATATCTCGCGACCCATTTTGGATCATATGTCCCACAGCCGTATTGCGTACCGTTGTTGGACACCCAATCATACAC
>NZ_SDLH01000004.1:0-226081 GCF_013096955.1 Anoxybacillus sp. EFIL | reverse complement strand
GCGAATTTTCCTCCAATGGTTTGGTTTGGTCACCTTTACCATACAGGAAAATTCGCATTTTTTGTACCCCTATTTTCTATATGCACACCGATCTTAAATGATCAAGTACAACTTGTGGTGAAGAGCCCGAGAAATCAAAGTCAGTAAAACAGATCCAGACAGTGGGATGTTTGTAAAAAATGAGCGTGAACGAGTATTTGCTTACTCTTATCACACCGCTTGTGACCGACATGGTTGGATATTACACACGTATGTCACCGCCGCCAATGTTCATGATAGCCAAGCGTTTTTTGAACTGTTTGAACGAGTGAAGCAAGAAATCAAAGGGTGCCCAACAGATGTGTGCATCGATGCCGGATATAAAACGCCAGCGATTGCGAAATACCTATTAGAACAAGGGATCCATCCGATTTGGCCATATACTCGTCCAAAGACGAAAGATGGGTTCTTTCGTAAATCCGAATTTGCATATGACGAACATTTTGACTGTTACCTTTGTCCAAATCACCAAGTGTTATCTTATTCAACAACGAATCGGGAAGGCTATCGGGAGTATAAATCAGATCCAGCCATCTGTCAGGGGTGTCCATACCTTCAAAAGTGTACGGCAAGCAAAAACCATACGAAAGTCGTAACACGCCATGTTTGGCAAGAGTATTACGAAGAAGCCGAACATTTACGATATGTACCAGAACACCGTGAGTTGTATGAATTAAGGAAACAGACAATTGAACGGAATTTTGCAGATTTAAAAGAGAAGCATGGTCTGCGCTGGACGAATTACCGAGGATTGGAAAGAAACCAGATGCAGGCGATGCTTGTTTGTGCTGCTATAAATTTAAAGAAATTGGCAAACTACATGTGGAGAAGGGGTCTCTCCTTTCTTTTGTATTCGAGTGTACATCTATTTTGGTTCATTCACCAAGAAACACAACTCTCGAAATGGAACAAAATGGTGATAAGACAACCGTCTTATCACCATTTTGTCAACAGTCTGAACAGGTGCTTTTATGCGCCTGTTTTTTCTTTTTAGAGAAGAAGTTTTGTTAATTTGTTAGGTTTCTAGTAACGGCTCTGGGTGAAATTAATCCTATTTTTAAATTTCTAATATTGACAAAAAAAAGAATCAATAGTAATATTATTACGTAATTACGTAATTTCGTAATTTCGTAATTTCGTAATAGTGTAATTATGTAATTGCGAGGAGGATAGTCAGTGATTGACTTGAGAAGTGATACGTTAACCTTGCCCACGGAAGAAATGAGAAAGGTTATTGCTGATGCAATAGTTGGTGATGATTGTTACGGAGAAGATGGCAGTGTTGTTGAATTGGAGGAATATTGTAAACAATTATTTTGTGTGGAAGATGCTCTATTTGTTCCGACGGGCACAATGGCTAATCAATTGGCAATAAAATCACAAGTAACAGAAGGGAATGAAGTGATTACAGAAACAAATTATCACATAAACTTTTACGAAAGCTCTTCAATTGCTATGTTAAGTCGAGTTGTTTTGCATACATGCAAAACGGATGACGGTATTCTGAATGTGGAACATGTTGAGGGATTAATTCATTCTAAGCCTAGGGGTCCTTTTTACGCTTACCCCCAATTAATTTCCATTGAAAATACAATTAATTATTATCAAGGGAAAGTATTTCCGTTAAAAGTGATTGAACAATTATATGAGTTTACGAGAGAGAAGAACATATCTTTACATATGGATGGAGCAAGGCTGTTTAATGCACACGTAGCAACGGATATTCCATTAAGTAACTATGCAAAACTTGTAGATTCACTTAGTATATGTTTTGCGAAAGGACTTGGTGCTCCGTTTGGATCGATGCTTATGGGTAAAAAAGAAATGATCAGCAAAGCTAGGATTTACAGAAAACAGTTTGGAGCCGGATTTCATCAAATAGGTATGTATGCAGCTGCGGCGTTACATGCTTTAAAGCATCATATATCCCATTTGTGTACAGACCATTTGCTTGCTAAAAAGTTAGCTATCATGTTATCAGAAATAGAAGGTTTGTCTATTGATCCAGATGCTGTTGAAACAAATATGATCTTTTTTCATGTAAATAATCTTCACACAAATTCATGGCAGTTTGTCGATAGATGCAAGAAAAAAGGATTGCTTTTATTCCCTTGGTTATCTGACATAGTAAGGATTGTAGTTAGTAGAAATGTTACTGAAAAAGATATATATGAAGCAGCTAATATTATTGAAGCAGCATGCAAAGAGTTGACGAGAGGGGTCACGTATGTTTCCTAAAGTTAATGAGGGAGTTTTAACGTTTGGTATCAGGGTGTTCAATTCCATTGGTTTTTTTGTGTATGTTCCACTACTTTCTTTATGGCTAGTGAGAATAAAAAATCTCGATATTACGGAAATGAGTGTGGTAGTAGCGGCATTTACGTTTGTCTCGAAAGCAGGGAATGTATTGGTTGGGGGAGTTGTTAATAAGCTTGGAATTAAAAATAGCCTTATTGTTGGTCTATGGGGATCGGCTTTGTTGCTCACAATGTTAGCGCTCATTCAATCTTATACATTCATATTTGTAATCGTGTTACTATTGGGAATATCGCTCTCGCTTTATAATGTAAGTTTGAAAACACATATTTCCTTATTAGGGGAAGATGAGAGGTTAAGAGCGTTTGCATTGTTGAATATCGCCGTTAACGTTGGTGCTTCTATTGGTCCTCTTCTAGGTGGATGGTTATTGGATTGGAATTCTGTTGGTATCATCATTGCAGCGATTGTTTGTTATGTTTTGGCTGGAGGGGTTTCGTTGCTATTACCCAGCATCACTATTGAGGATGCAGAGAAGGGGATCAATATTGTACAATTCGTGAAAAACAGCAAATCGGATCCGCATTTTTTTGTCTTTATAAGATTTATTGCTTTTTCGGGGCTATTTTGGTTTTTATACACACAACTATTTACAACTTTTCCTGTTGTCGTTTCTCAACATTTTTCAGGCAAAACGATTGGATTGTTTTTTACGGTGAATGCGATGACGATTATCGTTCTCCAAGGTTTCTATCCAAAAATACAGCCGAAATGGAAAATGGAGTATTGGTATACGCTAGCCCTGGTGCTTATCACAACATCTTATTTCTTGCTATGGATTTCACATCATTTTTGGATCATCTTTATCGGCGTGATCTTGTTCAGCATCGCAGAAATCATTTGGGTTCCTACGATTGATCATCAAATTGTAGAAAAAAAGGGGATGTTAAGCTCTTCATGGGCCTTTGGAATATCAGGGGTGCTTTGGGGAATGTGGGAGTCTATCGGTGGATTCGTTGGTCTGAATCTGTATGAGTATGTTGGACAGAAAACCTTTTTCTATCTAGCTATGATAAGTACTATGATCTTTGTTGGCTATATGTTTCATCTATCATATAGAAAAATGTCTTTTTTCACGAATAAAAATCAAGTAGAGGGAAAGGATTGGCGATGATGCACTTGTTATTTGTCGAGACGAATACAACAGGTACTGGTACAAAGGCGATGAAAATCGCTAAACAACTAGGTTATAAAATCCATTTTTGGACGATGGATTTAGAACAATATAAGTCCATGACAGATGACCATCCGCTGAATTTTGCTGATCAAGTCGTTATTATCGATACGTATGATACGGAGCGAATGAAGGAAGAACTGGTACGCTCTGAGGTGAAATTTGCCGGAATCCTTGCTTTTGATGACTATCACTTGATTCCAGTTGCTGAATTAGCGAGTTATTTGAAACTGAACGGGCATAATATCGAAGCATTGAAAAGGGCTCGTTATAAACATATAACGAGAACTTATCTAGAAACCCAACGTTTTAGAGAGTTTTTGCAACCTGCTTTTCATATCATCCATCATCCTGATGAAATCATAAATTTGGAGATCTCGTTTCCCTGTGTTATCAAACCTGTAGATGATAGCGGAAGTAATGGCGTGACGATCTGTCAAAATCGGCATGATTTAGAACTGTCCCTGCGCTACGAATGGCAAAGACAGCGTAATGAGCGCGGATATGATCTGGCAAGGACGTGGCTGATTGAAGAATGGATTGAGGGACAAGAATTTTCAGCTGAGATGTTATATACGGTTGATGGATGGAAATTAATATCCGTTACGAAAAAAGAAACGTATGGTTCTCATGCCGTTGAATGTGGACATGTAACAGGTCCGAAACTAAATCCTTTTTCCGATTTAGAAGAAAGATGCAAAAAACTGCTAGATCTATTGGGATTAAACTATGGAGCGGCTCATATAGAATTTTTTGTTCGCGGAAACAACCTATATTTGGTTGAAGTCAATCCTAGACTAGCTGGTGACTGCATACCTGAATTGGTGGAGTTTTCTACAGGGGTGGATATGGTTAGGCATGTTGTTTTACAATCAATCGGGACATATGAAAAAATAACGATCACTAGACAACGTTATGCTGCCATTAAGTTTATCCTGCCTGTTGAACAGGGGATATATCAAACGGTTAGGGGGACGGAGGAAGCACAAAAAGTAGCGGGAGTAAAAAGAATAAGTATAGGGAAGTTGTCGTTTAAGGCCAATGAAATCAAAAGCAGTTACCAAAGGATAGGATTTGTCATAGCAGAGGGCGATAGCATGGAAAACGCAATCACCTCGATACAACAGGCAATGGATCGATTAGAATGGAGTGTTATACATGGATAAATACATCATCATTTTAGGGGCAAGCCGTTACGGAGCGGAAGCAGCATTTCAATGCGGACTAAAACCTATTATTGTCGCCGATCATTACTCAAGCATTGATAAGGAAATAGCTCGACTGGCTGAAGCTGTATTTTATGTTCGTGACATTGCGGAGAAAACAGAGGTGTTTTATGCTGTTGAGAAGATTAAGAGTTTATATCAACCAGTGGAGCTCATCGTAAGCTTTACAGAATTAGGGTTAGAGACAGCTGCTTATATTAGTGAAAGGTTGCAATTGCCGACGAATTCACTTGAAACAGTGGTGAATACGAGAAATAAAAGATTGATGCGCCAGATTTTGCGAAAGGATCCAGAATTGCGACTAGACGTTGTGAGCGGCAAGGTATCTGTTCTCTCTAAACAGTTTCCATATTCAAGACCGGCCATCATCAAACCGCTTGACGGATTTGGAAGCAAAGAGGTCGATTATATTCCCAATCAACAGGAGTGGGAAAAATGGTTAAAGAGACATCAAAATTCTTCTCACGAGTGGATCTTGGAGCCATATATTAAAGGTCCGGAATATAGTGTGGAGACAGTGTCCTCGAGAGGAACGCATTTTATTTTAGGAATAACAGAAAAACAAACAACTGGCAAACCTCACTTTATCGAGACTGGGCATATTGTTCCGGCGAGACTGGAACAACAGAAGATCAGACAAGTCGAGCAAGTGGCGATGAAAGCGTTGCATTTGTTGAACGTCCAATATGGACCGGGGCATATTGAGATCAAATGGGATGTAGAAGAAGATAGACCAGTGGTGATTGAAATGCATACGAGACCGGGGGGAGATTTTATCCCTTATTTACATCAATTAGCGTCAGGTCTGAACCAGTACGAGTTAGGCATTTTATCTTATATAGATCAAATGCCATGCGATGTAAAACCGATTTATAAAAAAGCAAGTCTTGTGAAGTTTTTTATGTTTCCAGAAGGTGTTTTACAACAAATTTCTCTTGAGACTGTAGTTAACCAAGAATATATCCAAAATTGGGCTATGTATTATCAAGTAGGGGATTATATAAAGAAGGCGGTCGATTCTTATACACGATCTGGACATGTGATTGTTTGTTCCGAGACGGTTGAAGAAAGTCAGCGACTATGCGACAATTTTATTGAACAGTTGAAGTATGAAATTGTTTGTGATTAAAAACAGAAAGTATGGGATGTGCATGCAATGGCTGTATACACAGTAGAAGAAGTGAATCATCATTGTAAAGTAGAAATTTCTATTTCTCCTTTATTCGAAATGATGGCATGTTTAAGAAAGTGTTATGTTTCATTAGGAAAAATGGATAGTGAACATCATTTCCCTATTGCTCGCTTTGAAGAGTTTTTTCAAAAACATGAATTGTTACTGAAAAAATTTTACGGTAGGTATGAGTATGGGGCGCAGTTGGCGGAATTTTTGGTCGATTTACCTGCCCCCCATACGTTTTCTCAACTCATGACATATGTCGATCGCATGTCCCGATATGAGTTTTTGTATTATTTATTCGGCCGTTACTTGTCTGTAGATGAGATTAAAAATTACCTAACACAAACATCTCCTCCTTCAGATGAAATTCGCTCGAAAATTGTGTCTTTAGGGGGATTAATCAATGTTGAGCAGTTTGAGTTTGCACAGAACTATGAACAGTATTGGAATGAGCTGGTTTATCTTTGGAGGCAGTTTTATCAACAATGTTATGTTCATGTTGAACCTGTTCTATCCCCTCTGTGGGAGCAAGCGAGTGAGCGATTGAAAGCGGAACTTAAAACATCTAGTATTGAAAAAGTAGTTCGAAAGTTATTATACGATTACCCGATTCCAGAACAGTTTCCAACGAGAGAAACGAAGTTAATTAAATTGTATCCGTCGTATTTTGTGTCACCAAAATTTATTTTGATTTGGGGACTTGGGGAATTGCATATTGTTTATGATATCAAACATTATATGAATGAAAAAGAGCTTTCTTTCAGTGGGTATCCGATGAATATGAAATGTGATGAAGGACAGATTCAGTATATCTCTGATATTTCCAAATCACTGTCTGAAATCGTTCGTATGAAGTTGCTGTCATTTATTGCGAATGAAGAAAAAATAAAGTTACAGGATATGGCGAATAATTTGAATATTACTGTTGCTACTGTTTCACGACATTTAAATCTGTTAAAACAATCTAATCTGATCAAGGAACAGAAAGAAAATGGGTACCATGTTTATGAAATTAACGAAAATGAGATTGAGAGATATTGCTCAATGCTAAAAGAAACGCTATGTGTAAAAAAAGAGAGAAAACGATAACTAGAACTTTGACGGATAATAATATAAACAGGTGCTTTTATGCGCCTGTTTTCTTTTCTTTAAAAATGATAAAATTTTTCGCACGATTCGTAATTTATGGTAAAATAAATGTAGCTTCGTTGTTGAAAAAGGGGGTTGAAGCAGTTAAGTAATTTCTATAATTTTTTATAAAAATCTCTACATAAATAACAAATTTTATGGTTTTATTTGTGTAGAGAGGTGATTGTTATGAAATATTACAGTATTGGCGAATTTGCAAAACTTATCGGAAAAAGTCAGCAAACTTTAAGAAATTGGGATAAAAATGACGTTTTAAAACCTGCTTATGTTGCGCCATCAGGATTTAGATATTATTCCGAGCAACAGCTTCATCAAGTGCTTGGGGTCAAAAAAGCGATTGTCCCTAAAAAAGTCATTGGCTATTGTCGAGTATCAAGTAAAAAACAAAAAGATGATTTGGAGCGTCAAGTCGAAGCCGTACGCACATATATGATTGCGAAAGGCTATTCGTTTGAAATTATTGAGGATATTGGAAGTGGAATCAACTACACGAAAAAAGGATTAACTCGATTAATCGACATGGTTTGTAATGGTGAGGTAGAAAAAATTGTTGTTTTGTATAAAGACCGTTTGGTTCGTTTCGGATTTGAACTGATTGAACAGATTTGTAAACGTTATGAGGTAGATATTGAAATCATCGACCATACAGAAAAAACAGAAGAACAAGAGCTTGTCGAAGATTTAGTGCAAATGATCTCCATTTTTAGCTGTAAACTTCAAGGAAAAAGAACCAACCGAGCCAAGAAAATGATAAAGGAGTGGCTTGAAGATGATTCGGTCGATCAAAGTTAGGTTAGAGCCGAACAACAAGCAGCGAACAAAATTATTTGGATCCGCAGGTGTGGCTCGTTGGGCGTACAATTGGACGCTTGAACAACAAGAAAACAACTACAAAAACGGTGGTAAATTCATCAAAGACGGAGATTTACGAAAAAAGCTCACCACCTTAAAACAAAACGACTCTAATTATAAATGGTTATATGATTATTCTAATAACATCACCAAACAAGCGATTAAAGATGCGTGCAAAGCATACAAAGACTTTTTCAAAGGGAAAACAAAAAAACCAAGATTCAAAAGCAAAAAGAGAAGCAAGCCATCTTTCTACCAAGACACAGAAAAAATCAAATTTAGTGATACGCATATGTATATCGAAAAAGTCGGATGGGTACGTCTATCCGAACGAGGAAAAATTCCAACGAATACAAAGTATTACAACCCTCGTATCACGTTTGACGGTGTTCACTGGTATGTATCCGTAGGATATGACGTTCCAAAAC
Source organism: Anoxybacillus sp. EFIL (assembly GCF_013096955.1). Classification (NCBI taxonomy): domain Bacteria; kingdom Bacillati; phylum Bacillota; class Bacilli; order Caryophanales; family Anoxybacillaceae; genus Anoxybacillus; species Anoxybacillus sp. EFIL. The sequence goes on along the minus strand of NZ_SDLH01000004.1, from coordinate 217,720 downwards.
CATCTGTCGCATTACACAGCCATACACTAGGAATTGATGTGGGAGTACAAAATCTAGCCGTTTGTTCAGACGGTCGGGTATTCCCAAGCATAAATAAAACGAAAGAAATCAAAAAACTAGAAAAGCGTTTGCGTCGGTTGCAACGTAAATGCTCAAGGAAGTACGAAATGAACAAAGTTCAAGAAAAAGGAGGTGTAGTCCGTTACGTCAAAACACGCAACATTACAAAACTCGAAAGGCAGATGCAGAAGATACGAATTCGGTTAGAACATAAACGCATGGATTATGAGAATAAAGTGGTGAACGAGTTGGTGAGAACCAAGCCTTCTCGAATCATCATGGAGCATTTAAATATTCGTGGGATGATGAAAAACCGCCATCTATCGAATGCTATTCAACAACAACGTCTATATACTTTTAAGAAAAAAATCAAACACAAATGTGAATGGTACGGAATCGAGTTTGTAGAAGCGGATTGGTGGTATCCATCATCGAAAACATGTCATTCATGCGGATATTTGAAAAAAACACTTAAACTATACGAACGGATATTTCGATGTGATAACTGCGGTCTTGAAATAGACAGGGATTTAAATGCAAGCATCAACCTCTCGACATATCCTGCATAAATAACTGTTTGTACCGTGAGTTACACGGGAATTCAAGCCTTCGGAGTGTCAAACAAACGAGAGTAGCTTCGGCAAAATCGGACACGATGAACAAGGAAGCAAACAGAAATGTCTGCAAGGTTCTTGTAGAGTTTTGTAAGTTTTGCGTAACGGTGCATCGTTTGTGAAAATTATTTCGTGTCATGGATATGAATTACAAAAAGCACAGCCGAATACGTCAGAAGATTTTTTCAATCGTTCGGAAGTGACGTTTGTTGACGATGATGGAGTAGAACGTACATTGCACGTACTATATGTTCGTTATTTCGATGAGCGTTTTTCACAATGGACACCGTATGAACAAGATCCTGTATTTCAAGCGGGTGGGAAAGACGTATATTTTAAAGACATTGTTGCGCTCGTCTGTTTGCTCGTGGATCCATCACTTCGGGCACGAAAACGTGTATATATTAGTGAGGAAGAAGAGCTTCGACGTTACTTTTCATCCATCGATTTAGCGAAATTACCAGAAGTATTTGAGGCGCTTGCCAAAAAACAATCGTATACGGTTAAATCACCGCTTTTATTTATTTCGCAACCGTAAAGGAGGCTTGCATATGGGGAATACTGTTGTTCTTAACCAAACGAAGCAAGTGGAGCAGTTGTTAAGCCGCATTGTAGAACAAATTGCTCGCTATTTAAATGAAACGACGATTGAACAAATGCAAGAAGAATGCGCAGGCGACCGTCGTTATTATGAAGGAGTGCTTGCGGATTTGCGCCGTTTAGCTGTATATGGTGAAGAAGGTGTCGATGCGTGCCGCATTGTGCTTCAAGAAGAGCCGTTTCGGAAAGCAGCCGCCGAACAAGCATTATATAAAATTTATCATTCATGTGTGGCAGAATTTTTTACCCCAAAGCGCGATTTATGGTATGAAGATAGCCGCTCAGCGTATACAGGAAGACATTCGATTAAATTGAGACAACCTGCTCCTCCATCGTTACAACAATTGCTTCATGCGATTGAAGCTGATTTTCAAACGATGCGAGAAGAACTCGAATTTTATGAAACAGACTACCGAACAAAAATGATCCAATCGCAATAGGAAGCTGCGTGTGTCAGCTTCTTTTTTTGTTGCATATGATGCCGGAGGAGGTGTGTATATGCAACAATATATTCATAACGTGCAAGCGTGGCTTGAGAGAGTAAAGCCATATGTTGATGCAGAAACGGTGGAACGTCTAAACGTGGAGCTAGAGCGTGGAGATGTCGTGCGCATTCATGAACAAGTGACAAACATATATGAACAAATACAACGGAAGCGCGTACCGATTGGAGGGCATACGTTACCTCAGCTGCCTTATGCGTACAATGCCCTCGAGCCGTATATCGCTGAAGAGATTATGCGATTGCACCATGAAAAACATCATCAAAGCTATGTGGACGGTTTGAATCGCGCTGAAAAAATGATGCAACAAGCGCGTGAAAAAAATGACTATGCGTTATTAAAACATTGGGAGAGGGAAGCTGCGTTTCATGGTTCGGGACATTATTTGCACACAATTTTTTGGAACAATATGAAACCGCGTGGAGGCGGACGTCCAACGGGGGCGTTGCTTCAACAAATTGTGCGCGATTTTGGGAGCTTTGAAGCGTTTCAACGACATTTTACCGAAGCGGCGAAGCAAGTGGAAGGAAGCGGATGGGCGCTTCTTGTTTGGTCACCGTTTGCTGAACGGCTAGACATCTTGCAAGCGGAAAAACATCAAAACGGGACGCAATGGACGACTGTTCCGCTCCTTGTGTTAGATGTGTGGGAGCATGCGTATTATTTGCAATATAAAAACGATCGCGCAACGTACGTTCAACAATGGTGGAACGTCGTCAATTGGGACGATGTGCAACAGCGATTCATAAAAGCAAAAGGCCGCGTCATGTAGCGGTCTTTTTGTCATACATCGTTGACTAGCGCATACACTTGTACAAAACGGACAAAGGGATGAGGGTGTATGCGACGGCAATGGTTTGTATGGATGATCGTGCTTTGTTTTTTTTGTTCGCTTTTTCCGAATGAAGCGAAGGCGATGTCGGTGAGTGCGAAAAGCGCGATTTTAATGGAACAGACGACAGGGCGCGTGTTATTTGAAAAAGATGCGCATACAAAACGACGTATTGCGAGCATTACAAAAATTATGACGGCCATTTTAGCGATTGAATCAGGAAAATGGGAAGAGCTTGTGACGGTAAGTGAACGGGCGGTTCGGACAGAAGGATCTTCGATTTATTTAAAGCCGGGCGAAAAAATTGCGCTCAAACATTTAGTATATGGGCTTATGCTTCGTTCTGGAAACGATGCAGCGGTGGCGATCGCTGAGCATGTTGGCGGTAGCGTCGAAGGCTTCGTTTTTTTAATGAACAAAAAAGCAGCAGAAATCGGCATGACAAATACAGAATTTGTGAATCCACACGGGTTAGATGATGCAGAAAATCATTATTCGACTGCGTACGATATGGCGTTACTTATGCGATATGCGATGCAAAATGAGCAATTTCGCGAAGTATCGGGAACGAAATTGTACCGAGCACCAAATCCAACGGAAGATTGGGACCGCGTTTGGCGCAATAAAAATAAGCTATTAACGCATTTGTATAAATATTGTACCGGGGGGAAAACAGGATATACGAAGCGAGCGAAACGTACATTAGTGACAACGGCATCAAAAGATGGGCTTGATCTCATTGCGGTGACGATTGACGCAGGCGATGATTGGAACGATCATATGGCCATGTATGAACACGGCTTTGCGCACTATGAACTTGTGACGGTAAAAGCGGACGAGATTGTAGAACAGATTGGAGATCCGTTTTATGACAAACATCTATTTGTTGTACGCGATTTTATATATCCGGTCACAAAAAAAGAAGAAGCACTCATTCATTTAAAGCGAAAATTACTTCGTCCACAAGAACGATGGAAAGAGACAGGCGTGCCATCGATTGTCGGGAAAGCGGAACTGTATATCGGCAACGAAAAAGTCGATGAAACACCTATTTTTTATAAGCAACAAAAGAAAACACGTTCTTTTTTTGACTGGTTGTTAGGGGTGGGGCGCGATGGTTAATCTCATTTGGGTGGCGCTTTTGCTTATTGGGCTTGTGTTTGCAGGCATAAACGGGACGATGAAAGACGTCAACGAGGCGATGTTTCAAGGGGCGAAAGAAGCAGTAACGATTAGCATTGGTTTAATTAGCGTGCTCGTTTTTTGGCTCGGTTTAATGAAAATCGCCGAGCAATCTGGATTGCTTTCTTTTTTTGCTCATTTGTTCCGTCCAATAGCGAAAAAAATTTTCCCGGAAGTGCCGTCCGACCATCCGGCTCTTGGGTATATATTATCAAATATGGTCGCAAACATGTTCGGTCTTGGAAATGCGGCGACGCCGCTCGGCATTAAAGCAATGGAGCAATTGAAGAAACTAAACGGTCAAAAAGACGAACCGAGCCGCTCGATGATTACGTTTGTCGCTTTAAATACCGCAAGCGTTACGCTTATTCCTGCAACCGTCATATCGATTCGGATGACATACCACTCTGCTTCACCAGGAGAAATTATTGGCACAACGTTTGTTGCATCACTCATTGCCACGATATCAGCGATCATGATCGACCGCGCATTTTACATACGGAGGCGTAAAAAAGGAGGAATGTAATGTACGTCATTCAATTTTTGTCGCTTTGGCTTATTCCAATGGTCATCGCTTGTATTTTACTGCATGGGACGTACAAGCGCGTTCCAACGTATGAAGCGTTTGTCGAAGGGGGAAAAGAGGGAATTCAAATTGCTTTTTCCCTTATTCCATATTTAGTAGGCATGCTTGTAGCTGTCTCCGTTTTTCGCGCTTCCGGTGCACTTGATTTTTTTATTTCGTATATGAAGCCGTTCATCGTCTCGCTCGGATTGCCGCCCGAAGTCGTGCCGCTTGCGCTCATTCGTCCAATTTCAGGAACGGCATCGCTTGGCATCGTGACCGACTTAATCGCCACATATGGACCCGATTCATTTATCGGTCGGTTAGCTTCTACGATCCAAGGAAGCACAGAAACGACGTTATATGTACTTACCGTCTACTTCGGTGCGGTCGGCATTCGCAAAATGGGTGATGCGCTGAAAGTCGGCTTGCTTGCGGACCTCATTAGCTTTGTTGTATCGTTTTTTATCGTACTATGGATGTTCGGGGAATAAAGAGGAAATGTTGTAAATATAGGTGGAAAACTTTATAATAAGTATTGTATCACTTTAAAAGGTGAGGAAATAAAGTGAAAAGGAAATTTGTCCTAAATATCACAGTTTTATCTCTTCTTTTAAGTTTTGTATATAGCTTTTTGCTTCTGATGATTGAACATTCTCTTTTTTCCAACGAATTGAGTAGTCCGTCAAATATTGTTGTTTTTACAGCTATGTTTTTGATTTTATATGTGTTTCATCTATTTATTTCATGGCTATATTACATGATCGCAAATAAAATGGCTGGATCAATGAAAAGGAAAATAATTGTTTTCTATTTGTTTGGTCTTGTTTTACTTTTGATTGTATATGTGTTTTTTCAAGTGAAGATCGTTTGGTTGTTGTTTCTCTCTTTTATTATTCTTTCTTTTCCCTCATACAAGAGAGGCTAGGAGAAAGTCGCGTTCTGTGCGATTTTCTCCTTTCTTATTTTTGAACTCCTGTACCGAATGTGGTAAAACTATATAGTGAGGTGAATGAAATGGAACGATTACAAAAAGTCATTGCTCATGCAGGTGTAGCATCGCGAAGAAAGGCAGAGCAATTGATCGTCGAAGGAAAAGTGAAAGTAAATGGAAAAGTTGTCACAGAGCTTGGAGTGAAAGTTAGTCCACAAGATCGCATTGAAGTAGATGGCATTCCGCTTGAGCGCGAAGAGCCGGTATATTATTTGTTGTACAAGCCGCGCGGTGTCATTTCTAGCGTAAAAGACGAAAAGGGAAGAAAAGTAGTGACCGACTTTTTCAAACATGTAAACAAGCGCATTTATCCGATCGGGCGGTTAGATTACGATACGTCAGGGTTGTTGTTGTTAACAAATGACGGGGAGTTTGCGAATATATTGATGCATCCGCGCTATGAAATTGAAAAAGTGTACATCGCAAAAGTAAAAGGCATTCCAGCGCGTGAAAAAATGAAACAGCTTGAAAAAGGTGTCATGTTAGAAGACGGTGTAACAGCACCAGCGAAAGCAAAAGTATTATCAATTGATAAGCGAAAACAGACGGCCATTGTTGAGCTGCGCATTCATGAAGGACGCAATCGTCAAGTGCGTCGCATGTTTGAAGCGATTGGTCACCCTGTTTTAAAGTTAAAGCGGGAACGTTACGCCTTTTTAGATTTAAAAGGCTTAAATCCTGGAGATTACCGCGAATTGTCACCACATGAAGTGAAGCAATTACGCGCTCTTGCGTTAGCTGGTTCACCGTATGTATCATAATTTTGTCACAGTTTGTTCAAATAATTTTCATTATTTATATAGTGGTAACTTGTATAATGAGGTTGATGAAAACGGTTTATTAGGAGAGTTGGCGATGAAAGAAAAGCGATTTTGGCTTCGAACAGTCATTTTAGCCATCATGCTTGCAGCGATCGGCTATACGATTTATTCGAACGTTTTTGTCGAGAAAAAAGCGATTCAAGTGGGAGATTCAGCACCAGATTTCGTACTTACTGATTTAAATGGCAACAAAATTCAACTATCCGATTACCGTGGCAAAGGTGTCTTTTTAAACTTTTGGGGAACGTGGTGTAAACCGTGTGAAAAAGAGATGCCACACATCAATAGTCAATACAACGTATATAAAAATGAAGGGGTAGAAGTGATTGCTGTTAACGTTGGGGAAGCGAAAGTGACGGTACAAACATTCGTTGATCGCTTTCAGCTTACGTTCCCAGTTGTCATTGATCAACAAGATCAAGTGATGAATGCGTACGATATTAATCCGCTGCCAACGACATTTTTAATCGACAAAGACGGAAAAATTGTGGACATTATTACAGGAACGATGACAGAAGAAGATGTAAAAAAATATATGGAACGAATTAAGCCGTAAGGGGTTTTCAACATGGAACAAGTAAAATGTGAATGCGGGCATGTCAACCCGATCGGAACAGTGCTTTGTGAAGCGTGTGGTAAGCCGCTCGAAGAAGTGCCAGCGTTGTTAGATATGCGCTATGAAGGGAGCGCGCGCCGTTCACAAACGTACAATAAAACGATCATTGATAAAATTTGGAACTTTTTTTCATCTGTCAAAGTTGGGGTTTGGCTCATTGTCATTACGCTCATTGCTTCCGCGATCGGTACGATTTATCCGCAACAAATGTACATTCCGCCAACCGTATCACCAGCGGAATATTATGAGCAGCAGTACGGTTTGCTTGGAAAATGGTACTATGCGCTTGGCTTTCATGACTTGTATAGTTCTTGGTGGTACATGTTGCTTATTGCACTCATTGGCGTATCGCTTGTCATTTGTAGTTTAGACCGTGTTGTACCGCTATATCGTGCGTTAAACAATCAACGAGTGACGCGCAACGAGCAATTTTTACAAAGACAACGTCTATTTAGTCGCGCGAAAGTAAAACATGATGAAACGGCATTTCGAAACGTCGTCGACAAGCTAACAAAGCGTGGCTATCGCGTTCGAGAAGAAAACGGAAATATTTTAGCTGAAAAAGGGCGATTTTCTCGTTGGGGACCGTATGTGAATCATATTGGGCTTATCATTTTTTTAATCGGTGCGATGCTTCGTTTCGTTCCGGGCATGTATGTCGACGAAAGCATGTGGATTCGTGAAGGAGAAATAAAAGAAATTCCGGGAACGAACGGAAAATATTTTTTAGAAAATAAAAAGTTTATTTTTGAAGTATATGAGAAAGAAAAAGAGAAAGAAGCGTTTCAAGCAGCGATTGATCGCGTCGGTAGCGGAATGATGGCGAAAAACTATCAAACCGACGTCGTATTATACGAACGTGTTGGTCCAGTCGTTGCGGGCGAAGAGCCGAAATTAAAAAAAATAAAAAGTTTTTCAATTCGGGTTAATGAACCGTTAAAACATGATCATTACGCATTATACCAAGTTGATTTTAAGCTAGATGAGTTAAAAAGTATGTCGTTTCATTTCACCGATAAGGAAACGAACAAATCGTTTGGCACAATTACAGTTGATTTAATTCAACCAGAAAAAGAATATGATCTTGGTAACGGATATAAAGTACAACTATTAAGCTATTTTCCAGATTTTTATTTTGATGAAAACGGCAATCCGAATACGCGCTCGAAAGTACCGAACAATCCAGCGTTCGTATTTAAAATGTTTGCACCAGATCGTCCGAAAGGCGAAGTGAGTTTCACAGCCATTCGTCAAACAATTGAGCCGCTTGGTAATAACAAATATAAGATGGCATTTGCGAATATTGAAACACGAAACGTATCGGCATTAACGGTTCGTCGTGATTTTACACTTTGGATTTTAGGCGTTGGTGGCGCGATTTTTATGATCGGCCTTATTCAAGGGATGTATTGGAACCATCGTCGCGTATGGATTCGACGGATGAACGACGAAGTGCTCGTTGCCGCACATGCGAATAAAAACTGGTTTGGACTGAAAAAAGAGCTTGAAGGCATATTTAAAGATACGCCGTTTGTCATGCCAATCGATCAAGCGGACAAGCGGTCATAAGGGGGGAACATCGTGGTTCAGCTAAGTAGCACGTTACTATATGTGGCATTTGTTCTTTATTTAGTTGCAACGCTTTTCTTTGGTGGCGCGATTCGAGTCAAAAAGAAAGAAGGAGTGGACCGTTGGGCAACGATTGGGATTTTTGTGACGATCGTTGGATTCATTGCTCAACTCGGTTATTTTATTACGCGCTGGATTGCCGCTGGGCATGCACCTGTCAGCAATTTGTTTGAGTTTACAACATTTTTTGGCATGATGATTGTCGGGGCGTTTATCGTCATTTATTTTATTTACAAAACGAGCTTGCTCGGCTTATTTACTTTACCGATTGCCATTTTAGTTATCGCTTATGCGAGCATGTTTCCGCGGGAAATTTCACCGCTCATTCCAGCTTTACAAAGTCACTGGTTGCATATTCATGTCATTACAGCAGCAGCTGGAGAAGCGATTTTAGCGATTAGTTTTGCCGCGGGACTTATTTATTTAATTCGCGTTGTCGATCAATCGAAACCGAGTAAGCGAACGTTTTGGCTTGAATTTGTATTATTTTTCTTAATTAGTACGCTTGGTTTTGTCATCGTCACAACATCGTTTCGCGTTGCTGGTTATGAAGCAACGTTTGAGTGGATCGATAAAAATGGCAAGCAAGATGAAATGGTATACCATATGCCTGCGCTTGTTGGTCCGCATGAAGGAGTGCTAAAAACGGAAGAACGCATGAAGCCGCTTGTGGACATGCCAGCGATCATTAACGCGCGGAAATTAAATACGGTCATTTGGTCTTTGTTTTCTGGCCTTGCGTTATATGGCTTGCTTCGCCTGCTTTTACGGAAACGTATCGCAGCCGCGTTACAACCGCTTGTAAAAAACGTCAATTTAGATTTAGTTGATGAAATTGGCTATCGTTCCGTAGCGATCGGCTTTCCAGTATTTACGCTCGGTGCGCTTATTTTTGCGATGATTTGGGCACAAATTGCATGGACGCGCTTTTGGGGTTGGGATCCGAAAGAAGTATGGGCGCTCATTACGTGGTTGTTTTATGCTGCCTTTTTACATTTGCGACTATCGAAAGGATGGCATGGTGAACGTTCCGCATGGCTTGCGGTTATTGGTTTTGCGATCATTATGTTTAACTTAGTGGCGGTAAACTTAGTCATTGCTGGCTTACACTCATATGCTGGATCTTAAAAACGCCTTCATTGCGAAGGCGTTTTTTTAAAGATAAGAAAGCATAAAATTTTGAGTTGATGTCTAGCTCCAAGCGCCATCGGCTCGAGTCGCTCCGCCCCACACTGCGGCGGCGACACACTGAAATACTTCAATGATGTTACCCACGCAGAACCAAGCGATCGCTTGGTGCGAGCTCTCCTCGGTGGGGCTTGTGCGCTCTTCGCGGAGCCAAGGATGGCGACATTTCGCCGTTGCCCGCAGGACGCGGGCTGCCTTTAGGCGAAATGGGGGCGCTTTACGCTTTTCTTTATGAGAAGTAGAAAAAAGTTTGGCGGTTTTGTACAATAGAAAAGGAGGAGGTATGACATCATGGAGAAGGAAATTAAAATTTTAGTTGTGGATGATGAAGAACGAATTCGCCGCTTGCTTCGCATGTATTTAGAACGTGAACAATATGTCATTGATGAGGCGGAAAACGGCGAAGAAGCGCTAGCGTTAGCACTTGAAAATGATTATGATTTAATTTTGCTTGATCTCATGTTACCAGGAAAAGATGGGATTGAAGTATGTAAACAGTTGCGTGAGAAAAAAGCAACGCCTGTCATTATGTTGACAGCAAAAGGAGAGGAAGCGAACCGCGTGCAAGGGTTTGAAGCAGGAACAGACGATTATATTGTAAAACCGTTCAGCCCGCGTGAAGTCGTGCTTCGTGTGAAAGCATTGCTTCGTCGCACAGCCAACGCTTCCTACGTACCGACGGATACGACAGCACGGGATGTGCTTGTTTTCCCACATTTAACAATTGATCATGATGCACATCGTGTGACCGCGGACGGACATGAAGTCAGTTTAACTCCGAAAGAATATGAGTTGCTTCACTTTTTAGCGAAATCGCCAGATAAAGTGTTTGACCGTGAACAGTTGCTAAAAGAAGTATGGCATTACGAATTTTTCGGTGACTTGCGCACAGTGGATACACACGTCAAGCGATTGCGTGAAAAACTAAATAAAGTGTCGCCAGCTGCAGCGAGAATGATCGTCACCGTTTGGGGTGTCGGGTATAAATTTGAGGTCGTGAATGAATGATGGCGTTATGGCGTAGTGTAGTCGGCAAACTATGGCTGACGATTTTGTTGCTTGTTGCTTTCGTCCTTTTTATCTTAACCGTCTTATTGCTCGGTTTTTTTGAAAAATATTATTTGGAAAAAACAAGTGATCAGCTTACCCAACAAGCGACAAAAGTGGCTCGGGTCGTCGCGGAACATGACGAGCCGTTTGCGCGCTCGATTGCGTGGACGATGGTGGATGATGTGTCAAAGTTAATGATCATTATCGATGATCGTCATTATTGGTATTCACCAAATGAAAAACTTCCTGATTTGCCACTATCGTTCATTCAGCAAGATCAACAGTTAGGGCGCGTATTTGATGGCGAAAAAGTAGTGAAACGGACGCTTATGCCAAATCAAACGATGCGAAACGACGAATATAATGAACTATTTATTGTCGGTGTTCCGCTTCATACATCGGATGGAAATGGCGCGGTATTTGTATACCAGTCGTTAAAAGCGGTCGAAGAAACGACAAGACAGACGACAAAATTTATTTTTCTTGCGGCGTTTATCGCCATTGTGTTAACGACCGTGTTCGCCTTTTTCTTATCTACACGCATTACAGCGCCGCTTCGAAAAATGAGGCAAGTAGCATTCGAAATTGCGCGTGGAAAATTTGATTCAAAAGTGCCGATCGTCACTCATGATGAAATCGGAGAACTGGCGATGGCTTTTAATCAAATGGGACGGCAGTTGCAGTTTCATATTAATGCGTTAAATCAAGAAAAGGAGCAGTTAGCAAGCATTTTAAGTAGCATGGCCGATGGTGTCATTACATTTAATCGAAACGGTGAAGTGCTCATTACAAATCCACCAGCTGACCGATTTTTACAAGCGTGGTATTACGAGCAAGGGCAAAGCGATAATTTATTGCCACTTCCTCCCGAAGTGAATGAATTGTTTACGAAAGCGGTAGTGGAGGAAAAAGAACAAGCGATAGAAATGGCTTTACAAGGTCGCAATTGGGTCATTGTTATGACGCCGTTATACAACGGCAAGGTCATTCGAGGAGCCGTTGCGGTGCTTCGCGATATGACGGAGGAACGACGGCTTGATAAGTTGCGCAAAGACTTTATCGCAAACGTCTCGCATGAGTTGCGCACACCGATTGCGATGTTGCAAGGGTATAGCGAAGCGATTGTCGATGATATTGCCGCGACAGATGAAGAGAAAAAAGAATTGGCAAAAGTCATTTATGACGAATCGTTGCGCATGGGTCGCCTTGTGAACGATTTGCTTGATTTAGCGCGCATGGAAGCAGGGCATTTAACGCTCCATGAAGAACAAGTGCCGCTTAGACCGTATATCGAGCGCATCATCCATAAGTTTCAAGCGTTAGCGAAAGAAAAAGGAGTTCGTTTGCTTGTTGAAATGAACGATGAGCTCATCGTTTCGTTCGATCCCGACCGCATTGAACAAGTGTTGACGAATTTAATTGATAATGCGCTTCGTCATACAGATAACGGTGGCGAAGTACGTGTCATTGTCGATACGGGGGAAGAAGTCGTGCGCATCTCTGTGCAAGATTCTGGCTCAGGTATCGCAGAAGAAGATTTGCCGTTTGTGTTTGAGCGTTTTTATAAAGCGGATAAAGCGCGCACGCGCGGTCGCTCAGGTACAGGTTTAGGTCTTGCGATTGCGAAAAACATCGTTGAAGCGCATAAAGGAACGATTGCTGTCCATAGCAAACTAGGAGAAGGAACGACGTTTACGTTTACATTGCCATTGAAATAGAAATTTTTTATTGTCATCAGCGATATTTTTCGCTATGATAGAAACGTAGAAATTGTTCGACAATTACATACATTCGTTGCAAAAAGGTGTCGAACGGGCAACCTAGTAGACTTAATAGGGAATCTGGTGCAAGTCCAGAACTGTCCCCGCAACTGTAAATGCTGACGAAATGAAAATCGCCACTGTACAATTTGTACGGGAAGGCTTCAAAGTAGGATGACGCATAAGTCAGTAGACCTGCCTTTTTGCACCGTCATTCGCGTCTTCGGGGAGTGAGACGGCGAAACGACAAGGGGAAGTTACTGTCTTTTGTTGTTTCCAGCTCATTCCATTTGGAATGAGCTTTTTTATTTGATATACATAAAAGGGGGAAAAACGATGAAGAAGTGGAAACAATATGTGTGGCTTCTTGCGCTCGTATTGACGCTCGGATTAGCAGCGTGCAGCAATAACGCGGAGCCAGCAAAAGAAACGAAGCAAGAGGCGAAAACAGAGGAGGCTGCATTTCCGGTTACGGTAAAAGATGCGGTTGGCGATGTCACGATTGAAAAAGAACCGAAAAAAATTGTTTCGCTCATTCCGAGCAATACAGAAATTGCATACGCGTTAGGGCTTGGTGACAAAATTGTCGGTGTAAGCGATTTTGATAACTATCCAGAAGATGTGAAAAACAAAGAAAAAATTGGTGGTATGGAGTTTAATGTTGAAAAAATTATTTCACTTCAACCAGACGTTGTGCTTGCGCATGCATCAAGCGCTCACAATTCTGAGGAAGGATTAAAGCAATTAAAAGATGCAGGCATTACAGTTATTGTAGTGCCAAACGCCACATCGTTCAATGATGTATATGCGTCGATTGAACTGATCGGGAAAGCGACAGGGAAAGAGAAAGAGGCAGCCGATGTTGTGCAGCAAATGAAGCAAAAAATTGATGCCATTGCTGAAAAAGCAAAAGAAGTAAAGGAAGAAGCAACCGTTTGGGTGGAAGTTTCTCCTGCACCTGAAATTTATACCGCTGGAAAAGGAACATTTATGGATGAAATGTTAACGATCATTCATGCGAAAAATGCAGCAGGCGATCAAGAAGGATGGCCGATGTTTACAGAAGAAGATGCAGTGGCGCTAAATCCAGATGTCATTATTACAACATACGGTTATTACACACCGAACGCTGTCGAGCAAGTGCTCGCTCGCCCAGCTTGGAAAGATGTCCCTGCAATTAAAAATAAACGAGTATACGATGTCAATTCTGATTTAGTTTCTCGTCCGGGACCACGTTTAGCTGAAGGGGTCGAAGAAATTGCCAAAGTCGTTTATCCAGACATTTTTAAATAATTACATGAGCGCATCGCTTATTGCAACGTTTGCTTTGTTGTTAGGGGTATCGATTGGATCACAATCGATTCCCTTTTCTTCTATATGGGAGACGCTATTACATCAGTTGTTTCATACGCCGACAAATGTTCCTGCCACCGTTTCGCAAATTATTGTTGCGATTCGTTTACCGAGAGTCATACTCGCCTTTCTGATCGGGGCATCTTTAGCACTTGCAGGGGTAGCGTTTCAAGGGCTTTTGAAAAACGTTCTTGCTGATCCGTATACCATCGGGGTGTCGTCTGGGGCAGCCGTTGGCGCCGTGCTTGTCTTTTTCTTTCATCTTCAGTTTTCGATTCTCGGGCGTTTTACGCTCCCGATCGTCAGCATTATATTTGCGCTCGTGACATTATTGTTTGTTTTATTATTTGCACGGCTTGCGGAACGAAATATGGCGATGGAGACGATTGTTTTAATCGGCATTATCATGAATGCGTTTTTCGGTTCGCTCATTTCGCTTATGGTCGCTTTTAGCGGCGAAGAGTTGCGTCAAGTTATTAGCTGGCTCATGGGGAGCGTCGCGATGCGCGGCTGGTCGTACGTGTCTTTATTTGTTCCGTTTTTTATCATCGGTTCTCTCGGTTTATTTGCACATATTCGCGAGTTAAACGCCTTTTCATTCGGTGAACGAGTCGCTGCCAATATTGGCGTACATTTGTTACAAAAAAAGCTAGCGATTTTACTTAGCGCTTCCTTGCTTACAGGAGCGGCGGTAGCTGTATCAGGAACGATTGGATTTGTCGGGCTCGTTATTCCCCATATGACTCGTCTCATTTGCGGGGCGAACCATCGAAAATTGTTGCCGCTCTCCTTTTTATACGGCGGAACGTTTTTAGTATTGGCGGATGTCGTCGCGCGAACGATCGTTTCACCGCGAGAGTTGCCGATCGGGGTCATTACCGCCCTCATCGGCGCCCCTTTATTCGCGATATTGTTGTTTAAAAGTTTAAGACGGAAGACGGGATCAACATGATTGATGTAAAGGATGTTTCGTATCGATATGGTGAAAAACAAGTATTACGACATGTTTCATTTACAGTATATGAAGGAGAGTTTTTCGGTATTTTAGGTCCGAACGGGTCAGGAAAAACGACGTTAATAAAACTGTTAAGCCGCGAACTTGCTTTACAGCAAGGGGACATTTTTGTTTGTGGTCAACATATTGAAACATATAAGCCGAAACAATATGCAAAATTGATCGCTACGTTGCCGCAACATACAGATGTTTCGTTTGGATATACAGTGAAAGAAATGGTTGAGCTCGGTCGCTATCCTTATCAATCAACTCTTTTTCCGAAATGGACAAAGGAAGATGAGCAAGTTGTTAGCGACTCACTCCATGCGGTGACATTGGCGCATAAAAAACACGCTTTATTAGAGCAGTTAAGCGGTGGAGAACGTCAGCGTGCCGCGCTTGCTCGAGCGCTGGCGCAACAACCGCATGTATTGCTCTTAGATGAACCGACAAACCATATGGATGTGGCGCAACAATTTAAATTGCTTAATTTATTAAAGCAATCGCAGCTGACGATCGTTGCTATTTTTCACGATATAAACATTGCATCGCTCTATTGTGATCGCCTTCTTTTTTTGCGAGATGGAAAAGCTGTTGCATGCGGTACACCGAAAGAGTTGTTAAATGAATCGATGATTGCATCCGTATTTGAAACAAACATGAAACGATATGAGCATCCGGTGTTGCCAAAACCGCTTGTGACGTTCGTTCCGTTTTTAGAGCAGCCTATGAATGATGTGCTATGGCATGTCAAGCAAAATGAAACGATGATCGTCATTGAAACAGCGAAACCGTTTAAAGTGCTTTCCTCTGCGCTCGTTGGCGGTGGAACGCGCTGGGCAACAACGTTTGTCAATCGGCATGTTCCGCTTGATTATCGTTGTGATGATGCAAAGGAAGAGATGATTCAATTTTTGCGGCAACACGGTTTTGATGAGCAGTGGACCGTTGGGATGATGACTGCTGTTTGTGTAAATGATGTCGCGTTTGCGTCTGTTTATGAAGATGTTCGCCTTTTCGTTGCCGTAACGGCAGGGGTTGGAAATGCGGTTGATAGTGCACAGGCGTGGCGTCGTACAGATGTAGTCGCTTCTCCGGGCACGATTAATACGTTTATTTTTATTGATGCACACTTATCAGAAGCTGCGTTTGTGCAAGCGTTAATGACCGCAACAGAAGCAAAAGCAAAGGCGCTGTACGATAAACAAGTCATCGATCCCCAAACCCACACCATTGCGACAGGAACATCGACAGATTCGACGGTCATCGCTGCGTCTCAACAAGGAACGTATTATGAATACGCTGGAACGATTACATCGATCGGCAAACAAATCGCTCGTCTTGTATATGAAGCGACGCAAACAGCCATTGATCGCTACCGAAAGCGAAAGGGTGAAAGTCGATGACGCACATATGGGCGGTGTGGCTTGCGCTTTTGCTCGATCGCATATTTGCTGATCCTCGTCGATTTCATCCTGTTTGTTGGATTGGGCAAATGATTGCGTTCATGGATCGTCATTTGAACAAAGGAAGATGGAGAAAAGGAAAAGGAATATTCACGCTGTTTGTCGTTTGTACGGTGACGTTGATCATAAGTTACGGACTGATTGTTAGCGCCTACCGACTTTCATTTATATTCGGCATATTCATTGAAGCAATGATCATTTTTACTTCGATTGCGCCAACCAGTTTAGCGAACGCAGCGTACGATGTCCTCGATCCGTTAGAAAGAGGGGATATTGATGAAGCTCGAAAAAACGTGGGAATGATTGTCGGGCGTGATACAAAAACGTTACAACAAGAAGGGATCGTACGTGCATGCGTGGAAACAGTAGCCGAAAATACGAGCGACGGAGTAACTGCCCCTCTTTTTTATGCTTTTATTGGCGGGGGAGCGTTAGCGATGTTGTATCGCGCTGTAAATACGTGCGATTCGATGCTCGGCTATAAAAACGAGCGATATGCTCAATTTGGTTGGGCATCGGCTCGATTTGATGATGTGCTTAATTACATTCCTGCTAGACTAACAGCGTTCGTTATGCTGTTTGTTCATCGTGCAAATAAACGAGCATGGAAACTATTATTTCGCGATGCGCGCAATCACCCAAGTCCAAATAGCGGATGGTGCGAAGCGGCGATGGCTGCGTTGTTACATGTTCAACTCGGAGGAGTAAACACATATTACGGTGTCGTATCCGTCCGGCCAACGATTGGAGATGCGTCTGTTCCGCTTACTGCTCGGCACATTAAACGAGCGGTGGCAATCATGATACGCACGACCGTTGCTTTTACGATAGGAGGGAGTTTGCTTGCGCTTGCCTGCACATGGGGCTAATCCACATCGTTTATATGAAGCGATGCAAATGAATATGCCGAGCTCATATATTGATTTTAGCGTCAATGTCAATCCAATGCAGTACGAATATATACTAGCAGAACAGCAGTGGTTACGTTGGATGAGCGAGTATCCAGAGGAGCGAAGTGAATCGCTTCAAACGATGATTGCTGAACGAGAGCGTGTCGCGCGCAGCCATGTATTTATCGGAAATGGTGCTGCCCAATGCATTTATTTGCTTGCTGAACAATTTGCCGGTCAACATATTGGCATCATTGAGCCGACGTTTACAGAATATCGTCGCGCATGTGAAGCTTACGGTTGTATCGTTCACTCGTTTATGTTAGATGAACATTGGCAACCACCGATCGAACAAATGATAGAAAGCTTGCCGTCTTTACACGCGCTATTCGTTTGTCATCCGAACAATCCAACAGGCACGATATGGCCGAAAGAAACGATGTATGCTTTATTAAAAGCAGCACATGATGAAGGGGTATATGTTATTGTCGATGAAGCGTTTTACGATTTTTGGCTCGATGGTTATTCCGTTTCTTCTTTTTTGCACACATTTGATCGTTTAATTGTGCTACGGTCATTAACGAAAATGTACCGATTGGCAGGTGTACGGCTCGGTTATGTGTTAGCACATGAGCATGTCGTAAAAAAGTTAACGGAAAAGCAACCGCCATGGAGCGTGAACACGATCGCTCAACAAATCGGAAAACAATTATTGAACGATGAGGCATTTGTCGAACGAACAAAAACATATATCGCATCAGAGCGAAAACGAATATTTTCACAGTTTACTGAGCTCGGTTATCGCTATTCACCGTCTGTTGTCAATTTTTATATGTTGCATGATGAGACGATGACGCTTTTTCCTTTTTTGTTGCAACAAGGTATCGTCGCTCGCCATACGTTTAATTTTCAAGGACTGGACGGAAAATATATCCGCTTGGCGATTCGAACGAAAGAAGAGAACGATCGTCTCCTTTCTTATTTAAGGAGGTGGCATAAATGATCGTATTTATTAGCGGTGGGGTGCGTAGCGGAAAATCTTCATTTGCAGAACAATGGGCAAAAACAATGGTGGAAGCAACACATTCACTTCATTATATTGCGACAGCGATGCGCACAGATGAAGAAATGGAGGCGCGCATTGCGCATCATCAAAAGCAACGAAAACGTGATCGGTGGCAAACGTGGGAACAGCCGTATGATCTCGATCGCATCATTTCTATGTTTTCCAAACGTGATATCGTGCTGCTTGATTGCTTGACGAATTTATGGGCAAATGAGTTGTTTCGCGATCATATATGGGATGTACATGGAAAAGTACCGCGCATCGTTCAACAAATGAAACAGTTAAGTGACAAAGCTAAAGGACTAATCATTGTAAGTAATGAAGTGTTTTATGACGGTGTACCTAATGAACGAGGAACGTATATGTATATGCACGGTCTCGGTTTATTGCACCAACATCTTGTTACATTAAGCGATGTGGCGATTTTGATGCGTTACGGATTGCCGATTGTAAAGAAAGGAAGATGGCCATGTGGCGTGGTGTAATGTTGGCTGCACAATTTTTAACTGTGCTTCCGCTCCGTATGCAAGTGGACTGGAATGAGCGAACAGCGCGCGCGTCTGTTCTGTCGTTTCCGTTCGTCGGTGCGATGATTGGAGCGGTTCTCGTTGTTTTGTACATGTTCATGTTTCATCATGTATCTGTGCTCGTCTTATCATTTTTGCTCATGTTTTTTTCTATTTTTCTTTCCGGAGGTTTGCATGCTGACGGATGGATGGATTGCAGCGATGCGTATTTTTCATATCGCGATCGACAGCGTCGTCTTGATATTATGAGCGATTCGCGCGTCGGGGCGTTTGCGGTGCTCTCCATTTTATTTTTACTTGGCTTCCGTTTCGTTTTTCTATTTGAGACCGTTGCGCACGTGTCGTTGTTTTCTCTTTTTTGCATTCCGTTACTTTCACGTCTTGGCATGACGTTGCTTTTATTGACGACGCCGCTTGCGAAACAGACAGGGATGGCAGCCGCATTTCGTCAACATGTCGATCACCGCTATGTACCTTTCGTTATGGTGTACGCATTCATTGTTTTATTATCGCGTGAAACGATCATATTGTTTTTTGCGCTTATGTTGTTTTATGTTGTCGCGCGTGCGTTTGCTGTGAAGCAATTTGGTGGAATTACAGGCGATGTGCTTGGGGCGTTTGTTGAAGGAGGCGAAACGTTTTTATGGCTCGTCATTTGGCTATTACATATGTTCGCCATTTTGTAACGAAAGAAAATGAAGCGAAACAATATATCGGTTGGACGAATGTGCCAGTAATTCAGCCGAAAAATGTGTCGCATGAGCTGAAGCCAGAAATCGTCATGACAAGCGATTTGCTCCGTTGTCGCCAAACGGCGCATTTGTTGTTTCCGAATCACGTCATTGAATGTTCTTATCGTTGGCGAGAACTGAATTTTGGTGATTTTGAAGGAAAAACGTATGAACAATTGCAAACGGCCAAGGCGTATCGTCGTTGGTTAGACGATCCGTTTCGCTATGCGCCTCCAAACGGTGAGACGTTTGCTCAGTTTGAAGCTCGTATTGAACAAGCGGTTAGCGATGCGATTTATCGATCCGTTTCACATGTTGTCGTTGTGACGCACGGCGGTGTGATTCGTTATATATTATCGAAGTACGCACCAGACATCCGTCCGTTTTGGGAATGGCACGTTCCGTTTGGCGAAGGAGTAACGCTTTATAATACGAAGGAACGATGGAAGGAGAGAAAGCGATGCATTTCGTTAGCGGCGGTGCATTTCAAGGGAAGCGAAAATGGGTAAATGTCCATTATTCATTCGCGCATACATCATACAGTTGGTATTGTGCATATGAAAATATGTTTCCGCTTCCACATGATGAAACCGCATCTGTTGTTGTGCTTGAAGGAATAGAACATTGGATTCGCGAATATTTTTTTCCTTATACGGACGATGAAAAGGAAGCGATTCGATCGTATATGTGCGCGTGGAAGCGATGGGAACAAGCGGGGGAACGGACGGTTGTTTGGATTGGTTGCGATATTGGGCAAGGTATCGTGCCGATCGATGCGCATGAACGGGCATGGAGAGATATGGTTGGCTGGACGTATCAACAGTTAGCGAGCATATGTAACCGTGTCGATTACGTATGGTGTGGAATCAATGAACGAATCAAATAGGAGGGAGAACATGAAATTATATACAAAAACAGGGGATAAAGGACAAACAAGTTTAGTTGGAGGACGAGTCGATAAAAACGATGTACGTGTTGAAGCGTACGGAACGATTGATGAGGCGAATTCTGTCATCGGTTGGGCGATGACGTTATTACAGGATGAGAAGTTTCGTGACATTTATGAAGAATTGCAACGCATTCAACATGAACTTTTTGATTGTGGCGGTGATTTGGCCATTGTCGGTGAAAAAATACCATACAAAGTAAAGGCGGAAATGGTGACGTTTTTAGAAGAACGCATCGATGCATATATTCAACAAGCGCCGCCGCTTGAACGCTTTATTTTGCCGGGAGGTTCGCCGCAAGCAGCAGCATTGCATATGGCACGTACCGTGACTCGAAGAGCAGAACGTTGTGTCGTTGCGCTAATGAAGCAACAACAAACGAACGAAGTCGTCTTACAATATATGAATCGTTTATCAGACTATTTATTTGCCATTGCACGCGTTGTCAATGCTCGTTTACACGTGAAAGACGTAGAATATGAACGAAGTGCGATCGTGTTTCGGGATAAAAACGAAAAAAAGGGTGAATCATAATGAGGCGTTTCACGTTGCTCGTTATGTTTATTAGTTTATCGGTCATCGGTTCACTTATAAAAATTCCTTTTACAATTGGAAGTATTGCATTAGATAGTGCTCCAGCAGTTGTCGCTGCGTTTTTGCTCGGTCCAACAGCTGCGGCGGTCGTTGCAAGTGTGGGGCATATTGTATCTGCTTTATTTGGCGGATTTCCGCTTGGGCCTTTTCATATACTTGTGGCTATTGAAATGGCATCTCTTTTATACGTTGTTGGCTTGTTGATGAGAAGAGGATGGTTCATTTCTAGTTATGTATGTTTTTTTATCGGTAATGCATTGATTGCACCGTTGCCTTTTGTATGGATCATAAGCCCAGCATTTGTACTGTCCATCATCCCTTCTCTTGCACTAGCTACCGGGGTCAATGTAGCGATTGCTGTTGTCGTTTCAAAAACGTTACAACGGGTATGGGGGGAGCGGCATGCGTGACGTATTATGTGTGCCGCTTGATGAAGAAAACGAACTTGTTTTGGCGACAGATTGTTCAGGTGGCATTGGCTTAAAACAAGATGATGTTGTAAATGTACCATACGATGTTGTTGCGTACTATGGGGTGCGAGTAGCATGGATGGAACTGATGAGTATAGGGGCAACACCAAAAGCTTTCGTGTTACAAAACTTTGTGAACGACGATGCATGGCATGCACTTGTCGCAGGCGTTCAACAAACGATGAAAGAATTGCAGTTGTCGCTCCCTATAACAGGAAGTAGCGAATCAAATATGCCGCTCATGCAATCAGCTGTCGGTTTTGTAGCTGTTGGCACGGTGCGCAAAACAGGAAAAAGGATAAATGTTACACCGACGGATGCATGTTGGGCGGTCATTGGCGAGCCGCTCGTTGGTGAGGCGGTTATACAAAAAAAAGATCGGATCATTTCGCTTTCGTTATTTCGCACGTTGTTGCAGTTAGATGGTGTATATGAAATCATTCCAGTTGGCTCAAAAGGAATATGGCATGAGTGGAAGCTTGTGCATGGGGAACGACCACTTCGTTGTTCCCTTCCGCTACATGCTTCTGCTGGTCCAGCTACGTGTGTGCTTATTAGCTATGATCAAGCGCAACAACATTTCTTGCAATCGCTCGCTGGAACACTTTTCTATCCCATTGTAAAGCAATTGTAAAATGTAACCTTCTATCGTTCTAACCGTTCGTATTTTTGCATACAACATATATGGTTATCGCAAACGGGAGGGAATAGACGATGGAAGACATGATGAAACGAGTGCTCGTTGTTGTTGGTATGGCCGCGTGCATTCATTTATTGTTTCTTGTTGGATTAAATAACTAGAAAAAGAGAGAGATGTGCTATATAATGTAAAACAATATGAGAGAGGGGGAGAGAACAATGTTAACAGATTACCATAATCATTTAGAGCGCGGGACGTTAACGCTCGACTATTTGAAGCAATTTACGGACGAAGCCGCGCGAAAAGGCATTGAACATTTCGGTATTTCCGAACATGCGTATCACTTTTACCAAACGAAAAACATTTTATCGAATGCGTGGATTGAAGAGCGTCGCTATTATGATATGGCTGATTACGTTCGTTTATTTCACGAAGCGTGGGATGCCGGAATTGACGTGAAAATGTCGATTGAAATGGACTACACGCCAGGTAAGCATGAAGAAATGGCGCAATTTATTCGCGCTTATGATTTCGACTATGTCATCGGCTCGATTCATTGGGTGGATGACTTTGGCATTGATTTAGCTGAATTTCGAAAAGAATGGGATCGGCGGGATATATACGATACATACCGAAAATATTTCGATCAAGTCGTGACGTTAGCTGAATCGAACTTATTTGATATCATCGGTCATTTAGATTTAGTAAAAATTTTTAAATACGTGCCAGAAGATGAGGAATTTTTGCTTGAACAGTACGATCGGGCAACGACAGCACTAGCAAACTCGAAAACGTGCGTAGAAATTAGTACCGCAGGATTGCGTAAACCAGTCGGAGAGCTATACCCTGATCCTCGTCTACTGCAAATGTGCTATGACAAAGGCATTCCGATTGTGTTATCGTCTGATGCACATGTTCCTCAAGATGTTGGGGCGGATTATGATCGAGCGATCGCTCTCGCAAAAACAGTCGGTTACACGGAAATTATGACGTTTTCGAAAGGACAAAGAAAAGCCGTTCCGCTTGGATAAAAAAGGTTCAGCCACGAGGCTGAACCTTTTATACTTCCAATCTTTTTACAACATCAATATCGTCAACTTTCTCGAGTGTTTCAACGAGTGCATCATCGAGCGGTTTATCGAGCGAAAGCATCATAATCGCTTTTCCGCCCGCTTCTTGGCGTCCGACTTGCATCGTTGCGATGTTTACTTGATGGTCGCCTAAAATGTTTCCGACTTTTCCGATCATTCCCGGTTTGTCATGATGTTGAATGTATAGTAGGTGCCCTTCTGGTGCAAAGTCGATCGCAAAGCCGTTAAAATGAACGATGCGATCGCCATAGTGGGCGATGTGCGTTCCTTTCATCGTAAACGTTTTGTTTTCACCATATACCGTTAATGTAATGCTGTTGTTATAGTCATTACCA
This sequence comes from Anoxybacillus sp. EFIL, assembly GCF_013096955.1. Classification (NCBI taxonomy): domain Bacteria; kingdom Bacillati; phylum Bacillota; class Bacilli; order Caryophanales; family Anoxybacillaceae; genus Anoxybacillus; species Anoxybacillus sp. EFIL. The sequence continues at coordinate 194,202 of NZ_SDLH01000004.1, read as the reverse complement.
TTAGCTGAAAACTTTTCGCTAAAGGCGATGCCGCGCTCTTTAGCAATCATTGCCGCATTCACTTCATTGACTGTTGAAGCGACGCGCGGTTTTAAAAATCCAGCGAGCAAGCTACGTGTAATAAATGTCGTTTCTAAATCGGCGACGGAACCGGAATACGTAATCGCAATTTCTTGTACAGGTTCACTCATATATTGGGAAGCAACAATGCCCATTTTGCGAGCTAATGTATAAAACGCTTGAATTTTTTCGTACACATCTTTTGATAATGTTGGTAAATTAATAGACGACGTAACGGGTTTACCTTGTAAAAATTTTAATACTTCTTCAGCGACTTGTGTCGCGACATTCACTTGCGCCTCGATCGTTGATGCCCCAAGATGCGGGGTGACGATGACATTATCAAACGAAAGAAGCGGATGATCTCCTGGCGGCTCTTGTTCAAATACATCGAGAGCGACGCCTGCCACGTGTCCGTTTTCTAAAAACGAAATAAGCGCTTGTTCATCGATAATTCCACCGCGCGCACAGTTAATTAAATAGACACCTTTTTTCGTTTTTGCTAAGTTTTTTGGGCCGAGAAGACCTTTCGTTTCTTTTGTGAGCGGTGTATGTACTGTAATGATATCCGCTTGCGCAAGCAATTCATCAAGCGTGCAAACATCGACACCAATTTTTTCTGCTCGTGCTTTCGTCAAAAATGGGTCGTACACATGGACGTGCATACCGAACGCGTGCGCCCGTTTCGCTACTTCAGAGCCGATGCGCCCAAAGCCAATGATTCCTAAATGTTTTCCGAATAACTCGACACCGACGAAAGCGGAACGATTCCATTCACGTGATTTAACCGAAATGTGCGCTTGTGGAATACGGCGCACTAATGAAGCCATCATCGCAAATGTATGTTCCGCTGTAGAAATCGTATTGCCATTTGGGGCGTTAATGACGACAACACCATGTCGTGTCGCTGCGTCAACGTCGATATTGTCGACACCGACTCCAGCACGCCCAACAATTTTTAAATTCGGCATGTTTTGAAGTAGTTGTTCCGTGACTTTCGTTGCGCTACGAACGAGCAACGCATCAAACGTGTCAAGCTCATCTTCGACTTCTGTGACTTTCTTTTGTACGACTTCAATCGTTGGATCAGCAAGAAGTGGGGCAAGACCTTCTTCGCTCATCGCATCAGATACTAAAATGCGAACCACAAATATCCGCTCCTTTCAAATCATAAGTTTTTAAATTTCTGATAATTTAACATAACCGTATACATGTGTCAATAACTTTCGGAAAGGTCATACAAATGAAAGCGTTTTTATGTATAAATGTTCGGAAAAAAGACAAAAAGCTGGCGAAAAGCCAGCTTCAAACGTGACATTTATTTATTTTGTTCATTGTAGCGAGCGATGCATTCTTCAATAAGTTTCGCTGCTGCTTCCGGACCTTCCCACGTGCCAATTTCTGTTTTCTTTCCTTCTAAGTCTTTGTAACGCTCAAAGAAATGAGCGATTTCTTTTAACTTATGTTGCGGAAGGTCTTCAAGGCTGCGTACATCAGCAAAGCGAGGGTCATCAACAGGAACGCCGATTAATTTTGCATCTTCTTCTCCGCCGTCTACCATGTTTAAGTAGCCGAGCACACGCGTTTCGATGACGCAACCAGGGAATGTTGGATTTGTGACGATCACTAAAATATCAAGTGGATCACCGTCTAACGCAAGTGTATTTTCCAAATAACCGTATTCAGCAGGATAAAACATTGGTGAATACAAGACGCGATCGAGCTTAAACACACCACGCTCTTTGTCGTATTCGTATTTGTTTTGGCTACCCGTTGGAATTTCAATAAACGCTTCAACAACTTTGTTTTCAAACGCCATGCCAAATTCCTCCTTTTCATTATGTATACTTTTTTATTATAGTCGATTGGACAAGTAGTGACAATGACTGAACAAAAGAAAAGGGCAAGCTTCATGTGAAGTTTGCCCTTCGGTGCTCTTACTCAAATTTGTTTGGATCGCCATCAAATGGCTCGTCCGCGACTTTGATGGAGTCTGTTGGACAGCCTTCAAACGCATCCATCATATCATCGATTAATACGTCTGGCACTTCCACAATGCCTTGGTTGTCGTCTAATGTAACGTACGCAATGCCTTCATCATCGTAGTCGTAAATGTCTGGTGCAGCTGCTCCACATGCACCACAGGCAATACATGTTTCTTTGTCAACAATTGTGTACTTTGGCATACAATGACCCTCCTTAATTATATGGAACCAATCGCTTCGTATGAAACGTTGGAAACGTATTCCTCACACTTTTATAATAAATGTGTTCCGACAACTTTTCAATAAAAAACTCCATTGAAAATGCTTATCAGTCCTTAGTTTTCCCTCACATCCTTTCGCTTAATCTGGTAAAATGAAAGGGAAAATGGAGTGAATGTTGCATGTTACAACACATCGTTTTATTTTGTATCGATCGTTTTCGTGGTGAGCGGTCACTCGCTGCCATTGATCATTTGCTGAATGGGAAAAAAACGGCGCAAACGTTGCAAGATAGTAAATGGTATAACGTTAGTCGGCTATTTGGAACAGTGCCGATTGATCGTTCTCGTTTGCTTCATATGGCGCGCGAATTAGAAGCTAACGGATGGATTAGACAAGTAGACGAGCATATATATCGCACAACTTTAAGTGGAAAAGAGGAACTTCGTCGTTTTGTCTTTCCTCCTTACGTGAATGGATGGAAATATATGAATGAAGCCTCTTTATTTTGGAAGAGACTTTCTTTGCTTATTCAAACGGTCACAAACATCATTCATCGTATGTCGTTTGAGCCCGTACATCGCGATGAGCGCATTCAATCATTTGTAAAGCGATGGCTTTTTCAACATAAACATATGCAGACGATCGCGCGGTCGTTATATGGAGAAATGTATGAGCTACTCAGCCGTGTAGAAGAAAAAGACGCAAACATTTTTGTTTGGCGGTTGACAAGTCATGAGCGCATCGGATGGACGAACGAACAAATTGCTTATGCCATAAAAGAAGAAGATGTAGCTGTATCGCTATCGTTTCAAAATGTGTTGCATTTTATACTTGAGACGATAGAAAAAGAAAAGGAAACATTTCCGCTTCTCTTTTCATTGCGTGAACAAACGCGCACACAATTAACGAGTTCAGCTCAAAAAACTTGGGAAATGTTAAAAGAAGGATATTCAATTGAACAAATTGCCGAGTTGCGGCGATTGAAAAAAGGAACGATTGAAGATCATATTGTAGAGATTGCGACATATATCCCGTCGTTTGTGACAGCGCCATTTTTAGAGGAAAATAAACGTAAGCGCATTATACAACAGGCACGACAATTAAAAACGAAAAAATTACGGGCAATGAAAGAAGCGCTGCCAGACGTTTCTTATTTTGAAATTCGGCTCGCACTAGCAAGGTGGGATCAGGAAGATGATTAACATATTAAAGGAGCGATTTGGCTACGATTCGTTTCGCATCGGACAGAAAGAAATTATTGAAGATGTGCTTAACGGACGAAATTGTGTCGCTATGCTTCCGACCGGTGGGGGAAAGTCGCTTTGCTATCAGCTTCCTGGCTACATATTGGACGGTAGTGTGCTAATTATTTCACCGCTCGTCTCCCTTATGGAAGACCAAGTACAACAGCTTAAAAACCGCGGCGAAAAACGTGTTGTCGCACTGAATCGTTTTCTTTCCTATCGGGAAAAAAAAGACGTGCTACATGAATTAGCATCGTACCGTTTTATTTATGCTTCGCCTGAAATTTTACAATCTCCTTTGCTCATTGAAGCGCTAACGCGTATAAACATTTCGTTGTTTGTTGTAGATGAAGCGCATTGTATTTCACAATGGGGACACGATTTTCGTCCGGATTTTTTAAAGCTCGGTCTTCTTCGTGAAACGCTCGGCAACCCGCCTTGTTTAGCGCTAACAGCAACCGCAACCTGTCAAGTGATTGATGACATTGTAGCAACGCTTCAACTTGATCAAGTGAAACAGCATATGTACCCACTTGATCGGACGAACATTTGCTTATATGTTCAATACGTCCATACGTTAGAAGAGAAAATAGAAGTGTTAAAACAGCTTATCGCTATATTGCCTAAGCCAGGCATCGTTTATGTATCGAGTCGGCAATGGGCAGAGACGTTAGCAAACATGTTACATGGAGATCATCGTGTTGGCTACTATCATGGAGGCATGGATGGCGAACAGCGGCTTCTTATTCAACAACAGTTCGTTTATGATCAGTTAGATGTCATTTGTTGTACGAATGCGTTTGGAATGGGTGTTGATAAACCGAACGTTCGCTTCGTCATTCATTTTCATTTGCCAACGCAACCGGAAGCATATTGGCAAGAAGTTGGACGCGCCGGGCGAGACGGAAAAGAAAGTATAGCGATATTATTGTATGCGCTAGGAGACGAACAACTTGGACAAGCGATGATCGATGCGGAATTTCCGACAAAAGAGCAAATCGTTTATGCGCTAGATGCTTTACGTCATGGACAGAAAGAGACGGGATTAACAGATGTACAACAACGGCTTCTTTTATATTGGTTAGAACAAATGAATGCTCAAGAAGATATACACATATTAGCCAAACAACTGTATGCCTATATCGAGCAAAGAAAAAAAGAAAAAATGAACAAATGGATATTTATGCAACGATGGGTACACGAACAAACTTGTCGTCGGCGTGCGATGCTTTCCTATTTTGAACAACAACCACTTCCGAATGAACGTTGTTGTGACCGATGTGGTGCCCATATATACGTAAATGCTCCTGTGAAACATATTCCGCAAATGCGGTTGCGCCCGTGGCGCGAAGAGCTTCGTGCGATGTTTTCGATAAAGGTGGAGGACAAATGATTAAAAAACAAATCGAGATCGCCAATGAAATAAGTGAACAGGAAATAGTATATCACTTGTATTTCACACAAGCGCTTATTTTTCTTATTGCGCTCGCATTAGGCATATATTTATTTACCCCTGCAACATTTTTTGCGATATGGCAATGGGATGTGCGGGAAATATTATTATATGGTGGCGGTTGTGCAGCGCTCGTTCTTTTTGTCGATTTTTTACTCATTCGTTATGTGCCTGAACAGTGGTATGATGATGGTGGGATTAACGAAAAGCTATTTCGTTCTCGCTCGGTTCCGCACATTTTTATTATGACTGCAATAATTGCATTTTGTGAAGAATTGTTATTTCGCGGTGTCATTCAGACGCACGTTGGCTTACTTTTTGCGAGCGTCATTTTCGGTTTATTGCATATTCGTTATTGGAGAAAATGGCTTCTTCTTGTTGCTGTCGTCAGTTTAAGTTTTTGGATTGGCTTTATATATGAATGGACGGGCAATTTATGGGTTACGATTTTTGCCCACTTTCTCATTGATTTTATTTTAGCGTTACACATTCGATATCGGACAAAAGAGGTGAATAACGATGCGTGAAGATCAAGCAGAAAACTTGAGAAAAAAAATGGAAAGTATCGATAAGCAACAAGAGAGCGACGAACTTCATTTGCCACCACGAAGTGAAGTGCATAAAAAGAAAAAAACGAAATGGAAAATAAAACACCCACTCGTTCGCATTCTTGCGCTCTTTTTCGTTTTATTGCCGATTTCGATTTATAGCATATACCATTTAGTCGACAAACGCCCAATCCAAGTTGTGACGATTGATGACGAGAGTTATGAAACGATAGACGTCGATCAACAAAAAGAAGAGATGCCACAACAAAAACCGCTCGAAAATGAAGCAAAGCAAGAGGAAGATGGATCCGATGAAACAGAGCCGTCTTTTATTTATCATACAGTACAAGAAAATGAAACGTTATATAGCATTGCGATGAAATATTACGGAAATGAAAAAGGAATGGACCTTATCAAAGAATGGAACCGTTTAACGAGCACGAAGCTCCAAAAAGGACAAGTATTAAAAATCCCAAATATGAACGGAAAATAAGGTATACACCTCTGCCGATGGACATACAATCGTAGTAAAACACGATCGGTAGGGGTGGCTATGATTTTCCCAATGGAATTAGATGAAGTGACAAAAGTCATTTTACAGCGCATCATCGCTCACAAAAAAGAATGGGACGATATGAAAAAAAGAATGAAGTGGTCATTCAGTTTATTTTTATTTTCTCTCGCTTTATTTGGAATGTATGTATATCAAACGGTTTTCGTTTTACATCGTACGTCTGTGGAGCGAGTCGTGATGGCTCTTATTGACGAACGTATTTTTTGGTTTGTTGCATTTATTTCATCATTTGGCTGGCTCGTCTCTTTTTATAAAAAGAAAAGCGAAAAAGCGGAGCAAGATTTTCATGCACTCCGCTGCGAGTTGATTCAAAAAAGTAGCGAGTTACTTCAAAAAGAAACATGGGAAAAACGACATATTCTTTATGCTTGGCTAAAAGATAAATATGATATTTCGCTTTACCATGAAAATAAGTGACCACATGCTCTCTCGTTTCATACAGTGAGAAAAGGAGGGAGACATATGTGGCTTTTTTTAATCATTGGTTTGACTTGTGGTTATTTTATGATTGCTTGGACGCCAACAGTGGAACCATTTGAACTTGAATTGCTTTTGACCGATATGATTTTTGATCCAATGAAAACATTTTTTGCGCTTGTTAGTTTTTTGATCGGTTTTATCGCCAATGCTGTTTTAATTCGCACGGCCATTTGGCATACGTTACGGGCATGGCGAAAGGAGACGATGAATCAAAAAGAATGTTTTCTTTCGTACAGTGTTTTCGTAACGTTTATGATATTAGCAGCCATTGATGTGAAAAAAACGGTCATTTTTTTTCTCTTTTCTTTCGTATATGGTATGATGTCAATGAGTGTATACAAAGAGAGGGAAAATTGAAATGATGTATGTTGTCATAGCGTTCGTTAGCTTCATCATATACATGTGGATCGAAGCGCATCGCAATCGGATCATTGTTCAGTCATTATCGTTTCCGACATTTCCGGAAAGCTTTTCTCGGTTTCGTATTTTCTTTATTTCAGATATTCATCGACGGCGTTTATCCGAAACGTTCATTCGCTCGTTGAAAGGAAAAGTCGATCTTGTTGTCATCGGCGGAGATTTAACAGAAAAAGGAGTACCGTTCTCACGTGTCAAACAAAACATTGAATGGTTAAAGCAGCTCGGCCCTGTTTATTTTGTTTGGGGAAATAATGATTATGAAGTAGATTACCATGAATTAGATGCCCTATTGCTTGAAAGTGGTGTGAAAATATTAGATAATACGGCGGTCATATTTGAAAGTGAGCAAGGTGATCGCATCGCTTTACTTGGTGTGGACGATATGAATAAAAGGCGAGATCGGCTTGATTTGGCGTTAAGTGATGCGGGCGATGCGACGTTTCGCATCGTTGTTAGTCATGATCCGCGCATCATTCAAAAAATAACGCCAGAACATAACATTTCTCTCGTTTTAAGCGGACATACGCACGGTGGGCAAATTCGTTTCGGTCCGTTTGGTTTATATGAAAAAGGACGTTTACAAAACGTGAATGGAACGATGCTACTTGTTAGCAACGGATATGGAACAACGACGCTTCCGCTTCGTTTAGGTGCGCGTGCGGAGACGCATTTGATCGAGTTAGAACATAAAAAAGGTTAAGCAAAACTTATACAAATTTTACACACCTCCCTCATGTTCGCTATAATGTTGACAGAATGATGCGAAAGATGGAGGATTTTATATGTCAACGCAAGAAGGAAAGTATAATGTCAAAGCCGTATCAAATATGTTAGGCATTCAGCCTGGGACGTTACGAGCATGGGAGCGTCGTTATCAAATCATCGCTCCACCGCGCAATGAAGCTGGGCATCGGCTATATACGGAGGAACAAGTCCAAATATTAAAATGGCTTGTTGATAAAGTGAATCAAGGTTTTACGATTAGTCAAGCCGTATCTCTCTTAGAACAACAACCTTCAGAAGTGCGCGTGCAAGCAGAAGATCATGTGACTGGGCTTCGCGAACGTTTGTTGCAAACTCTTTTATCGTTTGAAGAGTGGACAGCGCATGAATTGCTAAATGAGGCGTTTAGCTTATATACGGTTGAAAAAGTGGCAATTGATATATTAGGTCCGCTTCTTGTACGGATCGGGGACTTATGGGAAAACGGAAAAATTACGAGTGCACATGAACATTTCGCCTCTGCTTTTTTACGTTCACGACTTGGAATGGCTTTTTCTATGCTACCCGTTAATCGTTTGTTACCAAAAACAATTTCAGTTTGCGGGCCAAATGAATGGCATGAACTTGGGCTGCTTATTTTTACCTTATACTTACGCAGAAGAGGATACGAAACGATTTATTTAGGGGCAAGTATTGACCAAAAGGACTTACCTGTTGTCATTGATGAAGTGAAGCCATCTTATATATTTTTATCGTGCACGTTACAACAAAACGTACAGGCGACGCTACAACTTGTCGATCAATTGAAACAAACGTATCCATCTATTCGTATTGGAGTAGGTGGACGGGCGTTTGATGAAGTGGATGAGCAAATAAAAAAAACGTACGGTGCTCATTTTCTTGGACAATCAAAAGAACAATGGGACGAATGGCTAAAATCGAATGAAAAATACTTGTCTAAAAGGGAGAAAACGATGTAAACTCATTAGTAATATGACGAACGTTTTTATGCGTTCGTCATATGCTAACAGTAAAGTCTGTGTAGGTAAGGAGGGATGTTTATGCGGCTTGAACGCTTAAACTACAATAAAATTAAAATATTCCTCACATTTGACGATTTAGTCGAGCGCGGTTTAACGAAAGAAGATTTATGGAAAGATACGTTCAAAGTGCATGAGCTATTTCGTGATATGATTGAGGAAGCAAGTGAAGAGCTCGGCTTTGAAATTAACGGGTCGGTCGCTGTGGAAGTGTACTCTTTACCGGCACAGGGGATGGTTGTCATCGTAACGAGCGAAGGTGAGATGACAGATGAGGAAGACGAGTTTAGCGATGATTATATTGAAATGCAAGTCACGCTAGATGAAAGCGATGATATATTTTTCGAATTTCAAACGTTTGAAGATGTTATCCAATTAGCGACGCGTCTCTATTCGCTCGGTTGCCATGGTGGCTCGCTTTACAGTTATGAAGGACGCTTTTATTTACATTTTGCTGAATCTGTCATTCAAACAGATAACTTTGTTGCCATTTTGGCTGAATATGGTAGTCCGTCCACATTAACGATTTATCGTGTCGAAGAGTACGGGAAAAAATTGATCGCAAATGAAGCGATCGCCCAGCTATATCAATACTTTGTGAAAAAATAACCTTCGCTCACACGCGAAGGTTATTTTTAAAATGGATAAGGTGGCTCGCTTTCTTTTGACCATGCGCGGATGAAGTATTCGCGATTTTGAAACTTATGAAACGAATCATGATGAACAGTTGGAAATACACGTTCGACCGATAAATGTTGCGTACGGTGCGCGAGCAGCGCTTGACGCACTTTTTTTGCCTCTTCATCTGTAAACGTGAAGACAATATCAATATTTTCAATCGGATCACCGTAGCGATCCGGACGACCGACGACAGTCACGTAATATAGCTGTTCTACGATATGATCCATTGCTTTGACCGCTTGATACGTTGCTCGTTGAATCGCTTGATGGTCTCGATGACCGGAAATGCCGTGTGGCGGAAACGTAACGACAACGGACGGCTTATATTGTTCAATGATATGACAAATCGAATCGACAAGTTGTTTTTCATATTCAGGCAGCTTCCCATCTGGATATGTACCAGTAATGACATGATCGACGCCTAAAATCACTGTCGCCTGTTCTAATTCTTTTTTACGTACGTGAGGTAGTTCTTCTTTTGTACAAACCGGTGGATTCCCACATTTTCCTGCATCGCCAAGCGTGGCGCTATATACAATGGTTTCCACATCTTCACGTTTCGCTAATGAAGCAAGCAACCCTCCAACAGTAAACGTTTCGTCATCCGGATGTGCAAAGCAAAATAAAATTCGCTTTTTCATTTTTTCGCCCCTTTCTATGCGTACACTCATTATATCTCTTTCGTATAATGATGTGAATGAGCGATTTTTTTTGAAAACGATTACAAAAAATCGATAAAAACTTCTTTGCATATGCGCATAGAAGGTGTATACTATGACATGAAGGGCGGACAATATTTTACAAAAGGTCATGGGAGGTTTACAAATGGTAGCCGAAAAGCATACCAACGAAGAAAAACATGATGTCCTACGAGCGACGCAAATCGTCATACATAGAGCGCTTGAAAAGCTCGGATATCCTGAAGAAGTATACGAGCTGTTAAAAGAGCCGTTGCGCATGTTAACGGTGAAAATTCCGGTGCGCATGGACGATGGCTCAGTGAAAGTGTTTACTGGCTACCGTGCACAGCATAACGATGCGGTCGGTCCAACTAAAGGGGGTATTCGCTTTCACCCGAACGTAACAGAACGCGAAGTGAAAGCACTTTCCATTTGGATGAGTTTAAAATGTGGCATTGTTGATTTACCGTATGGCGGTGGAAAAGGTGGAATCGTATGTGATCCGCGTACAATGTCATTCCGTGAGCTAGAGAGACTCAGTCGTGGTTACGTTCGCGCCATTAGCCAAATCGTTGGTCCAACAAAAGATATTCCTGCGCCCGATGTGTTTACAAACTCACAAATTATGGCGTGGATGATGGATGAATATAGCCGCATTGACGAATTTAACTCGCCGGGGTTCATCACCGGAAAACCGCTTGTGTTAGGTGGTTCGCACGGTCGTGAAACGGCTACGGCCAAAGGGGTTACGATTTGTATTCGTGAAGCAGCGAAAAAGCGCGGCATTGACTTAAAAGGCGCGCGTGTTGTTGTGCAAGGATTCGGTAACGCTGGAAGCTATTTAGCGAAATTTATGCACGATGCGGGAGCGAAAGTGATCGGCATTTCTGATGCATACGGCGGTTTATATGATCCAAACGGTCTTGACATTGATTACTTATTAGATCGTCGCGACAGCTTTGGTACGGTGACGAAACTATTTAAAAATACAATTACAAATAAAGAGTTGCTTGAGTTAGATTGTGATATTTTAGTTCCAGCAGCGATTGAAAATCAAATTACAGAAGAAAATGCGCACAACATTAAAGCGAAAATTGTCGTTGAAGCCGCAAACGGTCCGACAACATTAGAAGCGACAGAAATTTTAACAGAACGCGGAATTTTAATTGTTCCTGACGTCCTAGCAAGCGCTGGCGGAGTTACCGTTTCTTACTTTGAATGGGTACAAAACAACCAAGGTTATTATTGGACGGAAGAAGAAGTAGAAGAAAAGCTCGAAAAAGTGATGGTAAAAGCGTTCAATAACGTATATGAAACGTCGCAAACACGTCGCGTCGATATGCGTTTAGCTGCATATATGGTCGGGGTGCGGAAAATGGCGGAAGCTTGCCGTTTCCGTGGCTGGATTTAATATTTGCACGAATGCGAAAAATCTCCTATCATTGTATGATAGGAGATTTTTCATTGAGGTGAGCGTCAAGTGAAAAAAGAACAAATCGTTATTGTTGGTGGAGGACCGTGTGGATTAGCTGCTGCGATCTCGTTACAAAACGCGCACTTTTCACCGCTTGTCATTGAAAAAGGAAATATCGTGAATTCTATATACCATTATCCGACACATCAAACTTTTTTTAGTTCGAGTGACCGGTTAGAAATTGGTGGTGTGCCGTTTATTACAGAAAATCGAAAGCCGAAACGCAATCAAGCGCTTGCTTATTATCGTGAAGTGGTGACGCGAAAAAACATTCGCGTTCATGCGTTTGAAAAAGTAGAGCGTGTCACGAAGCAAGCGGATGGAACATTTATCGTTGAAACGAGCAAACATACGTACGAAGCAACGTACGTCGTGATTGCGACAGGATATTATGACAACCCGAACTATATGAACGTGCCTGGGGAACATTTGCCGAAAGTGACGCATTACTTTAAAGAAGCACATCCTTATTACAATACAGATTGCGTCGTCATTGGTGGGAAAAACTCAAGCGTCGATGCAGCATTAGAACTCGTGAAAGCAGGGGCGCGCGTCACCGTATTATATCGCGGCTCACAATATTCTTCGAGCATTAAACCGTGGATTTTGCCCGAATTTGACTCGCTTGTACGCCAAGGGATCATTCAAATGGAATTTAACGCCCATGTGCAAGAAATTACGGAAGACGCGGTTATTTATCGCGTTGACGATGAAGTGAAGTCAATCAAAAACGATTTCGTTTTTGCGATGACAGGATATCATCCTGACCATGATTTTTTAAGGAAAATGGGCGTTCATATCGATGTTGAAACAGGGCGGCCGATGTATCATCCGGAAACGATGGAAACAAATGTGGAAGGTATTTTTATTGCCGGCGTCATTGCCGCTGGAAATAACGCGAATGAAATTTTTATTGAAAACGGTCGCTTTCATGGCGATTTAATTGCTGCGTGTATCGCAAAAAGAGAAGGAAAAGTGTCCGAATAACTTTCGGACGCTTTTTTACAAGATAAGAAAGTATAAAATTTCAGATTTGGGGAGCTGTCTAGCTCCAAGCGCCATCGGCTCGAGTCGCTCCGCCCCACACTGCGGCGGCGACAGCCTCCTCGGTGGGGCTTGTGCGCTCTTCGCCGATAGGCGGGCGCTTTGCGCTTTTCTTATTGTTTCTTTTTGTTAACTATCGTAAAATATAAGTTAACAAAAAGGAGGAGGAAGAGGATGAGAGGATTTTTTATTACAGGTACAGATACAGATGTAGGGAAAACATTTGTCACCACTTGTATGTTGCGCACCCTGATCGATAAACGTATACGCGCAACGGCTTATAAACCTGTTCAAAGCGGAGCGCAATGGAAAGAGGGGAAATGGATTGCCCCTGATGTGGACATGTATCGGAAAATCATTGATATTACCGATGAAGAAGGATGTACATACATATTAAAAACCCCTTGTTCTCCGCATTTAGCTGCAAAAATCGATGGGGTAACTATAGAGCCGGAACGTATTGTGGAGCATATGCAAAAGCTGCAACAAACGTATGATTTCGTGCTTGTCGAAGGGGCGGGGGGAATTGCTGTTCCGATCGTTGACGAATCGCTTCTCGTTGCTCATTTAGCTCGATTGTTATCGCTTCCGCTCATTATCGTTGCGCGAGCGAGCGTCGGAACAATTAACCATACGGTGTTAACGGTGGAATATGCGAAAGCGTTTGGCTTGCAAATTGCCGGCATTGTGATGAACGGCTTTTCTACACCGAAAAATGAAATTGAACAAGACAACATACGGATGATTGAAACGATGACAGGTGTTCCGGTAATTGGTGAAATTCCGCATATGACAAGCGTTTCTGATAGTGACATTGTATGGAGAGAGGAATGGTGGCAATGAACGAGTGGATCGAAAAAAGCAAAACATATTTATGGTTGCCGTTTACGCAAATGAAAGATTATGAACAACATCCGCTCGTCATTGAAAGTGGGGAAGGGATTTTTTTAACAGATGTGAACGGAAAAACGTATTATGATGGATATTCATCACTTTGGCTAAACGTTCACGGGCATCGCAAAAAAGAAATTGATGATGCGATTCGCGCTCAACTTGAGCGAATTGCTCATTCGACGCTTTTAGGCGCAGCGAATATTCCTGCGATTGCATTGGCAGAAAAATTAATTGAATGGACGCCAAGTCATTTAACGCGCGTGTTTTATTCAGACAGCGGAGCGGAAGCTGTAGAAATTGCGCTCAAAATCGCCTTTCAATATTGGCGAAACATCGGGGAACATAAAAAACAAAAATTTGTCACATTGACAAATGGTTATCACGGAGATACAGTCGGCGCCATTAGCGTCGGAGCAATTGATCTTTTTCATACCGTATACGAACCGCTTATGTTTACAAGCTATAAAGCACCGTTTCCGCTCGTCTATCGCCATCCGAGCAACGATCCAAACGTTGTGCGCGATGAAGCGTTGCATGCATTAGAAACACTACTAGCCGAACGTCATGAAGAAATTGCTGCGATTATTGTCGAAGGGATGATTCAAGGAGCGGGTGGCATGCATGTCATGCCAGCGGGGTATTTAAAAGGAGTCGAACAATTATGTCGCCGCTATCACATCTTATTCATTGTCGATGAAGTGGCGACTGGATTTGGACGGACAGGAAAACGATTTGCGATTGAACATGAAGACGTGAAACCAGATATTATGACAGTTGCAAAAGGAATTACGGGCGGTTATTTGCCGATTGCCGCTACGTTGACGACGGAAACGATTTATGAAGCGTTTTATGGCGATTACACGGAGTTTAAAACGTTTTTTCATGGACATTCTTATACAGGAAATCAGCTTGGCTGTGCCGCTGCTTTAGCCAATATACAAATTTTTGAGCGCGAGCGACTCATTGAACAAATTGAGCAAAAAGCGACATTTGTCGCCGAACAGCTCGCATCGTTTAATGAACTCAATCATGTCGGTGATGTGCGACAGCTTGGGCTCATGTGCGGCATCGAGCTTGTGCGCGATCGTCATACCGATGAACCGTATCCATGGACGGAACGGATGGGATATAAAACAACGTTAAAAATGAGAGAAAAAGGGATGTTAACACGTCCGCTTGGCGATGTCATCGTCTTCATGCCACCGTTAGCGAGTACGTTTGAGCAGCTAGAGGCGATGATTGCGATCATGAAAGAGGCGATTATTGAAACGACAGAAAAAAGGGGCTAATGGTCAGCCCCTTATATTTCACCATATATAGGTTCAGGATTTTGAAGTTTTTCCACTTTCTCTTCCATTCCATTTTGCGCATTAATAAAAATGCGATACGTGTCATCCCCGAGCGTTCCTAAAAACTCATAGCAAAGCACTTCTTCGTTCATATTGTTCATAATGATCGCTTTTCTTTCTTCCATAATGGTGACATTTGGGTTCATTTTTTTTCGTGCTTGTTCAATAGAAATAGATGGTTTTGGAATCTTCCGTTCGCGTTTCGACGATAAGTAATCGCGAGCGGAAAAGCCGATAATGTTTCCATCGTCTAATGCAATCTTCATTTTAATGGATTCAGGATAAATACGAACGCCATCTTGTGCTGTAACGAATGTGAGAACAGCGACGTGATCATACTGCGTGCTTTCGTACAATTCGAAGTTGTTAAATTTATGTTGTTTTAAAAACTGCAGCCCGCGCATCGTTGCTTCATTTAAACTAATGTTTTGTTTATTGACCGGGCGGTTTTCAATGACCCAAATCGGATATCCTCCTTTTTCGGTAATATCCATATACGTTTCGTTTTTCGTTTTCGGGTGTTTAATTGTCACACTATAAAAGGCGTCGCTTGCTCCTTCTCCGCTATGCACGACTTGTATGTCTTCATTTCCTTTTAAACCGAGAAACGTTTTTGCAATTTGCTTTGCTTCTTCTTTTGTAATCTTTTTCCCAGAAATATGTTCAAACCCTTTCGTTCTCTTTTCGATGCTTGTAAACGAAGGGCCAAAGTCGGTTTCGTTATAAGATTGGACGTTTTTCTCTACCGTTTTAAATCCATCAATAATGGTGTTGTCATTTGGGCGATTGTTTGTCGCGAGCGCCAACTCGACATCCATCCAGCGTAAGTTATTTTCTAATACGAGATGTTGTACATTTCGCAACTCTTGTTGAATGTCAGCAGATTTTTTATATAGTTGTTGTAATGTTTTATATTCTTCAGCGTTCAATGGCTGCTTATCTAAATCGCGAATGGCAGCACGGTAGCTAAATGAGCCGATATTAGACAAAAACTCTTCTGTTTTATTGAACGGTAAAAGTGAGAGCGGAAGTTGTCCGACTGTCGCGTGTGCTTCTGACGCAAGACGCCAAACTTCCGCCAGTGCTGGTGACAGCGATTGGCGAGAATTCATCGCGAGCGTTGTTCCAATTTGATCATGAAGTAAGTCAATTTGATATGTTAAATCATGAAATGCGCGTTGATAATTGTTTTCCGCATGAATTAAAATCGCATTTTTTTGTTGGTGCTCGCGGTATCCCCAATAGGCTGTGCCAGCGATGCCGATCGATAGTGCTCCAATAAGTAAAATTCGTAGCAAAAAACTCCCCTCCTATTTACAAAAAATATGTTTTCCGATTTTTTTAATTTGCGGACGGCTCCAAATCCACCCGTTTGTCGCTGTATGTGGATTAAAATAATATAACGCTCCACTTGATGGATCCCATCCGTTTAAGGCATCAAGTACGGCTTTGCGAGACGTTTCGTTTGGGGTAAGCCAAATTTGTCCGTCTGCGACAGCTGTAAACGCTCCTGGCTCAAAAATGACGCCCGCGACAGTGTTTGGAAACGAAGGGCTATTGATGCGATTTAAAATGACTGCGGCAACAGCCACTTGTCCGATATACGGTTCCCCGCGTGCTTCACCGTGTACAGCGTTTGCCATAAGCTGTATATCATTTTGTGAGAATCCGTTTGGAACGTTCACTGCAGCGGATTTGACGCGTTTTACGGCCATTTGTTTTGTATTTGTTGCTTTTGCAGCGGTTGCTTGATTTTTCGTTTTTGTTTGACGTGCTTTCACTTGTTTGCTTAACGGAACGCCGCCGTAATGAGTAAACGTATTTCCTTTTCGTAAATTGTTATAAACAAATGATTTGTAATATTTTGAAGCGCGTACGAGTTTTTGTTTCGTTGTTTCTCCTGCTAGCCCATCGACAGGCAACTTAAATTTGTATTGAAACTTTCTTAGCGCCCAATACGTCCGCCAACCGAACACTCCATCAATTTTCCCTCTGTAAAAGCCGAGATATTGCAATCGTGCTTGTAGTTCAATGACATCATCGCCGACAGCTCCGCGTTGGATGACTTGTTTCGAAAACGCGTGCGCCTGCGATGTATAACTAAACGAAAAAATCAAAAATAAACAAATGAACCATTTGCGCATTGTGACTCCTCCCTTGATGTGTAAACAATACCTTTTGACGCTATTTTTTGTCACAATAACGTTTTTATACACATAAATAAAAAAGCCAAGCGTTACGCCTGGCTTGATGATTGGGCAATCTCGACCGTCATGCCTCTCGCAAGTTTGACTTTTCGCAAAGCGAGCCACCATAAAAAAATCATAAACGGAAGCATGTAATATATCCAACGTTCTTGCGTTAATAAAATATAGTCGTATATGCCGTGAAATAAAAACGGAAGGAGAAAAGATAACCATATATAGTTTTTTTCTTTTTTAGGTAAACCGAATTTTGCCCTTCCTAAATAAAAGCCCATAATGACACCAAACAACGCATGGCTTGATACAGGTAAAAGGGCGCGCGTAACCGCAAATTCAACGCCATTTGCAAATAAATATAAAATGTTTTCAAGCGTAGCAAATCCGAGCGATACACTTACCCCGTAAACGATGCCGTCATATGGTTCGTTAAACTCTCGATGGTCATAAATCGCATAGTAAAAAACAAACCATTTGAAAAACTCTTCTAGCAAACTTGTTGATAAAAACGCTTCAACAAAGGCGTTTGGGAGCATATGCTCGACTTTTAATACGTGTTGAATAAACATGAGTGGAAACACTAAAAACGTACCGTATAAAAACATGCGTAAAACGAGTGATAACGGTTCCGTTTCGTATTCATCTTTTAAATAAAAATAACTGAGCAGCGCTAATCCGGGAGCAATCCCTGCAGAAATAATAGCCCACATCATTTTTTCCTCGTTCCCAATTCTTTTCTTTTCATTTTGATGGTATCATGTTATTGTCAAATTGAAAATGCTATAAGGTGTATTTTTCAATAAAGAAAGAACTGTTTTTAGCGAGGGGGATTTATACGTTGATTAAAATTGGGGTGCCGTTAACGCTTGAACCGAAATATAGCGAAAAAATGGAAAAATACAAATGTAAAGTAGCAGAAATGGAAGATGGGAAAATTTATATTGATTATCCGATTGATATGAGCACGAATCGCACTGCGTTTTTGATCGACGGAACGCAATTAAAAGTAAGTTTTGTCGGGGAAGATGAAGCTGTTTATGCGTTTGAAGCAGAAGTGTTAGGCCGAACAAAGCGCAATATTCCGCTTCTTGTTTTGTCGTATCCTGGGGATCAACATCTCATTCGTATTCAACGTCGTCAGTTTGTACGTGTCGATGCGACTGTAGACGTGGCTGTTCATCCGCTCAATGACGAATTTGTCCCATTTACGACTGTGACAAGCGATATAAGTGCGGGTGGTGCAGCGATTGTATTGCCAAACGATGAAACAGGATTAAAACACGGGATGACCATTGAAATTTGGCTCGCACTCCATATGCGTTCAGGAGATTATCACTATTTACGTTTTCTTGCGCGCGTTGTTCGCATTTTTGAAGAAAATGTTTTAAAAGCATCTTTGCAATTTTTGGAAGTGAACGATGTAGACCGTCTGACATTGATTCGTTACAGTTTTGAAAAGCAGCTTGAGATGAGAAAAAAGGAGCAATTGGACGCATAAATATAACCGTTTTCTCCCATAATAAAAAATAAAAAAGAGAGGGAGAAACGAATGAAAACGGTTGAACGAATGTTATGGAAGCTAGCGATCATTCAATTTATTTTTTTATTTATCGCCCAACTTATCGTTTCCCATTCGTCCATTGCCCCTTATATTGTGAAAGTCATTCATTACGAAGGGGTAATGAAAAATTCCGCTACGAAAACGGTTGAAACATTCGACCAACGATAAACGGTATGATACAATATAAGAAGCAGGAGTGTTCCTGCTTTTTTGTTGAAAACAAAACGATGTATGGGAGGCATTATGGAAAAGAAAATTTCGATCGCGATTGACGGACCGGCAGCGGCTGGAAAAAGCACGGTTGCGAAACGATTAGCTGAAGCATTATCTTATGTTTATATTGATACAGGAGCGATGTATCGCGCCTTAACATATTGCGCTTTACAGCGCGGAGTAGATGTTCATGATGAAAAACAATTAATGAACGTCCTTCATGATACATATATTGAATTAAAGCCGTCTCCAATTGGACAGCTTGTGTTTGCCAACGGTGAAGATGTAACGGAGGCCATTCGGAAAAACGATGTGACAAACAACGTGTCGTACGTTGCTAAACATCCGGCAGTGCGAGAAGAAATGGTGAAACGCCAACGCGAGTTAGGGCAGCATGGCGGTGTTGTGATGGACGGTCGCGATATTGGTACGCACGTGTTGCCACACGCTGAAGTAAAAATTTTTTTGCTCGCCTCTGTAGAAGAGCGGGCAAAACGTCGCCATGAAGAAAATATGGTGCGGGGCATTCCTTCTAATTTAGAACAACTAAAAGAGGAAATTACTCAGCGTGATCGAATTGACTCTGAACGTAGCGTCGCTCCGTTAAAAAAAGCAGAAGACGCCATTGAAATTGATACAACATCGCTATCCATTGATGAAGTTGTTGATCGCATTATGCGCATTGTCCAAGAAAGGGTGAAGGGGTAGTGAGTTTTTACACGTTTGCCCGCGCGCTTGTGAAACAAGTGCTTACTCCACTTTATCGTATTGAAGTTAGTGGAGTCGAACATATTCCAAAAGAAGGTGCGGTTATCATTTGCGCCAATCATATTAGCAACTTAGATTCGCCAGTTGTCGGTATTACATGCCCGCGCCCGGTTCATTTTATGGCAAAAGAAGAACTGTTTCGCACACCTATCGTTAAACAACTCGTCTCTCGCTTACATGCGTTTCCCGTTCGTCGCGGAATGGGTGATCGTGAAGCGTTGCGAACAGGATTAGCCTTATTAAAAGAGAAACATGTACTCGGGCTATTTCCTGAAGGAACGCGAAGTAAGGATGGAAAGTTGAAAAAAGGGCTAGCCGGAGCAGGATTTTTTGCATTGCGTAGCGATGCGGTTGTCGTGCCTTGTGCTATCGTCGGTCCTTATCGCATCGGAAAGAAGTTAAAAGTTGTATACGGTGCCCCGATTGACTTTACACCATGGCGCGAAAGAAAGGCGAGTGCCGATGAAGTGACCGCAGTCATTATGGAACATATTCAAAAACTTTTACATGCGCATCAATAGTTATGACTTGACAAAATGAATGTTTTAATACAGATTAGTAAAAAAGGAAGTTTTTTCTTTGTGTCAAATGGACGAGCATATTGTTGTTCGCCCATTGAACATATATTTCTGTCGTCGAGCAGGTGTGGAGTGTAAGGAGGTATTCACTATGGAAGAGATGAATCAAGTCGATGTGCGCGTCTATGAAGTAGGCGACACGGTGAAAGGTCAAGTAACGAAAGTAGAAGACAAACAAGTGCTCATTGATGTGGAAGGAAGCAAGCTTGTCGGCATCATCCCGATCAGCGAGCTATCAAGTCTTCATATCGAAAAAGCAAGCGATGTTCTGTCAGTCGGAGATGCAGTCGTCGCAAAAGTGAAAAAAGTAGAAGATGAAGCGCTTATTTTATCGAAAAAAGCAGCAGATGCAGAACAAGCATGGGAAGTGCTTGAACAGAAGCTTGCAAACGGTGAAACGTTTGATGTAGTCGTGAAAGATATTGTAAAAGGTGGGCTCGTTGCGGATGTCGGTGTTCGCGCATTTATCCCAGCGTCGCTTGTGGAAAAAGATTTTGTCGAGGATTTCTCAGACTATAAAGGACGTACATTAACTGTAAAAGTAGTTGAGCTCGATCGTGAAAAAAATCGCGTCGTTTTATCACATCGGGCAGTTGTAGAAGAAGAAGAGGCTGCGAAAAAGAAAGCCGCATTACAATCAATTCAAGTTGGTCAAGTGCTTGAAGGGACCGTCGTGCGCATGACGAACTTCGGCGTATTCGTCAATATCGGCGAGGTTGATGGTCTCGTACATATTTCTCAACTTGCCCATACGCGTGTAGATCATCCGTCAGATGTTGTAAAAGAAGGCGATGTCGTCAAAGTAAAAGTGCTTGCGATTGATGAAGAAAGCGGCCGCGTTTCTTTGTCTGTGAAAGCAGCATTGCCAGCTCCTTGGGATGGAATCGAACAAAAAATAAAAGAAGGCGATGTATTAGAAGGGACAGTGAAACGTTTAGCCCCGTTTGGAGCGTTCGTCGAAGTATTGCCGGGCGTTGAAGGGCTCGTTCATATTTCGCAAATTTCAACAAAGCATATCGGCACGCCGCATGAAGTGTTGAAAGAAGGCGATGTCGTCAAAGTGAAAGTGCTTGCAGTAAACGAACAAGAAAAACGATTATCGTTAAGCATTCGTGAGTTGCTTGAAGAAGATGTGGAAGAAGACTATCATGAATATACAACGTCAACAGAGACGACGACAGGATTTCAAATTGGTGAAGTCATCGGAGACCAGTTAAAAAAATTAAAATAAACGGTGATGGCAGTGGAACGTGCAAAACGAAAACTACAACATATTGAATATGCGCTCTCAACGGGACAACGTCGCTTGCATGGTTTTGAAGATATTACATTTGTGCATAATAGCTTGCCGAATATTTCCACTGCCCATATTGACTTGCAAACAAAAATCGGCGAACTTTCTTTCCGTTCGCCGATTTTTATTAATGCGATGACAGGCGGTGGAGGCGAGGGGACGACAAAAATTAACGAGCAGCTCGCTTATGTTGCGAAAGAATGCGGCATTGCGATGGCTGTTGGTTCGCAAATGGCCGCTTTAAAAGATGAACGAGAGCGACAATCGTTTACAATTATTCGCCAAGTCAATAAACGTGGCATTGTATTTGCGAACTTAGGGAGCGAAGCAACGGTTGAACAAGCAAAACGAGCGATCGATATGATCGAGGCGAATGCCCTTCAAATTCATTTAAACGTCGTTCAAGAGCTCGTTATGCCCGAAGGAGATCGCAACTTTTGCGGGGCGCTTTCACGCATTGAACAAATTGTGTCTGCTGTTGATGTACCTGTTATCGTAAAAGAAGTCGGATTTGGAATGAGTAAAGAAACGGCACGACAGTTAGAAAACGTAGGGGTATGTGCCGTTGATGTTGGCGGTTTTGGAGGCACAAATTTTGCGCAAATTGAAAATAAGCGACGCGAAAGACAGCTTGCTTATTTTAACGAGTGGGGAATAACAACGACGGCATCGATTGCCGAAGTAGCAGCGGAAGTTCAACGCATCCGTATTATTGGAAGCGGAGGGGTGCAGCATGCGCTTGATGTAGCGAAATGTATTGCACTCGGCGCTTCCGCGGTAGGAATGGCTGGCTATATGTTGCGTCTTCTTATCGAGCAAGGAGTGGAAGCGTTAATTGCAGAAATCAATCAACTGCACGAAGATTTAACACTTATTATGACCGCGCTCGGTACTCGAACGATTGCCGATTTGCAAAACGTCCCGCTCGTCGTTACGGGAACAACATACCATTGGTTGCGGGAGCGTGGCATTGAAACGACCCGTTATAGCCAGCGATAACGGAGAAAGGTGTCCTTGAGAGGACACCTTTTCCTATGTGTATATTTACTGTTCTGTTTTTGTACTTCCTTTAAAATTTTTTGCTGGATCCCGATCGGACTCGACACGACGCGATTGCTTTAATTTTTTTTCTTGGCGATCTTTCCCCATTTTCATCCCTCCTTAGTCCTTTATTTTCTCCATTCCCTTTTTTCGCATACAAAGATTAAATTTTTAAAAATAAGACATAATGGAAAGTGGAGGTGTTATGGTTGGAAGGAAGTTATTTTTACTGGGTTTCTTGGTTTTTATGGATTGTGTATACGTTTCTCGCTCCGAAAAATCATGTTCGTTTACGCATTTGTCTATATATTTTATTGTTAATTACCCTATCTGCGCATGAGATAACGATTTATTCCTTTCATATTTCATTTGCTTACATATTGATGTTGATTGTTAGTTACTCGTTTGTCATGAAACAAACAGGAACAGCATTCATTTATTTTTCTTTTGCAAGTGCAAGTGTCACGATGTTGTATGCTGCGTTTCATTTTTTGTTATTGTTTGATCCGGTTTGGGCGTTTGTTGAAGCGACATGGTTGCTTGCATTTGCGCTTTTGCTTGCTTCGTTTGCGCTATATCGATCGTTTGATGAACGCTTGCTTGTTTTGACGGTCGGATGCTGTCAAGGTGATTTTTTGTATGCGTTTGTGTTAAAACAATTTTCTTTTTCTCATTCGATCGGTTCCCTTTCGTTTTTAGATGGATGGGCGTTAGCAACCGTATGTTTATTTTTATGGAAATGGCTCGAACAGTTACCAATATATATCGATGCACGATTTCAAAAGCGAGCAAAGGAGGCTAATACGTGAACGAATATACGTATCCGATTTTATTTGGCGTAACCATTGGTGTATTGACCCGCTTGTATTTATTAAAAACAGATTATCGTCAATATCCGACGTATTTGCATGGGAAAATTATTCATATTGCTTTAGGTTTTATTGCTGCAGGGCTTGGGACGATTGCAGTGCCTGCCATTATGGAAAAAGAGTTTGCTGCCATTACATTTTTAGCACTCGCTGCTTCACAGTTTCGTGATGTGCGCAATATGGAGCGAAATACGTTAAATGAGCTTGACCAGTATGAACTCGTCCCACGCGGAAAAACGTATATTGAAGGAATTGCTATTGTTTTTGAAGGGAGAAACTATTTAGTTATTTTTGCGTCATTTTTAAGCACGTTCGCTTATTTAGTTTGGAATATATGGCTTGGAATTGTTGCGGCAGCGATTGCCTTTATCGTTGCTCGCAAACTTATGTCTGGCAGCCGGCTCGGCGATATTGTTGAAGTAGAATACGTGAAGCCGCATTTCAAAGGAGCGGGATTATACGTTGACAATATTTATATTATGAACATCGGTTTAGAAGCGCGACGAGAAGAAATTTTACGGTATGGCATGGGATTTATTTTAAAACCGAAAAACTTTAACGCTCGCTCAACAATCGCTAATCTCGGACAACGCCAAGCGATTTTACACGATATTTCAACGGCATTAGGCGTATACCGCGATTCAGGTACGCCAGCGCTTGTGCCACTTGCGAAACGCGATTTAGACGATGGACGAGTTGGTATTTTTATTTTGCCTCAAGAAAAAGATGTCGAAAAAGCAAAAGCGATCATTCGTAATGTACCGACGTTAGAAAATGCGATTCGCATGCCGACGAAATCTGAAACGAATCAAGCAGGGAGGGTGTTACGATGACTGTAGAAAAAATGATTTTAGCTGTCATTACAACGTCGCCACATAAAGTGGCTGGCGGCGTTACGTTCGTTTGTGAAAACAATGAAGAAATGCAACGAATCGCAGCGAATTTAGAAGCGATTTTAGACGGGATTGCCCATGCGCTAAGCGATGACTTGCTCATTATTGTGAAACATTGATTTTTTTGATAAAATGGGAAAGCTAGACCCTTCAGTCGAAGGGCTTCTTTTTTGTTCGGGTTTCGAATTTTAGTGAAGGAGTGTGAGAATATGACGAAACCAGTTGTAGCAATCGTTGGTCGTCCAAACGTCGGAAAATCGACGATTTTTAACCGCATTGTCGGGGAACGCATTTCGATTGTAGAAGATGTACCGGGAGTGACACGCGACCGGATTTATAGTAGCGCAGAATGGTTAAATACAACGTTTAACATTATTGATACAGGTGGTATTGATATTGGCGATGAGCCGCTATTAACGCAAATTCGTCAACAAGCCGAAATTGCGATCGATGAAGCGGATGTGATCATTTTCATGACGAATGGTCGGGACGGTGTCACAGCAGCAGATGAAGAAGTGGCGAAAATTTTATATCGTTCCAATAAGCCAGTCGTTTTGGCAGTAAACAAAATTGATAATCCAGACATGCGTGAAAACATTTACGATTTTTATACGCTCGGATTCGGAGAGCCGATTCCGATTTCTGGTACGCACGGATTAGGGATCGGGGATTTGTTAGATGCTGTCGTTGCCCATTTTCCAAAGCGCGAGACGAAAGAATATGATGCGGATGTCATTAAGTTTTGTTTAATTGGTCGTCCAAATGTTGGGAAATCTTCGCTCGTGAACGCCATTTTAGGTGAAGAACGGGTCATTGTGAGCGATATAGCAGGAACGACGCGCGATGCGATCGATACGACATTTAAGCGCGACGGCCAAGAATATGTCATTATTGATACAGCAGGGATGCGCAAAAGAGGAAAAGTGTATGAAAGCACCGAAAAATATAGTGTGTTGCGAGCGTTAAAAGCCATTGAGCGCTCCGATGTTGTGCTTGTCGTCATTAACGCAGAAGAAGGAATTATTGAACAAGATAAAAAAATTGCGGGATATGCGCATGAAGCAGGTCGTGGTGTCGTAATCGTTGTGAATAAATGGGACGCGATTGAAAAAGATGAAAAGACGATGAACGAATTTGAGCAAAAAATTCGCGATCATTTCCAATTTCTTGACTATGCACCTATTGTATTCGTATCAGCAAAAACGAAACAACGATTGCATAAGTTACTTCCAGTTATTCAAATGGTCAGTGAAAACCATGCGATGCGCGTTCAAACGAACGTATTAAACGAAGTGCTAATGGATGCCGTGGCGATGAATCCGACACCAACGCATAACGGACAACGATTAAAAATTTATTACATGACGCAAGTAGCGGTAAAGCCACCAACGTTCGTTGTATTCGTCAACGATCCGGAATTGATGCATTTCTCATACGAACGCTTTTTAGAAAACCGAATTCGCGATACGTTCGGATTTGAAGGAACGCCAATTAAAATTATTGCACGCCCACGAAATTAAAGGGGGGATAAAATGGTTACTGTATTAGGTGCAGGTAGTTGGGGCACAGCTTTAGCGATCGTTCTTGCTGATAACGGACATCACGTTCGGCTATGGGGACAACGTCAAGAACAAATGGATGAAATAAATGAAAAACATACGAACGAAAAATATTTGCCAAATATTCATCTTCCTGAGGCGATTGTTGGTTATATCGATCTTGCCAAAGCGCTTGAAGGAGTTGGAACGGTTGTATTAGCCGTTCCGACAAAAGCGATTCGCGAAGTGTTGCAGCGTGTTCGTACGTGCTTGAAACAGCCAATTACAATCGTCTCGGTTAGTAAAGGAATTGAACCGGATACACATAAACGCATTTCAGAAATTATTGAAGAAGAAATGGGAGAACAATTGCAAGATGTCGTCGTTTTATCAGGTCCAAGTCATGCGGAGGAAGTGAGTTTACGCCATCCAACGACCGTGACGGTGTCATCGAAAAACATGGAAGCAGCCGAACGCATTCAAGATTTATTTATGAATCATCAATATTTCCGCGTATATACAAACCCAGATTTAATTGGCGTAGAAATTGGCGGGGCGTTAAAAAATATTATTGCGCTAGCTGCTGGAATTACGGATGGACTTGGTTATGGGGATAATGCAAAAGCGGCGCTTATGACGCGCGGACTTGCAGAAATGGCTCGTCTCGGTAGCCGTCTCGGTGCCAATCCGCTCACATTTGCAGGGTTGACTGGCATCGGTGATTTAATTGTGACGTGTACAAGCGTCCATTCACGCAACTGGCGTGCGGGCAATTTGCTTGGAAAAGGATATGCGCTTGATGATGTGCTCGCGAACATGGGAATGGTCGTTGAAGGTGTTCGAACGACAAAAGCGGCCTATCAGCTAGCGAAAAAAATGAATGTGGATATGCCGATTACAAATGCACTTTACGATGTTTTGTTTAACGGAAAAGATGTGAAAAGTGCGGTCGATTCGCTTATGGCGCGCGGGAAAACGTCAGAACTTGAAGATTTAGCGAACATTTCGTTATAATTTTCTTTGAAATAGGCATGTGAAGAGAGCTTTGTTATGTATGTTGCATACAATGCTATGAAAACATTCTCAGACTCGAATGGATGGTGCATGTTTAGTCATCGTCTGAAGTAAAGAAGCCCCGCTTTACTTCAGCTTTTTTATGCAGCAATTAAGAGAAAGCGAGGGAGAGGAATGTCACCGGGTCTTTTAAAAATGTGGATTTCGTTAACAGGAATCGGGTTAATGTTTGTTGCTGTATTTTCGATTTATTTTAGTCGATACAAGGTGAAAAATAAGGTGGTAAAAATTGTTTTAGCGACGATTGCATACATAAGTATGATCATCGCTGGCCTTATTATTGTATTTGTCGTATTTAGCGGGCCGGTGCAAGAATAGAAGGATGGATGAATAATGAAAAAGTGGATACTTTCTGCAATGATCGTTGTCGTGTCTGTGTTATTATCTGGGTGTTTATACCCGCAAGAGCGGCTAGCGCAAAACCAAATTCCATATAAAGAACAAGTCGAACGTGTTCAACAAGCAGTAAATGAATATAAGCAGGCGACAGGCGGTTTGTTACCTATTAAAACACGAGATATGTCTACGCCCATTTATCAAAAATATCCGATTGATTTCAATTTGCTTGTGCCGCGATATATGGCTGAACCACCGGGCAATGCGTTTGAAAGCGGCGGCGTATATCAATACGTTATTGTCGATGTAGAAACAAATCCGACGGTCAAATTGCTAGATTTGCGTGCGGCGGAAGCCATTCGCGATTTAAAGTTGCGCATTCGCATGTATCAAGACGCTCACGGTTATCCACCATTTAAAGATGTGCTCGCTAAAGGAGTATTTACGCTCGATTATAAAAAACTTCGTTTAGACGCACCGCCTTATGTCGTCAGCCCATATTCAGGAAAAAATCTTCCGCTCATTATTGACGGCAAGGGAGAAATTTATATCGACTACCGTATCGACTTGTATGAAAAATTGCAATCAGAGGCGCATCACTATCGCTATGGAGATGATATTCGCGACTTGCTTGTTAAGCATTCGCTTTTTGTCCCAGCTTATTCCCTTCCCTACACGATTGATGAAAAGAAAAAAGAACCTATTTTTCTTGTGAAATAAGTCATGATCCCTTCTCTAAGCAAATACATTTTAGAGAAGGGATTTTTTTAGTCATAAACAATTAGGACAACGACATATGCATATAGTGTCCTCATATGTTTTAAATATAAGGGAGGGAAGGCAGTTGGAAAAGGTCGATCTTTTTAAAGATATTGCCGAACGAACAGGCGGAGATATTTATTTAGGAGTTGTCGGCGCCGTTCGAACAGGCAAATCAACATTTATTAAAAAGTTTATGGAACTTGTTGTCATTCCGAATATTCAAAACGAAGCAGATAAAGCTCGAGCACAAGATGAACTGCCACAAAGCGCAGCGGGAAAAACAATTATGACGACAGAGCCGAAGTTTGTTCCGAATCAAGCGGTGAAAGTAAAAGTAGACGATGGATTGGAAGTAAATATTCGCCTCGTTGATTGTGTCGGCTATACAGTACAAGGGGCAAAAGGATTTGAAGATGAAAATGGGCCACGTATGATCCATACACCGTGGTATGAAGAACCAATTCCATTTCAAGAAGCAGCTGAAATCGGTACGCGCAAAGTCATTCAAGAACATTCGACGATCGGTGTTGTCATTACAACGGATGGCTCGATTGGAGAAATTCCGCGTGAAAACTATGTGGAAGCAGAAGAACGTGTTGTAAATGAATTAAAAGAAGTTGGTAAGCCATTTATTATGATTATTAATACCGTTCGTCCACAACATCCTGAAACAGAAACATTGAAGCAACAACTAAGTGAAAAATACGATATTCCGGTATTAGCGTTAAGCGTGGAAGGAATGCGTGAAGCGGATGTGTATCAAGTGCTTCGTGAAGCATTGTATGAATTCCCGGTATTAGAGGTGAATGTAAATTTACCGAACTGGGTCATGGTTTTGCGCGAAAACCATTGGTTGCGTGAAAGTTATCAAGAAGCGGTGCGCGATACAGTAAAAGATATTAAGCGTTTGCGTGATGTCGATCGCGTCGTTCAACAATTTAGTGAGTACGATTTTATTGATGAAGCTCGCTTGGCTGGCATTGAAATGGGGCAAGGCATCGCAGAAATTGATTTATACGCCCCAGACGAATTGTACGATCAAATTTTAAAAGAAGTTGTCGGCGTAGAAATTCGCGGGAAAGATCATTTGTTGCAATTAATGCAAGATTTCGCTTATGCGAAGGCGGAATACGACCAAATTGCTGATGCGCTCCGCATGGTGAAACAAACAGGTTATGGCATTGCTGCTCCATCGCTTTCTGATATGAGCTTAGATGAACCGGAAATTATTCGCCAAGGATCACGTTTTGGTGTGCGTTTAAAAGCGGTAGCACCGTCTATTCATATGATTAAAGTCGATGTCGAATCGGAGTTTGCACCGATCATCGGAACAGAAAAACAAAGTGAAGAACTCGTCCGTTACTTAATGCAAGATTTTGAGGATGATCCGCTTTCTATTTGGAACTCAGATATATTTGGCCGCTCGCTCAGCTCGATCGTTCGTGAAGGCATTCAAGCCAAGCTTGCTCTCATGCCTGAAAATGCGCGTTATAAATTAAAAGAGACGTTAGAGCGCATCATTAATGAAGGATCCGGTGGACTCATTGCCATCATCTTATAAAAAGACTCCATTTGGGGTCTTTTTTGCTTTTAAACGAAAATTTTCTCTTGCAGTGAAAAAGAGCAATATGATAATCTTTATTCAGAAAATGTTAGGCTCCTTGGAGAATAATAGGCAAATTGCATGATTTTGCTGAAAAAATGTTGAATTATGAGCAAGAATCAGTTAATATAAGGCATGTTAATGTATAGAAACAATAGAAAGTGTAAACAACTGAAAGTAATGTATGATACATACGCTTTGGGAGGAGGTGAATGGCATGAACAAAACGGAATTAATTAATGCGGTAGCTGAAGCAAGCGGTCTTTCTAAAAAGGATGCATCTAAAGCAGTTGATGCTGTTTTTGACGCGATTACAGAAGCGCTTAAAAACGGTGATAAAGTGCAATTAATCGGTTTTGGTAACTTCGAAGTGCGTGAGCGTGCGGCGCGCAAAGGACGCAACCCGCAAACAGGAGAAGAAATCGAAATTGCTGCAAGCAAAGTTCCTGCTTTCAAACCTGGGAAAGCGTTAAAAGATGCTGTAAAGTAAGAAATTACATACAGCCAAGAGGTAGCCGGTTGCGAGCTACCTCTTCTTTTTTGCCTTTTTTCATCTTTATATGCTAGAATCGGATTACGTGAAGTTGAATGCTAGGAGGATGCAACAAATGAATGTAGAACAAATCGAACAGGCTGTCCGCTTAATTTTAGAAGCGATTGGAGAAGATCCGAATCGCGAAGGGTTGCTCGATACACCGAAGCGAGTGGCGAAAATGTATGCAGAAGTGTTTTCAGGCTTGAATGAAGATCCGAAAATACATTTGCAAACGGTGTTTAGTGAAGATCATGAAGAGCTTGTCCTCGTTAAAGATATTCCGTTTTATTCCATGTGTGAACATCATCTCGTCCCGTTTTTCGGCGTGGCTCATGTCGCATACATCCCGCGTGGCGGCAAAGTCACAGGGTTAAGCAAACTCGCACGAGCAGTCGAAACAGTGGCGCGCCGTCCGCAGTTACAAGAACGAATTACGGCAACGGTCGCTGATGCGATTATGGAGACGCTCGAGCCGCATGGAGTGATGGTTGTTGTTGAGGCAGAACATATGTGCATGACGATGCGCGGCGTGAAAAAACCAGGAGCGAAAACGGTCACAACTGCGGTTCGTGGAACGCTTGCAACGGACGAGAAAGCACGTGCTGAAATATTAGCGCTCATTAAGTAGGAGGGATCATGATGCAAGGAGATTATGTCGTCATTAAAGCGTTAGAGGACGGAGTGAACGTCATTGGATTGACACGCGGTTCAGATACGCGTTTCCACCATTCAGAAAAGCTCGATCAAGGGGAAGTGCTCATTGCACAATTTACGGAGCATACATCAGCGATCAAAGTGCGCGGAAAAGCGCTGATTCAAACGCAGCACGGTGAAATCCAATCTGATGCGAAAAATCATCGTTAACGTAAAGGCAGTTTATGATATAATAAAGTTTGAGTTTTTGGGAAGCAAGGGTGATGAGTCATGGATATGCAACAGCAAATGGAACAAGTACGAACGCGCATTCAACGGGCAATTGCCCATTCGTATGTCGATCGCTATATACAGCCACGTATCGTAGACGAAGATCGCATATTGTTTGCTCTTTCTATGCTACGTTCGGCTCAAGTGGACGCAAACATCGCACTCGATTATGTGTTTGCCATGATGTTCATTCAGCTCGCCCTTGATACCCATGATGAAATAGATGAGCAACAAACGATACAACAAAGGCAATTAACAGTGCTTGCGGGAGATTTATATAGCGGATTGTATTACGAGTTTTTAGCGCGACGGCATGACATTTCACTCATTCGTCGCTTTGCTGAAGCGATCAAAGAGATCAATATACAAAAAATTCGTTTACGGCAACTATCCTTGGATGATCTTGAGCGCTTTCATTGCATCGGTGTCATTGAGTCCGCCTTGCTTTGTAAGCTTGCAGAGCATGTTCATGCTGATGAATGGGGAGAATTAGCGTATTACTTGTTCTCGCTGAAACGCGTTCATCGTGATGGAGCGAAATCGAAAGCATCGATAGATTATATCGACTACTGTAAGCGGAAATTACAAGATCTTCTTCCGCTTCATATACACGAAGAGGTAAAAGAGCGGTTTTCTCATCTCCTCGCTTGATTTCAGTTGAAAGAAGGGGATTTTTATGCAACAGTCGAAAGAAGAACGTGTTCATCGCGTATTTGAAAAAATTTCAGATCATTATGATCGCATGAACTCAGTCATTAGCTTTAAACGTCATGTCGCATGGCGAAAAGATACGATGAGACGAATGAATGTACAAAAAGGAGCGAAAGCGCTCGATGTATGCTGTGGAACAGCAGATTGGACGATTGCGTTGGCGGAAGCGGTCGGACCGAGCGGCGAAGTGTACGGGCTTGATTTTAGTCGCAATATGCTAAAAGTAGGGGAAGAAAAAGTAAAAGAGCGCGGGTTTCAACATGTGACGCTCGTGCACGGAAACGCGATGAACTTACCGTTTCCTGACAACACGTTTGACTATGTGACGATTGGTTTCGGATTGCGTAACGTTCCCGACTATATGACCGTATTAAAAGAAATGTATCGCGTAGCAAAGCCAGGTGGAAAAGTCGTTTGTTTAGAAACGTCACAGCCAACGCTCATCGGTTTTCGACAACTGTACTATGCATATTTTCGTTACATCATGCCTTTTTTCGGGAAAATTTTCGCGAAAAGTTATGAAGAATACTCGTGGTTGCAAGAATCGGCACGTGAATTTCCGGGAATGGACGAGCTAGCAGACATGTTTCGCCAAGCTGGTCTCGTGCGTGTACAAGTGAAACCGTATACGTTCGGAGTGGCAGCGATGCATCTCGGATATAAACCTGATGGACGTTAAGGTGAATAGTGATGAAGCTAAAAGCGATGTATTCGTTTTTAAATGGAGATTTAAACCGAATTGAAGAACAATTAAAAATGACGGTGCAAACGTCTGATCCGCTCGTCAATGAAGCATCGTTGCATTTGCTTGAGGCGGGCGGAAAGCGCATTCGTCCGGTTTTTGTTTTACTTGGTGGACAATTTGGCACATATCATTTTGAGAAAATGAAACGGGTAGCTGTTGCTCTTGAACTCATTCATATGGCTTCTCTTGTCCATGATGATGTCATTGATGGCGCGATGTTACGACGCGGAAAAGAGACGATTCAAGCGAAATGGGGCGACCAATTTGCGATGTACGTTGGCGATTATTTGTTCGCTCGAGCGCTTGAACAAATGTGTGAAATTGATGATCCTGTTGCCCATCATATTTTAGCGAAAACCATCGTCGAAGTATGTCGTGGAGAAATCGAACAAATTAGCGACAAATATCGCTTTGACCAAAATTTGCGTCGCTATTTACAACGAATCAAAAGAAAAACAGCTCTACTTATTGCGGCAAGCTGTCAGCTTGGTGCCGTCGTTGCAGGGGCGCCTGAAGCGGTTCATAAAAAGTTGTATTGGTTTGGCTATTACGTTGGAATGTCTTTTCAAATTACAGACGATATTCTTGACTTTATCGGAACAGAAAAACAACTCGGCAAGCCAGCAGGCAGCGATTTATCGCAAGGAAATGTGACGCTCCCTGTTTTGTACGCGATGAAGGAACAGACGTTAAAAGAACAAATTATAAAAGTAAACGAACATACAACAAGTCATGAAATGGCGCACGTGATTGATGGCATTAAGCGAACAGACGCCATTGAAAAATCATATGAGCTCGGAGATCGCTACTTACAAAAAGCACTTCACACATTACAAAAACTGCCACGCAACCGTGCTTGGACGGCACTTTACAACATTGCGAAATATATCGGAAAACGGAAATATTAGACGTATGAAAAGAAAAAATTAAATCGTTTTCATGGCGAATATTGCTAATTTGCATACAAGGTGGTATAATTGCGGAGGAGTGAATTCCAATACATAACGTATCAGGGGTGGAGAATTCGTCATGGAAAGAACATTTCTAATGGTCAAACCAGATGGGGTACAACGCGGTGTCATTGGTGACATCGTTGCGCGTTTTGAGCGCAAAGGCTTTCAGCTTGTAGGCGCAAAGCTCATGCAAGTATCGCGCGAGCTTGCTGAACAACATTACGCAGAGCATAAAGAGCGCCCGTTTTTTGGTGAACTTGTTGAATTTATTACGTCCGGTCCAGTATTTGCGATGGTATGGGAAGGCGAAAACGTCATCGCTACAGCTCGTCAAATGATGGGGAAAACAAACCCGCAAGAAGCGTTGCCTGGGACGATTCGTGGTGACTTCGGTTTAACGGTCGGAAAAAATATTATTCACGGTTCTGACTCAAAAGAGAGCGCAGCGCGCGAAATTCAACTATTTTTCAAAGAAGAAGAGCTCGTTTCTTACAGCAAACTGATGAACGAGTGGATATACTAATAAAAAGGTAGGCACACGCCTATCTTTATTTTTTTATTTCTGTTTTTTCACATTTTCGTTATACTGTATTTATGAAAGAAAAGGAAGAGGAGTTTTTTGTATGAGTGATTATCAACAATTTATTGCAAACGTGAAACGAAAAACAGGTATTGATTTAGCGTTGTATAAAGAAGCGCAAATGAAACGGCGCTTAACTTCTCTGTACGAAAAAAAAGGATTTAAAAATTTCGATGAATTTTTTCGGGCGATGAATCATGATCAAGCGTTGTTCCATGAGTTTTTAGATCGCATGACGATTAATGTATCTGAATTTTTCCGCAATGTGAAACGATGGGAAGTGCTTGAAAAAAAGATTATTCCAAAACTTCTTGAAAAAAACAAACGATTAAAAGTATGGAGCGCTGCCTGCTCGACAGGAGAAGAGCCGTATACGTTGGCCATCATTTTGTCCAAATTTATGCCGCTATCGCAAGTCAGTGTGCTAGCGACTGACATTGATGATAACGCAATGGCTCGGGCGAAGCTCGGCATTTATATGGAGCGTTCCCTTCAAGAAGTGCCAGAAGATGTAAAGAAAAAATTTTTTGTCAAAGAAGGATCTCATTACAAAATTATTGATGACATTAAACGAACGGTCACATTTAAAAAACATAATTTGCTTGCCGACCCGTTTGATGCGAATTTCGACTTAATCGTTTGCCGCAACGTGCTCATTTACTTTACGGAAGAAGCAAAACACGAATTGTATTTGAAATTTAATGGCGCTCTTCGTCCGGGAGGAATATTTTTTGTCGGTAGCACGGAACAAATTTTTAATCCGACTGCATACGGTTTTGAAGTGGAAGATACGTTTTTTTATCGAAAAATGTAGCCGCGGCCGAACTCGGTCGCTTTCTGTGTAATTAAGGGGTTACGTCTGTAGAAAAAATGTGCTATATTCATACATAATCGCTTTAAAGAGATGAAGGGAGAGAGGGAATTGCGGTATTTAACAGCTGGTGAGTCTCACGGTCCACAACTCACAACAATTATTGAAGGTGTTCCGGCAGGATTGACGCTTTTCGCAGAGCATATTAACGAAGATTTAGCGCGTCGGCAAAAAGGATACGGTCGCGGACGACGCATGCAAATTGAAAAAGACGAAGTGAAAATTTTAAGCGGGGTGCGACACGGGAAAACGCTCGGTTCTCCAATTACCCTTGTCGTTGAAAATCGCGATTGGAAACATTGGACGAACATTATGGGCATTGAACCGTTAGTTGACGATACAGAAGAAGTGAAAAGAAAAGTGACGCGTCCACGTCCAGGGCATGCAGATTTAAATGGGGCGATAAAATACGGCCACCGCGATATGCGCAATGTGTTAGAGCGCTCGTCAGCGCGTGAAACAACGGTGCGCGTCGCTGCTGGTGCGGTAGCGAAACGAATTTTGTCGGAGTTAGGCATTCGTATCGCAAGCCACGTCGTTGAAATTGGAGGAGTCAAGGCGGAGCATATCGCATATACATCGCTTGAAGAGTTGCAACGAGTGACAGAGCAATCTCCTGTTCGCTGCTTTGATGCAGAAGCGGAAAAAAAGATGATGGCGGCCATTGATGAAGCGAAAGAAAAAGGTGATTCGATCGGTGGAATTGTCGAAGTCATTGTGGAAGGTGTTCCGACTGGCGTTGGAAGCTACGTCCATTATGATCGCAAGTTAGATGCAAAAATTGCCGCAGCTATTGTAAGCATTAATGCGTTTAAAGGAGTTGAGTTTGGCATCGGCTTTGAAGCGGCACGCCGCTTCGGAAGTGAAGTGCATGACGAAATTATATGGAGCAAAGAAACGGGATATACGCGAAAAACGAATCGACTTGGCGGATTTGAAGGTGGCATGACGACAGGGATGCCAATCGTTGTGCGCGGGGTGATGAAGCCGATTCCGACGTTATATAAACCGCTTATGAGTGTCGATATTGAAACGAAAGAACCGTTTGCCGCAAGCATTGAACGTTCAGATAGTTGCGCTGTCCCTGCCGCAAGCGTTGTCGCTGAAGCAGTAGTGGCGTGGGAAATTGCCGCAGCCATTGTCGAACAATTTGGACAAGATCGCATGGATCTGATTATCCAAAATGTCGAAAACATGCGTCGGTACGCAAAGGAGTTTTAATGATGAAACGCATTCACATCGCTACGCCGTCGAAACGATATGAAGTCGTCATTGGGAATGAATTATTGCACATGATGGATCGGATGATTGATCGCGTTTGCCCGCATGTGACAGCTGTGCTCATCATTACAGATGAAACGGTCGCTTCGCTTTATTTAGCTGATGTGCAACAAGCTCTTCATCAAACATATGACCGTGTGTACGCGCATGTGATTCCAAGCGGGGAAGAGGCGAAGTCGTTTGAACAATTTTATGCTTGTCATACCGCAGCGTTAACAAACCATTTAGATCGTGATTCATTAATTGTTGCCCTCGGCGGAGGGGTCGTTGGAGATTTAGCTGGTTTTGTCGCAGCGACATATATGCGTGGCATTCGGTTTGTTCAAGTGCCGACAACGTTATTAGCGCACGATAGCGCTGTTGGAGGAAAAACGGCCATCAATCATCCGCTTGGGAAAAATATGATTGGTGCTTTTTATCAGCCTGAACTCGTTTTTTATGATATTTCTCTTCTGTCCACCCTCCCAAAAAGAGAAATGCGATCTGGTTTTGCGGAAATTATTAAACATTCCTTAATTTATGATCGCGCTTTTTTTGGCTGGTTACAAGCGAACGTAGAAAAGATAGAGGATTTGAATGGCGAACGATTACAATATGCGATTCAAAGAGGAATTGAAATTAAAGCGGCAG
The DNA here is from genome assembly GCF_013096955.1 of Anoxybacillus sp. EFIL. Classification (NCBI taxonomy): domain Bacteria; kingdom Bacillati; phylum Bacillota; class Bacilli; order Caryophanales; family Anoxybacillaceae; genus Anoxybacillus; species Anoxybacillus sp. EFIL. The sequence continues at coordinate 157,370 of NZ_SDLH01000004.1, read as the reverse complement.
TTGTCTCACAAGATGAGAAAGAGCATGGGGTTCGCGCCCACTTGAACTTCGGTCATACGCTTGGTCATGCGCTAGAAAGCGAGCTCGGGTACGGAGTGATGACGCATGGAGATGCGGTTGCCCTCGGGATGTTATTTGCCATTTTTGTCAGTGAACGTTTTTACAACCAACCGCTTTTTTACTCGTCGTTTCGGACGTTATTTCATCATTACGGCTTTCCGACTTCGCTTCCATCACACGTATCGCCTGAACGTTTGCTTGAAAAAATGAAAAAAGATAAAAAGGCGAAAGATCAAACGGTGCGCATGGTGTTAATGAAAGAGATCGGAACGGTATGTGTAGAACAGATAAGCGATGAACAATTGTTGCAATGGTTATACGCGTTTGCCGAAGAAGGAGGGGAAACATGTGATTCGAGCGATTCGCGGGGCAACGACTGTGAGCAATAACGATGAACGAGAGATTGTCGATGAAACGAAACGATTGTTAATAGAAATGATCCGCCAAAACGATGTGAACGCAGAAGACGTCGTATCGGTACTCATTTCGATGACCGATGATTTAAACGCCACGTTCCCGGCGAAAGCGTTGCGTCATCTCGATGGATGGACGTATGTTCCAGTGATGTGTATGCGCGAAATTAACGTTCCGCATGCATTACCGAAATGTATTCGCGTCATGATGACTGTACATACGAAGCGAGCGCAGCAAGATATTCATCACGTATATTTACGCGATGCAATCCAGCTTCGGCCGGATCTGCAGTTGACAAAAAAGTCAGACATATAATATGATGGTTTATAAGTTAGCTGAGTAGAGTAAGAGTTGAGTAGAGAATGAGTGAGAGCGGAGCAGAGGATCGTTAAGGTACGTATGCCTAAAGACTGCCCGTCTTTAGGCTTTTTTGTTTCCTCTTTGTTTCCCCTCATGTTCATTCTCCGAGAAAGGAGAACGATCATGAATATATCTACATTTTTGCAGACAGCTTCCCAATTTCGGACGATTCCGATTGTGCGTCGGTTTTTCGCTGACACGCTTCAACCGATTCAACTATTTATGTCTTTACGCGATGAGGCAGCCTTTTTGCTTGAAAGTGGAGACGACGTGTCGCCTTGGTCTCGCTATTCATTCATCGGCATTCGGCCGTTCATGTCCATTGAAAGCGATGATGGCAAACAATTTTTTGTAAAAGAACAAAAACAAGTGTTAGCGTGCACCGGGACGATTCAAGAGGCGTTTGCTATTATGCAGCAACATCTTCACGTTCAACTGTTATCATTAGACGTTCCATTTCGTGGGGGAGCTGTTGGTTATATTAGCTACGATTTTATTTCTTCTATTGAGAAAGTTCCTTATCATGCGTATAACGATTTACAAATGAAAATCGTTCATTTCGTCGTTTGTGAATCACTTTTTGCGTTTGATCATGTAAAAAAAGAGTTGTTGCTTATCCATTATGTGCGTGTACAAGAAACAGATGACGAGGCAAAGCGAGTAGAAAAGTATGAAGCTGCATGTCGAACAATCGATGAGCTTGCGCGCAAAATGGTTCAAGGCTGTAATGAACAAGCACATATGATGTTCGATCGAAATATTTCGGTTTCGTTTGATCGTGTTCATTCGAATATGGATCGACAGACGTTTTATAAAGCGGTGGAAAACATTCAATCATACATTGCAAGCGGAGATGTGTTTCAAACGGTTTTGTCGCAACGATTTGCGATCGAAACGTCCATTGATGGACTTGAGCTATATCGATTATTGCGTCTATTAAATCCATCGCCGTATTTATTTTATTTACAACTCGGTGAAGAACAAATTATCGGCAGCTCTCCGGAAAAGCTCATCCAAGTACGAAATCGGGAACTTGAGATCGATCCGATCGCTGGCACGCGTCGTCGCGGAAAAGATGAACGAGAAGATGCTGTGCTTATGAATGAGTTGCTTCATGACCCAAAAGAGCGAGCGGAACATTATATGCTTGTCGATCTTGCCCGCAATGATATTGGTCGCGTCGCTATGTATGGAACGGTTCGTACACCGCAATTTATGCAAGTGGGGAAGTTCTCGCATGTCATGCATTTAATTTCAAAAGTAACGGGAACGCTTCGGAAAGACGTTCATCCGCTTGATGCGTTAATCGCTGCTTTTCCTGCTGGAACGGTGAGCGGGGCACCGAAAATTCGTGCGATGCAAATTATTCAAGAGTTAGAACCGACGGCACGCAACGTATATGCAGGGGCGATTGCATATATCGGCTTCGACGGCAATATTGACTCGTGCATCGCCATTCGAACGGCGGTGTTAAAAAATAAAGTAGCATATGTGCAAGCAGGGGCGGGAGTCGTTGCTGATTCATTGCCCGAGCTAGAATGGAAAGAAACGAGAAATAAAGCGAGCGCTTTAATTCATGCGATTCAGCTTGCAGAGCACGTATTTAAAGGAGGAGAACAACGTGTTTGAACAGTTGCTGCATAAATGTGCGAGAAGCGAAACGTTAACGGAGCATGAGGCGTATGAAGCGATGCATGCGATGATGAGCGGGGAAGTGGATGAAAAGCAAGTGGCAGCTTTTTTAGCTTTATTACGGTTTCGCGGTGAAACGGTCGATGAGCTTGTCGGCTTTATTCAGGCGATGCGCGACCGAATGCGGACGGTTTCCCTTGGGGAATCGGTGATCGATACGTGTGGAACAGGTGGAGACGGAAAAGGGACGTTTAACATTTCGACAGCCGTCGCTTTGCTTGTTGCTTCGCTCGATGTCGCAGTTGCAAAACATGGGAATCGGGCGGTTTCATCAAAGAGTGGAAGCGCAAATGTCATTGAACATTTTCACATTCCGATGCCGAAAACGGAAGAAGAAGCAAAAAAAGCGTTGCGTACACATCGACTCGTCTTTTTATTTGCTCCATTTTATCACGAAGCGATGAAGCACGTTGCCCCTGTTCGTCAAAGTTTAAAAATGCGAACGGTATTTAATTTGCTTGGACCGCTCGTTAATCCGGCTCAACCGAAACGACAAGTGATTGGTGTACATGATGAAAAAGATGCGCGAAAAATGGCGGAAGCGTTGTGGCGAATCGGAACCGAACATGCCGTATTCGTTACAAGCCGCGACGGCTTAGACGAATGTAGCATTGCTGCCGAAACAAAACTCATTGAACTAAAAAACGGACATATGATTGAACGCATCATCGCTCCCGAACATGTAGGTTTACCGCGCGGGCGGTTGTCCGACATATGTGTTCATAGTGTAGATGAAAGTGCCCAACTCATTGAGCGCGTGTTTGCAAACTGCGCGAATGAAAGTGCAACTCATGTTGTTTTACTAAATGCGGGTGTTGCTTTATATGTCGCTGGTGTTGTGTCGAATATTTCAGATGGAGTAAATATGGCAAAACGTGCGATTGAGAACGGCAATGCATATGCGTATTTACAAAGATTAAGAGGTGAACTATATGCTTGAAACGATTTTGCAAACGAAAAGAGAAGAAGTGGCATCGTTACAATTACCAGAACCGTGCGAACGATTTTCTCGTCGCTCGTTTTATGACGCATTAGCAAAGCCGCATCGCTTTTTAGGGTTAATTGCGGAAGTGAAAAAAGCATCGCCGTCGAAAGGCGTCATTCGACAACATATGAATGTCGTTGATATTGCACGTGCATATGAACAAGCAGGTGCGGATGCTGTGTCTGTATTAACAGATGAACGATATTTTGCTGGTCATCGCTCATATGTCACGCAGGTGAAAAAACATATTCAAATACCGGTTTTACGTAAAGACTTTATTATTGATCGCAAACAGCTTGTTGAAAGTGTCCGTATTGGGGCAGATGCAATTTTGCTCATCGGTGAGGCGCTCGATCCAAGTGTTTTACACGAATTATATGAAGAAGCGCACGAAATGGGATTGCACTGTTTAGTGGAAGTGCATGCTCCAAACACGGTAGAGGCCATTTTAAAACGGTTCACACCGAAAGTGATCGGCATTAATAACCGTGACTTAATGACGTTTCATACATCGCTTCATGTAACAAAACAAATCGTTCCGCTATTGCCAAATTGCATCATTGTTAGTGAAAGCGGCATCCACACATTCGATGATGTGCAGACGGTACAACAAGCAGGTGCACATGCGATGCTCGTCGGCGAAGCGCTCATGCGCAAGCCAGATGTTCGGGCGGCTGTTTATGAATTGTTTGGGGAGCGTTGTGTATGACCGTTTTGAAATATTGTGGCAATCGCTCGTTGCAAGATGTGCAACTTGTTGCAAAAAGCGAAGCAGACTACATCGGATTCGTGTTTGCTGAAAGTAAGCGGAAGGTCAAACCGCAACATGTAAAAAGATGGCTATCTGTCGTTCAACTAGAAACGAAACAAATTGTTGGCGTCTTCGTTCATCCAACAATGACGTCTGTCGCTTCTGTTCTTGCGCACGTTCCTTTATCGATCATTCAATGTCATGGGATGGAGACGACTCAAACGGTAAAGCAATTAAAAGAAACGTTCCAACTTCCTGTTTGGAAAGCCATTCATCATGCCCCAGAGGCGTGGACATATATGCGCGTTTGGAAAGGAATAGCCGACGGTTTTGTTATTGATAGCGGCCGAAAAGGAGCATGGGGTGGAACAGGTATCTCGTTTGATTGGAGCGTTGTTCCTTATTACATGGAAGAAGCGAATCGCCAAGGTGTACCTTGTTTCATCGCAGGGGGAATTACGCCGGATAACGTTGAACAATTGTTGGCATATGAGCCGTTCGGGATAGACATTAGTAGCGGAATTGAAGAAAATGAGCGAAAAAGTGAACAAAAAATAAAAACAATCGAACAGAAGGTGAAAACATGTTGACATTACCAAATGAACGCGGCCGTTTTGGCATGTTTGGTGGAAAATTTGTGCCTGAAACATTAATGCGTCCGTTAGCTGACATCGAACAACAACTGCATGAAGCGTTAGCTGATCCTTCGTTTCACGCTGAATATATGCGCCATTTGTATGAATATTCGGGACGACCGACCGCTTTAACGTTTGCAAAAAACTTGACAGAACGATTAGGCGGGGCGAAAATGTACTTTAAACGTGAAGACTTAAACCATACAGGTGCTCATAAAATTAACAATGCCATTGGGCAGGCGTTGCTAGCGAGACGAATGGGAAAAAGAAAAATTATTGCTGAAACAGGGGCAGGGCAACATGGAGTAGCTGCGGCGACCGTTGCCGCTCGTTTTGGCATGGAATGCAAAGTATTTATGGGCGAAGAAGATGTGAAACGGCAAGCATTAAATGTCTTTCGCATGAAATTGCTTGGTGCGCAAGTCATTCCGGTGACAAGTGGCAATCGTACGTTAAAAGATGCGACAAATGAAGCGATTCGTTATTGGGTCGAGCATTGTGATGATCATTTTTACATGATTGGCTCTGTCGTTGGACCTCATCCGTATCCGATGATGGTACGGGAATTTCAACGCATTATCGGGGAAGAAGCGCGCGAACAAATGTTAAAAGCAGAAGGAAAACTTCCTCATACAATTATCGCTTGTGTTGGTGGAGGGAGTAACGCGATCGGCATGTTTCATCCATTTTTAGACGATGACGTGGAATGTATCGGTGTTGAAGCGGCTGGAAAAGGTGTGCATACAACGGAACACGCCGCCACAATCACAAAAGGAACAAAAGGTGTCATTCACGGTTCGCTCACATACGTATTGCAAGATGAGCACGGTCAAATTACAGAACCGTATTCGATTTCAGCCGGTTTAGATTATCCAGGTGTCGGACCGGAGCATGCGTATTTAGCACACATTGGACGCGTTCGCTATGAAAGTGTCACAGATGAAGAAGCGATCGCTGCCCTTCAAATGACAGCAGAAATGGAAGGGATCATCCCAGCTATCGAGTCCGCACACGCGCTCGCCAAAGCGTTTCAAATCGCTCCCCTTCGCTCACGAGAGGAAATCATTCTCGTTTGTTTATCAGGAAGAGGGGATAAAGATGTGCAGACAGTGATGAACTATTTGGAAGGGGATGAACAGGAATGAAACATTTTATTCCATTTATCGTGGCGGGCGATCCGTGTGAAGAAGTGACGATTGATTTAGCGATCGCTCTTGAGCAGACAGGGGCAACGATGTTAGAGCTTGGCGTTCCTTATTCTGATCCGCTTGCAGACGGACCGATTATTCAGCGAGCAGCGAGTCGGGCGTTGAAAAATGGCATGACGTTAACAAAAGCGCTTACTCTCATCGGTCAAATGCGAAAAAAAGGTGTAAAAATTCCGATTATTGTCTTTACGTATTATAATCCTGTGTTACAATTAGGAGAAGAACGCTTTTTTGCTTTAGCGCAACAAAACGGTGCGAGCGGTGTGCTCATTCCAGATTTGCCTTTCGAAGAGAGCGAGCATATGAGAACGTTAGGCGAAACGTACGACATCCCTTATATTTCACTTGTCGCTCCAACGTCTAATGAACGCATCGCGATGATTGCATCGAAAGCACAATCGTTTTTATATTGTGTTTCATCATTAGGTGTCACAGGTGTTCGGGACTCGTTGCCGACAAAATTGCACGAATTTTTGCAACAAGTGAAATCATATAGCCGTGTTCCCGTTGTCGTCGGATTCGGCATTTCGACAGCAGAACAAGTGGAGCGACTTCAGCATGTATGTGATGGAATCGTCATCGGCAGCGCCATTGTACAAAAAATTGAACAACTTCAAGACGAATTGAACGATGTGCATACACGTCAAGAGGCGCTTCGCGTTTTTTCACAATACGTCGCTTCGCTCATTGAACCACTGAAAATGAGGGTGAGAAAAAATGAAAGTGAAACAACAACTAAAACAACTAAAACCGTATCAACCGGGCAAACCGATTGAAGAAGTAAAACGCGAATATCAATTAGAAACGGTCATTAAGTTAGCATCAAATGAAAATCCGTACGGTTGCTCATCGCTCGTTCAGCAAGCGATCACTGCCGAGCTTGCTCATTTGGCGTTGTACCCTGACGGATATAGCCGAGCGTTGCGCGAGGCGCTCGCTAAGCATGTTGGCGTCAATGAAAAGCAACTCATTTTTGGAAACGGGTCGGATGAAGTTGTTCAAATGATTTGTCGCGCTTTTTTACAAAAAGGAACGAACACGGTGATGGCTACACCAACGTTTCCGCAATATCGTCATAACGCGATCATCGAAGGTGCAGAAGTGCGTGAAATTCCGCTTCGAGACGGACATCATCATTTAGAAGCGATGCTTGAAGCGATCGATGACGATACGCGCGTCGTTTGGATTTGTAGCCCAAACAATCCGACAGGTACGTATGTCAATGACGCTTCTTTGCGTGCATTTTTAGAAAAAGTACCGAAACATGTGCTCGTCGTTGTCGATGAAGCGTATTATGAATACGTGCAAGCGGATGACTATCCAAATACCGTTTCTTTGCTTCAACAATATGAAAATATAATGATTTTACGCACGTTTTCAAAAGCATACGGGTTAGCCGCGCTTCGTATCGGATACGGCATTGGACATGAGCATATGTTACAAGCGATGGAGCCAGCACGCGAGCCATTTAATACATCACGTCTTGCGCAAGTCGCTGCATTAGCCGCATTAAACGACCAAACATTTATTCAACAATGTGTCCAAAAAAATAAACAAGGGTTAAACGAATTTTATTCTTTTTGTGATCAATACGGTTTGCACTACTACAAGTCCGAGGGAAATTTCATTTTAATTGATTTTGGCTTTAGCGGTGATGAAGTGTTTACGTATTTGCTTCAACGTGGCATCATTGTACGTTCAGGATGCGCTCTCGGTTTTCCGACAGCTGTGCGCATTACAGTCGGATCGGCAGAACAAAACGAAACGATCATCCGAGCGTTAACAAACATGTTGAAAGAAAGAAGGGAAAAACTTTGCGAGGAAACGTTTTAATTGCCGGTCTCGGCTTAATTGGCGGTTCGATTGCGCTTGCGATCAAGCGGGTGCATCCGGACGCGACAATGATTGGGTATGACGTATCAGGCGAGTCGTTGCGTTTGGCTCGCTCACTTGGCGTAATTGATGAAGCGGTACCGTCGTTTGCTCATGCGGCTTGTGAGGCGGATGTCATCGTGCTTGCTGCACCTGTTGCCCAAACGGAACAATTGCTTCGTGAATTAGTCGCTCTTCCTTTACGACCAGACGTCATTGTCACAGATGTTGGGAGTACGAAAGAGCGCATTGTGAAACAAGCATGGCCGTTATTAGAACAAGGAGTCACGTTTATCGGCGGACATCCGATGGCCGGTTCACATAAAAGCGGAGTTGCGGCTGCGCGGGCACACTTGTTCGAAAATGCCTTTTACATTTTAACACCGACAGAACATGTAAAAGAAGAACAAATCACGCGATTAAAGCGATGGCTTGAAGGAACGAAAGCACACTTTGTTACATTAACACCGAAAGAACATGATCGCATCGCTGGCGTCATTAGCCACTTTCCGCACATCATTGCGGCAAGCCTCGTTCACCAAGCGCAACAGTACGAACGGGAAGATGAGCTTGTGAGTCGATTAGCGGCAGGTGGTTTTCGTGATATTACGCGCATTGCTTCTAGCAACCCAGAAATGTGGCGCGATATTTTCATACATAATAAAGAGGAATTGCTACATTTGTTTGATCGTTGGATAGAGGAAATGAAAAAAATTCGTACGTACGTTGCGGACGGTGATAGCGAACGGATTTATCAATACTTTCGTGAGGCGAAACAGTTTCGTGATGGGCTGCCTGTCCGAACGAAAGGAGCGATTCCTTCCTTTTACGATTTATATGTTGATGTGCCAGACTATCCGGGGGTTATTTCTGAAATTACCGGTTATTTGGCAAAAGAGCGTATTAGCATTACAAACATTCGCATCATTGAAACGAGAGAAGATATTTACGGTGTGCTTCGTTTAAGTTTTCAAACAGAAGATGATCGGCAACGCGCGAAACATTGCATTGAAGCAAATACGAACTACGAAACGTACGTTGTGTAAAAGAGGGTGAAATTGTGAATTTAAAAACAAATATCCATGCGTTACGAGGAGAAATTGCTGTTCCAGGTGATAAGTCTATTTCCCACCGTGCCGTTATGTTTGGAGCATTGGCGAATGGAACGACACGGGTGACAAACTTTTTAACAGGGGAAGATTGTTTAAGTACAATAGATTGTTTTCGGAAAATGGGTGTAGCCATTGCGCAACAAGGAAATGAAGTGATCATTGAAGGAAAAGGAATTGACGGTTTAAAAGAGCCTACACATATATTAAACGTCGGCAACTCAGGTACAACGACACGTTTATTGTTAGGCATTTTAGCTGCTTGTCCGTTCCATGCTTGTTTAATTGGGGATGATTCGATCGCTAAACGGCCGATGGATCGTGTGACAAAACCGTTAAAACAAATGGGCGCACACATCGATGGAAGGGAACAAGGACGATACACACCGTTGGCGATTCGTGGCGGACAACTCCAGCCAATCACATATCATTCCCCAGTGGCAAGCGCGCAAGTGAAATCGGCCATTTTGCTTGCAGGGTTGCATGCGGACGGAACGACGACAGTAATCGAACCACATCAGTCGCGCGATCATACTGAGCGAATGTTGCGGGCATTTGGTGCAGCTGTGCGCGTGGATGGACTGAGCGTCTCTATTACGGGACGGCAAACGCTTCGTGCGATCGATATAGAAGTGCCAGGGGATATTTCTTCAGCAGCTTTCTTTTTAGTCGCTGGTGCGATCGTTCCAAACAGCGAAATTACGCTAAAGCACGTCGGAATAAACGCGACGCGCACAGGGATTATTGATGTGTTAAAAGACATGGGAGCAGACGTTTCCATCGAAAACGTTCGCCACGAAGAAAGTGAACCGGTAGCTGACATCACTGTTCGCACATCGGCGTTAAAGGCAACGCATATTGGTGGTGACATTATTCCGCGATTAATTGATGAAATTCCAATCATTGCTCTTTTGGCAACGCAAGCAGAAGGAACGACAGTCATTACAGATGCGAGCGAGTTGAAAGTGAAAGAGACAGATCGAATTGCGACGGTCGTGTCTGAATTGCGAAAGCTTGGCGCACATATTGAAGCGACAGAAGACGGAATGATTATTCATGGGAAAACGCCGCTGCATGCGAACGATGTTCTCGTCGATAGTTATGGCGACCATCGCATCGGCATGATGTTAGCGATCGCATCGTGCATCACAAAAGGACATGTCACTCTTCAACGTCCGGAAGCGATAGCAGTGTCATATCCGACGTTTTTTGACCATCTCCGCATGCTACAAAGCTGATTCGATCATGGATCAGCTTCTTTTTTTGCATGCTTATTTGTTCGATGGTATGATAAAGCGTGACGATATGAATGATAAGGGTGAGATTGATGGGAAAACTAGATGAAATCGTGCAACTCGTTGAACAAGGTGACGTTGAACGCGCGTTAGCGCTTGCGGAGGAAGTGAAACAAAACGGAAGCGATGAAGAGCGATATATGTTAGCTGATCAATTGTTTTCATGGGGGTTGTTAGAAGAAGCGGAAGCGCTCGTTCACATGTTGCTTGCGCGCTATCCAGATGAACGTGAACTGCAACTTTTTTTAGCAGAAATATATACAGAAATGGATAAAGAGGAAGAAGCGCTTGAGTTGTTGATTGATATAGAAGAAGACGATCCGTATTACGTGTGCGCGTGCTTGTTAATGGCAGATCTTTATCAAATGCAAGGGTTAGATGAAGTAAGTGAGCGAAAACTATTAAAAGCGTACGAAAAAATGCCCGACGAACCGCTTGTTCAATTTGCGTTAGCTGAGCTATATTTTACGAGCGGACAATATCAAAAAAGCTTGCCGTATTATGAGAAAGTCATGAAGCAAGTAAAAACGATGGCAGGTACAGTAATCGCCCAGCGCATGGCGGAAGCATACAGTTTGCTCGGTGAATTTGAACAAGCGATGTTTTATTATGAGCAAGCATTAAATGAACGTTTCGATGCTCACACGTTATTTCAATACGGATTTACGGCATATCAAGCGGAAGCATATAAAACAGCGATTGCCAAACTAAGTGAGTTAAAGGCGCTTGATCGCGAATACGTGCCGCTTTATTTATTTTTAGCGAAATCGTATGAACAAGAAGGAGATATACAACAAAGTTACGAAATAGCAAAAGAAGGGTTAACGATTGATGAATGGAATAAAGAATTGCTCGTATATGCTGGAAAAATTGCATTGAAGCTTGGGAAGCGGGAAGAAGCGATCGGGTATATCGAGCAAGCGCTTCGTATCGATCCAGGCTATTTAGAAGCGTTGTTCATACAGACAAGCTTGCTGTTTCACGAAGAACGGTACGAAGATGTCGTCCGTATCATTCAACAAGCGCTCGATCAAGGGGAATACGATCCGCAATTTGAGTGGGAGCTTGCGAAAGCGAAGCAAAAGCTTGAAATGTATGATCAGGCATTAAATCATTATGAAGAGGCATATACTTTTTTTAAAGATGACCCAAACTTTTTATATGATTTTGGCTATTTTTTATTTGAGGAGGGAAGAAGAGAAAGGGCGAAAGACATATTTGAACAACTATTGCGTATTGATCCGACAAACGAAGAGATTGCCCACATGATGTTGCAATTTGAATGAAGATGTCATTCGGATGCAAGGGGGGAAGGGAATGGTTTCCGTTCGGGAGAAAAAAGAGTTCGTGCGCTGGTTTTTAAACAATTACCAATTAAAACGGCGCGAATGTGTATGGATTTTAAACTATTTACTTAGCCATGATGCGCTGATGGAAAAAGTGCATTTTGTAGAACATGCTGAATATTGCCCGCGCGGCATGATGATGTCGACACATTGTGTAGACGACGTACCGTTTCGGTTTTATAAGCAAAACGTCATCACGACGGATGCAGAAAAATCGTTTCACGACATTCGGTTAAACCGCGATGAAGACATTTACATTCAATTAAACTTTCGCGGGGCCTTTCATTCGCCACAATATGTGGCGGTGCTTGAAGAAAATCCGTACATGCCAAAACGGGTGAATAAACAAGATGAACAACTGGTAGAAACAATCGTTCATCAATCGATTCAACATTTTCAACGGCAAAAAATTATGCGATTAATTGACGAGGCGCTTGATCAGCAAGATGAACAAAAATTTCGCGAGCTGACCGAACAATTAAAAGCGTTGCGTTAACCTCGTGGTTTCGCAACGCTTTTTACGATGCATATATTTTTCACAAAATGTTCAAAAAAATACATATGCGTTTCGTGTAAGATGGAAACATAAGGAGTGGTTTCAATGAAATGGACAGCAAAAGATGTAGATGCGTATCATCAAGCAAAAGAGTATGTTGATACAGCGCTCGTTCCGTGCATACCGATAGGAAGCACAAATATGAAAGCGTTTGCTGAAATGAGCGAGCATACGTTGTTTATTACAAATGAAGTAGAACGACAGTTTAAAGGGAGGGTGATGCTATTTCCACCATTGACATATTTCGTACAAGAACAAATCCAAGCGCGCGTGCATGAATGGACAAACGTGCTTAAACAAGCGGGATTTCAACATGTATGTTTTGTCACTTCACATGCGGACGTTGCTGATGATTCGTTTATTTATGTACCAGCGCTTCCGCTTGAACATGCGGATGAGGAATATAAGCAAAAAGTTGCTCGTCAACAAGTGGAACAAGTAATGGATGCGTTAGTCGCAAAATGGACGTTAAAAAATTAGATAGCGTTTACACTATCATTATATTGACCTTGGTGGAAACATGATATATCATTAGGTTGTCCTAGTTTTATATATGTGTTATAACAATTCGTCCGGATGGACTTAACTTCGCATAGAGGGGGGAAAACGATGAGCGAGAAAAAGCATCGCGTGTCAAGACGGCAATTTTTAAACTACACGTTAACAGGTGTAGGCGGATTTATGGCGGCTGGCATTTTATCACCGATGGTGCGCTTCGCCTTAGATCCGATCTTGAAAGAAGAAGCTGGGCAAGATATGGTTGCGGTTGCCCAAGTAAAAGACATTACGACAGAGCCACAGCGCTTTGACTTTAAAGTAAAAGTAAAAGACGCGTGGTACGAATCAGAAGAGCCAAGATCTGCTTGGGTATTTAAAGATGAAAAAGGGGATATCGTTGCGCTATCACCAATTTGTACACATCTTGGCTGTACGGTAAACTGGAACGGTGAAAAAAGCAATCCGAACCGTTTCTTCTGTCCTTGTCACTACGGTTTATATGAAAAGGACGGAACGAACGTGCCGAACACACCGCCAACGGCTCCATTGCATCGATATGAGTACGAAGTAAAAGATGGCACGTTGTATTTAGGGAAAGCGAAACCACGAGGGGAGGCGTAATACATGCTTAATAAGATTTATGATTGGGTTGACGAACGGCTAGATATTACGCCTTTGTGGCGCGATATCGCAGACCATGAAGTGCCAGAGCACGTAAACCCTGCGCATCACTTTTCTGCCTTTGTTTACTGCTTTGGTGGATTAACATTTTTCGTGACAGTCATTCAAATTTTATCTGGTATGTTTTTAACGATGTATTACGTACCAGATATTAAAAACGCTTGGGAATCTGTTTATTACTTACAAAACGAAGTAGCCTTTGGACAAATTGTGCGCGGCATGCATCACTGGGGAGCAAGTCTCGTTATCGTGATGATGTTTTTACATACGTTGCGCGTATTTTTCCAAGGTGCTTACAAAAAGCCACGTGAATTAAACTGGATCGTTGGCGTACTTATTTTTATGGTCATGATGGGTCTTGGTTTCACAGGCTACTTATTGCCTTGGGATATGAAAGCGCTCTTTGCGACGAAAGTAGGATTGCAAATTGCTGAGGCGACACCAGTAATCGGTCCAGCGATTAAAACGTTATTAGCGGGTCATCACGAAATCGTTGGGGCACAAACGTTAACGCGCTTCTTTGCGATTCACGTCTTCTTCTTGCCTGGAGCGTTATTAGGATTAATGGCTGCACACTTCTTAATGATTCGGAAACAAGGAATTTCTGGTCCACTGTAAAATTTAGCATAAGGGAGGGAACACTATGCATCGCGGAAAAGGGATGAAATTTGTCGGCGACTCGCGCGTACCTGCAGTACGCAAGCCGAACATTCCGAAAGACTATTCCGAATATCCGGGGAAAACAGAGGCGTTTTGGCCGAACTTTTTATTAAAAGAATGGATGGTCGGCTCCGTCTTTTTAATCGGCTTTTTATGTTTAACCGTTGCGCATCCGTCGCCACTTGAGCGAATTGCGGATCCGACAGATACAAGTTATATTCCGCTTCCAGACTGGTACTTCTTATTCTTATACCAACTATTGAAGTACTCGTTTGCATCTGGTCCATATACAGTTGTTGGAGCGATTATTATTCCTGGGCTTGCGTTTGGAGCGCTATTGCTTGCGCCGTTTTTAGATCGTGGTCCAGAACGTCGTCCATCAAAACGTCCAGTTGCTGTCGGGATGATGTTGCTTACGCTTGCGGCAATCATTTTCTTAACATGGGAATCTGTCGTCACGCACGACTGGGAAGCAGCGGCTGAGCAAGGAAAAATTCGTGCGGAAGTAGACATTGACAAAAATGCAGAAGGATATAAAATCTTAGAAGCAAATACATGTTTAACATGTCACGGTGAAAACTTGCAAGGGGGCCCAGCGGCACCATCGCTCGTTGGCACAGGATTATCTCCTGAAGAAGTTATTAATATTGTTAAAAATGGTCAAGGGAGCATGCCTGCAGGTATTTTCAAAGGTACAGATGAAGAATTGCAAAAACTTGCAGAGTTTGTCGCCGGTTTAAAAGCAGAATAATGTGTAAAAGCTGACTGAACATCAGTCAGCTTTTTTGTACATACGGGAGGTCAATATATGCTACACATACGTACTTTGTTAATGCATCGTTCGTTTCTTATGCTTTTGTTGATCGTGAATGTCATTGGGACGATTTACGGTTACATATGGTACGGACCACAATTGTCGGAAACGCCAACGATCTTTCTTCCGTTTGTTCCAGATAGTCCGACAGCGAGCTTATTTTTCGTATTTGTTTTAATGGCATGGCTTCGTCATACGCATTGGCCGTTTATGGAAGCGTTAGCCGTTGTAACGCTTGTGAAATATGGCATTTGGGCTGTTGTGATGAATATGCTTGTATTTGTTGTGACCGGGCAACTCGGTTGGGCAGGATGGATGCTCGTTATATCGCACGGGGCGATGGCGGTGCAAGCGTTGTTGTATGCTCCACACTATCGAATGTCGTTCGTTCATGTTGTTGTCGCAGCGATTTGGACGTTGCATAACGACGTCATCGATTACGTGTTTGGCATGATGCCACAATATCATATGTTAGCGCAATATACGTTACAAATTGGCTATTTTACGTTTTGGCTCAGCATCGTTTCGATTGCTGTGGCTTACATTTTTTCACGTCGGCGATAAATCATGGTCTATGTCTCTTTTTACGGTCATATATTCAATAGTAAGATCGTAAGGAGGGACAAGGAGATGCGCATTCGACTCGTCGTGATGTTTATCATCATTTATTTATTTCCGTATACAGTATATGCAACCGGTCATGAATGGGACAAACTAGATCAAATTTCTGACGAAGCGCTTCAGCTAACAAAAAATGACCGCTTGCAAGAAGCAAAGCAGTTATTGGAATACTTTGAACAACAATTCACTTTATTTCGTGAAGATATTCATTCGATGGATGTCATATATGTGTTAACAGCTACACACGAAGAAGCGTTGAAAGCGGTCACGGCATCAAGTGTACCGATGGAACAACGAATTAACCAATTGACGCAATTTCGGCTTGCGGTGGATGCTGTTCACGCCAAACATCAACCGCTTTGGAAAGAAATGAAAGACGCTGTCATGTCCGCGTTTGACAAGATGAAGCAAGCGATGGAGCGAGAAGACGAGCAATCGTTTCAACAGGCGTTTCATCAATTTTTACAACGGTACCAACTCATTGAACCGAGCGTGAAAATTAACGCTGATCGTGAACAAGTACAACGTGTATCTGCCCATATTTCCCTTTTGGAAGCACCCGCTTTTCGTCAACTGCATGCAACGGAGCGAATGAAAGAGTTGCGGCAAATGGAAGAAGATTTGCAAGCGTTGTTTGCGGATGGAAAAAAAGAAACGGCACTTCCTTCACTTTGGTGGGTGATGACGTCGATCGGTGGCATGATCGTGATGACGTTAACGTATGTAGGGTGGCGAAAATACCGTGGTGAAAAAGAACGAAAAATGGTAAGGGATAAACAATAAAAGCGTCCAACGTCGGACGCTTTTATTCATGTAGCGGTTGTTTATTTTCATCTAACGTAAATCCTTCTCCATGCACATCATGCACATCGCTAATCGCAACGAATGCATACGGGTCGACGGACGTAATAATTGATTTTAAACGCGATAATTCGTTTTTCGCTACAACGCAATATAAAACATCGCGCTCGCGTTTTGTGTAAGAGCCGATTCCTTTTAAAATCGTAACCCCTCGTTCCATTTCTGTCATAATTTTTTCGCAAATTAAGTCGCTTTTTTCAGAAATGATCGTTGCCCCTTTTGCTGCATATGCTCCTTCTTGTAAAAAGTCGATGACGCGCGCACCGACAAACACCGCAACGAGCGTATACATCCCTTCACGATAAGGTAAATACGTAAGCAACGAGAGAAAAATGACGCACGAGTCAAATAGAAACATCGTTTTTCCCATACTAATGCCTTTATATTTATAAACGAGTCGAGCAATAATATCGACACCACCTGTTGTTCCTCCGTAGCGGAAAATAATACCGAGACCGACTCCGATAAATACCCCTGCAAACAACGCAGCTAACGTGAGATCGTTATTTAACGGAATGTGAAATCCGTATCGTTGAAAAATCCAAAGAAAGACAGATAAACTAACCGTTCCGAGAATCGTATAAAAAAACGTCGTTCGCCCGAGCAATTTCCAACCGATAAAAAAGAGAGGAATATTTAACACTAAGTTCGAAATCGAAGGATCGATCCCGAACAAAAAGTATAAAAGAAGCGTAATTCCTGTAAACCCGCCTTCCGCTAATTTATTTTCCATATTGAAATGGACAAGTCCAAACGCAAAAATGGCCGAACCTAGTAAAATAAATGCTACGTTTTTTAGCTTCATTAACTTCACCCCTTGAATATGACTGCGTTTTTTATTATAGAGGAATGTCAGCATACCCGTCAAAAACATTTGTCAAATGTCCCACTTTTGGCTAACATGAATGTAAGAGGTGATCGCAATGGAGAAAACGATGCGGCAACTACAACAAGAAGTCGATGCATACATCGGACAGTTTAAAGAAGGGTATTTTAGTCCGCTGGCGATGCTCGCTCGTTTAACAGAAGAATTGGGGGAGCTCGCTCGTGAAGTCAACCATTATTATGGGGAAAAACCAAAAAAGAAAACGGAACAAGAAAAAACGATTCAAGAAGAACTAGGCGATTTATTGTTTGTACTTATATGCATGGCGAATTCGTTACATATCGATTTACAAGAGGCACATGATGCAGTCATGCATAAATTTCAAACGCGAGATCGCGATCGTTGGACAAGAAAGGAAGAGGAACGATGATTCGAATTGTCATTGCTGGACCACGTGGACGAATGGGACGGGAGGCTGTTTCTCTCGTTCATCATACAGAACATTTTCAACTCGTGGCAGTTGTAGATCGAATGAATGAAGGAAAAACGTTAGCGGAACTTGACGGCTTTCCTGCGATAGAGGCGCCGATTTTTACCGATTTAGAACGGTGCTTGCAAACGGTGCAAGCGGATGTAGTGATCGATTTAACGACGCCAGAAGTCGGAAAACTTCATACAGAAATCGCATTGCGCTATGGTGTTCGGCCTGTTGTTGGTACGACGGGATTTACAGAAGATGATATCGCACGTTTAACACAAGTTGCTGAAGAGAAAAAAATAGGTGCAATCATTGCGCCAAACTTTGCTATCGGTGCCATTTTAATGATGAAATTTGCACAAATGGCGGCCAAATATTTTCCTCACGTGGAAATCATTGAACTTCATCACGATCAAAAGCTTGATGCCCCATCAGGGACAGCGTTAAAAACGGCCCAGCTCATTCAACAAGTGCGTTCTTCATTCATGCAAGGGCATCCAGCTGAGAAAGAGACGATTGAAGGTGCCCGCGGTGCATTATATGACGGCATGCGCATTCATAGCGTTCGCTTGCCGGGGCTTGTGGCGCATCAAGAAGTCATTTTTGGTGGCGATGGACAGACGCTTACGATTCGTCACGATTCGTTTAACCGCGCGTCATTTATGTCAGGCGTTCGCTTTGCTGTTGAAACGGTGATGAAGCTAGAAACGCTCGTATATGGATTAGAGCATTTAATTGAATAAGGAGGCGAGGACAATGAAAATTGCATTAATTGCGCACGACAAGAAAAAAGAAGACATGGTACAATTTGTGACAGCTTATCAACATATTTTAGCGGAACATGAGTTATATGCGACAGGTACGACAGGATTGCGTATTCAAGAGGCGACCGGTCTTTCTGTTCACCGTTTTCAATCTGGCCCGCTTGGCGGCGATCAACAAATTGGTGCGATGATTGCAAATAACGATATGGATATGGTTATTTTTTTTCGCGATCCGTTGACTGCCCAACCACATGAACCAGATGTGAGCGCGCTCATTCGCCTTTGTGACGTGTATGCCATTCCGTTAGCGACGAACATGGGAACAGCTGAGGTGCTCATACACGGTTTAGAGCGTGGCGATTTTGCATGGCGAAATATTGTGAAGAGAGGAAAACAATAATGCATATGTTAGCGTTTGGCGCCCATCCGGACGACGTAGAGATCGGAATGGGTGGGACGATTGCGAAATACGCCCAACAAGGATATGACATCGGCATATGCGATTTGACGCTAGCAGAACTTTCATCGAACGGAACCGTACATATTCGGCAACAAGAGGCGAAGCGGGCAGCCGACATTCTCGGCGTTCGCACGCGCATACAGCTAAAACTTCCTGATCGAGGATTAACGATCCAAAAGGAGCATATTGATCCGATCGTGACTGTCATTCGTACGTATCGGCCGCGCATCGTATTTGCACCATATTGGGAAGATCGCCATCCCGATCATGGACAATGTGCGAAGTTAGTGGAAGAAGCGGTGTTTTCAGCCGCTATTCGCCGTTACGGAGAACTTCCCCCTCATCGCGTGCAAGCGGTTTATTTTTATATGATTAACGGATTTCATCGCCCTCATTTTGTCGTTGATATTAGCGATACGATCGACAAAAAATTGGCGAGTTTACGAGCATATGAAAGCCAGTTTGAACGAATGAGCGGTTCAGTTGACACACCGTTAACAAACGGCTATATTGAAACCGTTGAAAGCCGCGAGCGATTGTTCGGAAAAGAAGTTGGTGTTTCGTTTGCGGAAGGATTTATTTCAAAAAAACCACTTATACTTGCACATGACTTGTTAGGGGAAGAACGATGAAACTGAAAATAGGAATTGTTTGTTATCCGTCAGTCGGCGGCTCTGGAGTCGTTGCGACGGAATTAGGAAAAATGCTTGCCGAACGCGGTCATGATATTCATTTTATTTCTTCAAGCATTCCGTTTCGGCTAAATAAAGTGTATCCAAACATTTATTATCATGAAGTGACAGTCAATCAGTATTCTGTATTTCAATATCCGCCATACGATTTAGCGTTGGCGAGCAAAATCGCGGAAGTGGCAAAGCGGGAGCAGCTAGATATTATTCATGCACATTACGCTGTTCCGCACGCCCTTTGCGCCTTTTTAGCAAAACAAATGGTCGGCGACCATTTGAAAATTGTGACGACGCTACACGGGACAGATATTACCGTTCTTGGATACGACCCGTCATTAAGCGACTTAATTAAATTTGGCATTGAACAATCAGATGTTGTAACGGCGGTATCGAATGCGTTAGCGATTCAAACGTATGAGCTACTTGACGTACAAAAGCCAATTCAAACGGTGTACAACTTCGTTGATGAACGTGTATACAGCAAACAGCGAAATGATGAACTTCGTCGTCAATACGGCATCGCCCCGCATGAAAAAGTGATCATTCACGTTTCGAATTTTCGTAAAGTGAAGCGGGTATGCGATGTCGTTCGCACGTTTGCGCTCGTCGTGAAACAAGTCCCTGCGAAATTGCTTCTTGTCGGCGATGGACCGGAAATGACGGTCGTTTGTCGCCTTGTAAAAGAATTAAAACTATGCGATCACGTTCGTTTTTTAGGAAAACAAGAAAACTTAGCGGAGTTATATTCAATGAGCGATGTAAAATTGTTATTGTCAGAAAAAGAAAGTTTCGGTCTCGTCTTGCTTGAAGCGATGGCTTGTCGCGTTCCTTGTGTAGGAACTGCGATTGGCGGCATTCCTGAAGTGATTGAAGATGGAAAAAACGGCTTTTTATGTGCGCTCGGTGATATAAACGAAGCGGCGCATCACACGGTTCGCTTATTGACGGATGAAGATCTTCGGGAAACGATGGGACAAAAGGCGTATGAAACGGTGTATGAAAAATTTTATTCCGAGCGAATTGTGGCACAATATGAACACATTTATTTTCAACTTAAAGGGGATGAATGATGAACGAACAATTTCAACAGGCGCTTTCTGTCATTGAAACATTAAAACGTCACGGGCATGAAGCGTATTTTGTCGGCGGCGCAGTTCGTGACTACATATTGCAAAGACCAATCGGAGATATTGATATTGCGACATCCGCCCACCCGCAAGAAGTGATGGCCATCTTCCCGAAAACCGTCCCCGTTGGTATTGCTCACGGAACAGTGATGGTCATTGAGCGCGGCATTTCATATGAAGTGACGACATTTCGAAAAGAGGGGCGTTACGAAGATTATCGAAGACCGAAAGACGTCACGTTTGTTCGTTCTCTTTATGAAGATTTGCAGCGACGGGATTTTACGATGAACGCCATTGCGATGAATGAACACGGTGAGATGATCGATCCGTTTGGCGGAATCGAAGCGTTAAAACGACGCATCATCGAAACAGTTGGCGATGCCGCAGAGCGATTTAACGAAGATGCGTTGCGAATGATGCGCGCGCTTCGATTTGTTAGTCAGCTGGGCTTTTCTTTATCAACAGGGACAAAACAAGCGATCATGCAATACGGTCATTTATTACAACATATTGCAGTTGAGCGCATAGCGGTTGAATTCGAAAAGTTGTTGCTCGGCCCGTTCATGTCTAAAGCGATCGAGCTTTTAATGGAAACGAATTTATTTTTGTACTTGCCTGAGCTTGCGACAAAAAAAGGAGAGCTTGCTCAACTCGGTGCTTCTTCACTTGTGCCAGCTCATCGCATTGAAGCGTGGGCGCGATTAGCATTTGTCGTCCATTTTGACAACCAACAATTGAAAAAATGGAAATTGCCAAACCACCTCATTCGCGACGTTTCGATTTGTTTAAAAGCGCTCGAACATATTCGTTCTCTTGCGGATTGGACAATCGATGCACTGTATGAGTACGGACCG
Organism: Anoxybacillus sp. EFIL; assembly: GCF_013096955.1. NCBI lineage: Bacteria > Bacillati > Bacillota > Bacilli > Caryophanales > Anoxybacillaceae > Anoxybacillus > Anoxybacillus sp. EFIL. The sequence goes on along the minus strand of NZ_SDLH01000004.1, from coordinate 135,754 downwards.
TACATTCCGCATATCGAGCGTACACGCGCAGCGCTTTATGGTGACGAACCGCATGTGTCTCTGTTAATGAAACAGTGGGAAGCGTTGCCGATTCGTGATCGGAAAGAGCTTGCGATCAACGGTCACGATTTGCTTGCGTTATTCGAAAGAAAATCCGGTCCGTGGTTAGCTGAAATGATTGAAAATATCGAGCGTGCCGTACTGCATCGTCAAGTGGAAAACGAGAAAGAGAAGTTAAAGGAGTGGGCGGTGTGCAATCAGAGACGAGAAAACAACTATTGAAACTATTTACAGAAGCAGGCGAGTCATTTTTATCGGGACAAAAAATTAGCGAGCTGCTCGGTTGCTCACGAACAGCAGTTTGGAAACATATTGAAGACTTAAGAAAAGAAGGGTTTGAGGTCGAAGCTGTTCGAAGGCTCGGCTATCGCCTAAAACAAATGCCTGACAAACTGAACGCGAATGAATTACAACTTGGGTTAAAAACGAAACGTTTTGGTTGGAACGTATACGATCAAGAAAGCGTGCCATCCACGCAACAATTAGCCCATCAACTTGCGCACGAAGGTGCCGAAGAAGGAACGATTGTCATTGCTGAGGAACAAACAGCAGGAAGAGGACGTTTAAACCGATCATGGCATTCACCGAAAGGAACAGGCATTTGGATGAGCGTCATTTTACGTCCGTCCGTTCCGCCACAACAAGCACCTCAGCTGACGCTTTTAGTTGCCGTTGCGGTTGCCCAAGCGATTCAAGAAGTAACAAGCATCGTACCAGACATTAAATGGCCAAACGATGTATTAATCAACGGGAAAAAAGTTGTGGGCATTTTAACAGAATTGCAAGCGGATCCCGATCAAGTGCGGGCGGTCATCGTCGGCATTGGCATGAACGTCAATCAAACACAATTTCCAAGCGATATTGCCTCGATTGCGACATCGCTTGCGATCGAAACAGGACGAACGTTTCATCGTCCGAAAATTGTTCAAACGTTATTGCAAAAATTAGAACAGTTATATGAACAATATTTACAGCACGGATTTTTACCAATTAAACTGTTGTGGGAAGGTTATGCGGTAACGATTGGTCAACAAATTGTAGCGCGTACGCTAAACGGAGCGATTCGCGGTGTTGCACTTGGCATTACAGATTCGGGGACATTAAAAGTACAAACAGAAGACGGAGCGATTCATTACATTTACTCAGCAGATATTGAAATAAAAAAACAGTAGGAAAATTTCGAAATATTTGTTAAAATGAAAGCGGTTGAAATTGGGCAGTATCTTTGTAAGAACTGCACCACGCATGGACGATACGTTGAAAATGATTTCTGCCTTGATCCGATGAAGCGGACGGGGACAGAGGGATGGAGCGAAACAAAAAGTCCTTCTTTCTCGATGTTGGCAGAAAGAAGGCTTTTTTTGTCCATTTCCTCTGCATATGAGAGGAGGATGTATATGAAAACAAAATTAGATTTTCTTCGCATGAAAAAAAATCACGAGCCAATCGTTATGCTGACGGCTTACGATTATCCGTCAGCCAAGCTTGCTGAAGCGGCCGGTGTTGATATGATTTTAGTTGGCGACTCGCTCGGCATGGTCGTATTAGGATACGACTCAACGATCCCTGTAACAGTTGAAGATATGATTCATCATACGAAAGCTGTTCGACGTGGTGCACCGAATACGTTTATCGTCACAGACATGCCTTTTATGTCTTATAGTACGGTGAACGACGCTTTGCAACATGCAAAAGCGATCATGCAACAATCCGGTGCAAATGCTGTAAAAGTAGAAGGAGCAGGTTCCGTATTGCAAGTCATTTCTGCTTTAACAGAAATGGGCGTTCCTGTTGTTGCCCATCTCGGCTTAACGCCACAATCGGTCGGCGTATTAGGAGGATATAAAGTGCAAGGAAAAGATGCCGAAAGTGCAAAGCGTCTTTTAGAAGAAGCGAAAGCGTGTGAGCAAGCAGGAGCGATCGCGCTCGTGTTAGAATGTGTGCCGAAACAACTTGGAGAGGCGATCACGAAACAACTAACGATTCCGACGATTGGCATTGGAGCGGGAGTTGGTACTGACGGACAAGTGCTCGTTTATCACGATGTGCTTGGATATGGTGTAGACCGTGTGCCAAAGTTTGTTAAACAATATGCGAACGTTCAACAAACGATGCAACAAGCGCTTGCCGAGTATGTTGCTGACGTCAAAACACGTCAATTCCCGAGCGATGAACAATCATTTACGATGAACGAGCAACAATGGATTGCATTGTATGGAGGGAAATAAGGTGGTTATCATTGAAAAAATTAAGCAAATGCAAGCGCATATCATTGCTGAACGACAAAAAGGAAAAACAATCGGTTTTGTACCGACGATGGGTTATTTACATGAAGGGCATGTCGCATTATTAAAACGAGCACGCCAAGAAAATGACATCGTTGTTTTAAGTATTTTTGTCAATCCGCTCCAATTCGGACCAAATGAAGACTTTGATCGTTATCCGCGCGATTTTGAACGCGATTGTGAAATGGCTAAACAGGCAGGTGTCGACATTGTTTTTTATCCATCCGTCGATGAAATGTACCCACACGAGCCATCTGTGACGGTGAAAGTGCATGAGCGCGTCGATGTGCTTTGTGGAAAATCGCGCCCAGGTCATTTTGATGGTGTTGCGACGGTTGTGACGAAACTATTTCATATTGTCATGCCACATCGCGCCTATTTCGGAATGAAAGATGCACAACAAGTCGCTGTGATCGATGGGCTTATTCGGGATTTTCATTTTCCGATTGAGTTAATTGTCGTTCCGACCGTTCGTGAAGAGGACGGACTTGCTAAAAGCTCGCGCAACGTATATTTAAGCGAGCGTGAGCGACAAGAAGCCCCTGCATTATATGCTGCTTTACAAAAAGGAAAAGCATGCATCGAAGCTGGGGAACGCAACGTAGAGAAGGTACGACAAGCCATTGTGCATCATATCGAACAACATACAAGCGGTGTGATTGATTATGTTGAAATGTATTCGTATCCTGAATTAAAGCCAATTCAAACGTTGCAAGGAAATATCATTATTGCGCTCGCTGTGCGGTTTACAAACGCTCGTTTGATTGATAATATCGTTATGAACGTACAATAAGGGGGAAACATCATGTTTCGCACATTAATGAACGCTAAAATTCACCGTGCTCGCGTGACAGAAGCGAATTTAAACTATGTTGGCAGCATTACGATCGATGAAGATATTTTAGATGCAGTCGGCATGGTTCCAAATGAAAAAGTGCAAATTGTAAATAACAATAACGGTGCACGATTTGAAACATATATTATTCCAGGCGAAAGAGGGAGCGGCGTGTTTTGTTTGAACGGGGCAGCAGCTCGTCTCGTTCAAAAAGACGATGTCATTATCGTCATTTCATATGTGCTCGTACCAGAAGAAAAAGTCGCTTCACACCGTCCGAAAATCGCGATTATGGACGAGCATAATCGCATTAAAGAGCTTATTGTTCAAGAGCCGGCGGCGACCGTTTTATAACGGGAGCCATGCCGCCTCTTTTTGTTTGTTATACATGTGAGGTGGAGAAATATGAATGATCGCTTTGTCGTCGTCGATATTGAAACGACAGGAAATGCCCCGAAAAAAGAAGATCGTATCATTCAAATTGGTTTTGTCGTCATCGAGGACGGCAAAGTTAGCGAACGTTTTTCAACATTTATTCAGCCTGAGCGGGACATCCCGCCATTTATTCAACAGTTAACAGGCATTAATGATACGATGGTGCATGATGCTCCTTCGTTTCATCATATTGCACCGATGCTTGTTGAAAAATGGGAAGGAGCTTATTTTGTTGCCCATAACGTCCATTTTGATTGGGCGTTTTTGCAAGAGGAATTTATTCGTAGCGGGGTACAACCACCGACATGTCGGCTTTTAGATACGGTAGAGCTCGCACGTTTTCTCATGCCGACACAATCAAGTTATAAGCTTAGCCATTTAGCTGAATCGTTGTCGCTTGCGCACGATCGCCCACATCAAGCCGATTACGACGCGGAAGCGACTGCCCAACTTCTTCTTTTTTTACTTCACAAGCTATCTCGCTTACCGCTTGTGACATTAAAGCAATTACGCCGACATAGCCAACCGTTAAAAAGCGATTTGACCGCTCTGTTCAATCATTTCATTGCTAAAAAAGAACGCACGGTTCAACCGGATGAATCAGTCGTTGAATATGAAGGAATCGCTTTAAAAGCATGGTTTTTGCCGAAACGTGAAGAACGGAATGAACATGTTCCGTCTTTTTCACAATGGCTTGCGACAAATCCGTTTGTTGCGCCATTTGAATATCGCGACGGGCAACAGCAAATGATGATCGACGTAAACGAAGCGTTGCAAACGTGTCAACATGCGCTCATTGAAGCAGGAACAGGCGTTGGAAAAACGCTCGCTTATTTACTTCCTGCAGCGTTTTATGCAGTAACACAACAGCGCCCTGTCGTCATTAGCACACATACCCTCCAGTTGCAAAAACAAATGATTGAAAAAGAATTACCACGCGTCGCTAAGCTCGTTCCTTTTTCATTTACGACCGCGATGTTAAAAGGTAAACGAAACTATATGAGCGTGCGAAAATTTGCCCGTACGTTAAAACATGTCGATGCAAACTATGATATTGCTTTAACAAAATGTCAATTGCTCGTTTGGCTAACGGAAACGGAAACAGGAGATGTCGATGAATTAAACTTAACTGCAGGGGGAGCGCTATTTTGGGAAGAGGTGCATAGCGATGAAACAAATGAAGAACACGATTTTTTTGTGCGCGCTAAAGAAAAAGCGAAACATGCGCATGTGATTATTACAAATCACTCGTTCGTTATGCATGATTTAACAGCAGACGAAAAGTTTTTGCCGCCACACGAACAGCTTATTATCGATGAGGCACACCATTTGGAAGATGTCGCTGCTCATTTTTTCGGACGGCACGTGTCATATGAGTACGTTCGGCTATTATGGACGCGGATGAACGATATAGCCACGGTGCACCAAATGGGCGCACTTCGCTCGCTTCTTGGGGATTTAGAATATGAACTAAATCAACTGTTTCAATCTCTTCGCCATTACGTACTGCGCCGACAAAAAGGGGACGGTCGCATCCGTTACCGTTTCGTTCCTTGGAAAGAGTACGGAAAAGAATGGAGCGGAACGATAGAATTGCTTATGCGTATTATGAGCGATGTACAGCAATTGTCATATATGATGAACGATGTTCCGAAAGAAGATGTCAAACCTTTTACAACGTTTATAGACGTTTTATATACGTTACAACATTTACTCACGAGCGACGATGACGACATCGTCCGCTGGCTAGAGGTAGATACAAAAGCGGCGGTCAATGCGGTTACGGTTATTTCACAGCCGCTTGATTTAGCCCAGTTTTTTGCAGATCAACTATTTTCACGTAAGCGAAGCGTCATTTTAACGTCGGCTACGTTAACGACAAACAATCGTTTTTCATTCATGATTTCACGGCTTGGTCTCGATGATTTTTATCCGTTTACACGTACCATTCCGTCGCCATTTTCATATGAAAAACAAGCAGCGCTTATGGTTCCGACCGATTTGCCGACGTTTCCTTCCGCTACGGTTGAACAATACGCTGAGCAAGCGGCACAACAAATAATACGTATCGCTAAACATACGAAAGGACGAATGCTCGTATTATTTACGTCGTATGAGCTATTGAAACAAACGTATGCATTTGCTAAACAGCTCAATGACGAGCAATCATTTGTATTGCTTGCGCAAGGAGTGAGCGGAGGCAATGCAGCTAAATTAACACGCCATTTTCAACAGTTTGAGCAAGCCATTTTATTTGGGACAAGTAGCTTTTGGGAAGGGGTAGATCTTCCGGGAGATGAAGTGACATGCGTCGTTATCGTTCGTTTACCTTTCGCTCCACCAGACGATCCGGTCATGGCGGCAAAAAGCGATTATATTCGTTCAAAAGGGGGCAATCCATTTTACGATTTATCGTTGCCACAAGCGATTTTGCGCTTTAAACAAGGATTCGGACGATTAATTCGCACAAAAGAAGATCGCGGGATCATTTTCGTTTTAGACCAACGTTTATTAACCGCATCATACAGTAAATATTTTTTGCAATCTTTACCGCCTATCCGTGTATATCATGCGCCGCTTACGGAACTTTTACAACATGTAAATGAGTGGCTATAATTTTCCCTTCATCGGTGAAAAATAAAAGGGGTAGATGAAGGGAGTGGGCGGTTTTGCCGTGGGCGTTATTATTTTTGCTACTCAATAGTTTAATGCATCCTTCTGCGACAGGAGAGCATATTCAAAAAATTGATATGATGCTTGAAGAAGAAGAAATGGCGATCATTTTTTTGCCCCTCAGTAACGGGGAAGCGACGTTATTTAAACATGCAAGCGGAAAGACAATATTGTTCAATACAGGTGCCCCACATACAGAGCGGGAACTAAAAAGATGGTTTGAACATTTTCATATTACTGAAATTGATGAACTCATTCTCACGAGCGATGATGAAGAGTATGTGGGAAATGTAGAATGGATTGAACAAACGTACGGTCCGAAAATTGTGAATGAATGGGAAGAACAAAAAGTGTATGAGCCGTTTCCGCATTTTCGTATGCAGCCGCTCTATATTGCCCATGGGGATGTGACGATGTCTCTTCAATACGGCCAGCTTCGCCTTTTATATATGGCGCATGCTGACAATGACGTTGAACGAAAATTAATGACGATGCCACTTAGCGATGTAAACATATTGAAAATTGCACATTTTGGTTTAAATGATTATCCGCGTACCTCTTTTTTAAAACATGTCGATCCGCAAGTGGCCATCATCTTTAAAAAGCACGGAAGTTGGCCGAATGAACGATTGCTTGAACGGTTGTATGCGGCCTGGATTGATTGCTATGAAACGAGCCGTTTCGGAGTCATTGCTGTGAAATGTAATTTACACGAATATGACGTCATAACGTTTTAAAAAAAGGGCCAACGTTCGGCCCGCGGTGTGTACGATAGGAATTTTTTTATTTCAAATTGACCAATGTAGGAAACCGTTGCTACAATGAAGATGTTTATACACTAAAATCGGTGTGTAGTTGTATTGTTTCCGTTCGCGATGAACGATATAAGTAACAAAATTTGTGCACATGGAGGATCGGGTCGTGGAAAGTAAAATAGAAGTGTTAGCTACTGTAAAAGTTGAATACTCATCAGATTTATACAAAATTGTCGATTGTTTAAATCGGACGTTAAAAGAAAAAGACTTAATGTTCGGGCTCGCGCTTGATGAAGAAAATAAAGAAAAGGCCGTGTTTACGATTTATCGAACGTAAGAAGGGATGAGGGTGAAAAAAATAATCATTGCTTTCGCGTGCGTTTTGTTCGCTGCGTTATCGCTATATATTCATGCATATAGTGATGCGGTATCGTCTAAAAATGAAAGCGAGCAGCGTGCGGTGAAACAAGCCGAGAAAAAAGGAATTGTTCAAGTGACTGACGTATATACGTATCGAGGAAACGACGTATACGTCATTGTGACAGGGAAAGACGATGAAGGTGAACAATGGATCGTATGGGTGACAGAAAAAGGGAAAGTGGCTGCGATGCATCGGGCTTCAGAAGGACTGACGAAACAACAAGCGTTATCTTCCGTTAAGCCGTATCGTCCAAAAACAGTCATTTCCGTAAAATTAGGAATGGAAAAAGGGATCCCGCTTTGGGAAATTACATATATTGACGAACAAAACCGTTACTCGTTTTATTACGTTCGTTTTGAAGACGGGGCCTTTTTGAAAAGATATCATTTGACGAGGGGGAAGGATGTATGAAATTAGCGAAACGCGTCGCCGCATTAACGCCGTCATCAACGCTTGCCATTACGGCAAAAGCAAAAGAATTAAAAGCAGCAGGGCATGATGTAATTGGGCTTGGTGCTGGTGAACCAGATTTTAATACGCCTCAACATATTATGGAAGCTGCTGTAAAAGCGATGTACGACGGACATACAAAATATACGCCATCCGGTGGATTAGCAACGTTAAAACAAGAGATTATAAAAAAATTTCAACAAGATCAACAGCTCGATTATAAACCGTCAGAAATTATCGTATGTGTTGGAGCAAAACATGCGCTTTATACGCTATTTCAAGTTATTTTAGACGAAGGCGATGAAGTCATTATTCCGACGCCGTATTGGGTTAGTTATCCAGAGCAAGTCAAACTGGCAGGTGGCGTCCCTGTTTATGTGGAAGGGCTTGAACAAAACGAGTTCAAAATTACACCGGAGCAACTAAAACAGGCAATAACAAATCGGACGAAGGCGGTTATTATTAACTCGCCAAGCAACCCAACGGGCGTCATTTATACGAAAGAAGAGCTACAGGCGCTCGGTGAAGTATGCTTAGCCCACGACATTCTCATCGTTTCTGATGAAATTTATGAAAAGCTCGTTTACGGTGGACATGAACACGTTTCGATTGCGCAACTTTCACCGGAATTGAAAAAACAAACGATCATTATTAACGGTGTGTCCAAATCACATTCAATGACAGGATGGCGAATTGGTTATGCAGCAGGCGATGCTGACATCATTCGTGCGATGACAGACTTAGCAAGCCATAGCACATCGAATCCGACATCGATTGCTCAATATGCAGCAATTGCCGCATATAGCGGGCCGCAAGAGCCAGTAGAACATATGCGTCAAGCGTTTGAACAACGTTTAAACATTATTTATGATCGTCTCGTTCAAATTCCAGGGTTTTCTTGCGTGAAACCACAAGGAGCATTTTACTTGTTCCCGAATGCAAAAGAAGCGGCGACGATGACCGGATATGAAAACGTCGATGCGTTTGTCGAAGCGTTGCTTGAAGAAGCGAAAGTGGCGCTCGTGCCAGGTTCAGGTTTCGGTGCGCCAAATAACGTGCGTTTATCATATGCGACATCGCTTGATCTTCTGCATAAAGCACTCGATCGCATTGAAACGTTTATTAGTGAAAAGACGCGCGGCTAGTCGATGTGACTAGCCTTTTCTTCTGAACGCGAGATGATCTTGCGTTTTTTTGTCGAAATGTATAATATTGATGATGTACATACTAGTTGAACGTCTTTGGAGGGACTTTTTGTGAAAACGACGATTGCAGAAGTACATAAATATGTAGGTCAAGAAGTAACGATTGGGGCTTGGCTTGCGAACAAACGGTCAAGCGGAAAAATTGCCTTTTTACAATTGCGCGATGGTACAGGCTTTATTCAAGGAGTCGTGGAAAAAGCGCAAGTGAGCGAAGACGTCTTTCAAGCGGCAAGAAGCATGACGCAAGAAAGTTCGCTCTATGTCACAGGTGTTGTGCGTGAAGATGCCCGTTCACCGTTCGGATACGAGCTTTCTGTCACAAACATTGAACTCATTCATATGGCTGTTGATTATCCGATTACACCAAAAGAACATGGGATCGAGTTTTTAATGGATCACCGTCATTTATGGCTTCGTTCGAAACGTCAACATGCAATTATGAAAATTCGCAACGAAGTCATTCGGGCAACGTATGAATTTTTCAATGAAAATGGCTTCGTCAAAGTCGATCCACCCATTTTAACAGGAAGCGCGCCAGAAGGAACGACAGAATTGTTCCATACAAAATATTTTGATGAAGATGCGTACCTTTCTCAAAGTGGCCAGCTTTATATGGAAGCAGCAGCGATGGCGCTCGGCAAAGTATTTTCGTTCGGTCCGACGTTTCGTGCCGAAAAATCAAAAACGCGTCGCCATTTAATTGAGTTTTGGATGATCGAGCCGGAAATGGCGTTTTATCAGTTTGAAGACAATTTACAAGTACAAGAACAATACGTATCGCATATTGTACAGTCGGTGTTAAAACATTGTCAGCTAGAGCTAAAAACGCTCGGTCGTGATACGTCGAAATTAGAAAATGTAAAGCCGCCATTTGCGCGCATTACGTATGATGAAGCGATTCAGCTTCTTCATGAAAAAGGGTTTGACGACATTCAATGGGGCGATGACTTCGGTGCTCCACATGAAACGGCGATTGCCGAAAGTTTTGATAAACCGGTATTTATTACACATTATCCAACGACATTAAAGCCGTTTTACATGCAGCCGGATCCGAAGCGTCCTGAAGTTGTTCTTTGCGCCGATTTAATTGCTCCAGAAGGATACGGCGAAATTATCGGCGGTTCGGAGCGCATTCACGACTACGACTTATTAAAGCAACGGTTAGAAGAACATCAACTGTCGCTTGATGCATACAAATGGTATTTAGAGCTTCGTCAATACGGTTCTGTGCCGCATTCTGGTTTCGGATTAGGTCTTGAGCGGACAATTGCGTGGATTTGTGGCGTCGAACACGTTCGTGAAACGATTCCATTCCCGCGTTTATTAAATCGTTTATATCCATAATGAACAAATCCCCCGTGCTCACATGGGGGATTTGTTTTATGGTATAATAGGGCGTGAGGTGTTTGATATGAATAATGAAATGATTCGTTTTTTCCGTGAAGGAAGCATTGCCATTCCACGATTATTGTTAACGAACTATAAGACGCTTGGATTAAATGAAACAGAGTTTATGCTCCTTTTACACATTCATTCGTTTCTTGAGCAAGGCATTTCGTTTCCAACGCCAGATGAAATTGCGGCTCGAATGACGATTTCTCCAGAAATGTGCATGCAACAATTAAGAAAGCTCGTTCAAAAAGGGTTTTTAGCCATTGAAGAACAGATGGATAACCATATTCGAAGTGAATGTTATTCGCTTGATCCGCTTTGGGAAAAGCTCGTTCGCACCGTTTTTCAAGGACAAAAACAAGAGGAAGAACAAGAAGAACAACTGTACACCGTTTTCGAGCATGAGTTTGGCCGTCCGCTTTCACCGATGGAGTGTGAAACGTTAGCGATGTGGATGGATCAAGACGAGCATGATCCAACGATCATTAAAGCGGCCCTACGAGAAGCTGTATTATCTGGAAAACTAAATTTCCGTTATATTGATCGAATTTTATTTGAATGGAAAAAGAACGGCATTAAAACAATTGAACAAGCGCAGCAACATGCAAAAAAGTTTCGCAAAAACCAAGGAAAGCAAGAACAACCATATAAACCAACCGTTCCGATTTATAATTGGCTTGAACAGTCGTAGAAAGGATGGTTACATGTTAACAAAGCAACAAATTCGCTACTGTTTGGATGAGATCGCAACCATGTTTCCAAATGCGCATTGTGAGCTCGTTCATCGCAACCCGTTTGAGCTGTTAATCGCCGTCGTTTTATCAGCCCAATGTACAGATGCACTCGTCAATAAAGTGACGAAGCAACTATTTGAAAAATATAAAACACCAGAAGATTACGTGTCTGTTCCGCTAGAAGAGCTACAACAAGATATTCGTTCGATCGGTTTATATCGGAATAAAGCGAAAAACATTCAACAATTATGTCGGATATTAATTGAACAATATGATGGAAACGTGCCGCAAAGCCGCGAGGAATTAATGAAGCTTCCTGGTGTTGGGCGCAAAACAGCGAACGTTGTCGTATCTGTTGCCTTCGGCGTTCCTGCCATTGCTGTGGATACGCATGTTGAACGAGTAAGCAAACGGATCGGCATTTGCCGCTGGAAAGATTCAGTGTTAGAAGTAGAAGAAACGTTAATGCGTAAAATTCCGAAAGAAGAATGGTCGGTGACCCATCATCGCCTTATTTTTTTTGGGCGCTATCATTGTAAAGCACAATCGCCTAGGTGTGACGCATGTCCACTTCTTCATCTTTGTCGTGAAGGAAAAAAACGGATGAAAGGGAAGATGTAAATGATCGTTCCGAAAACGTTTCAACATCCGCTCTTTTTTGCGACCGATACGGTCGATATCGATACGCTTCAGCCGTTTCCGATGATGATGAAGCATGTGCCGTTTTATTATGATATAACAAATGAAGAAAAGCCGTGGCAACAAAAAGAACGCGCGCTTCCTGCCGTATTTCAGCTTTGGGAAGAAGAAAAACGTGAGCTTGCCCCGTTGTTTGCAAAACGTCAAGCGAAACAAGCAAAAGACGGGATCATTCGGGGGATAAGCTATTTTTTATGCGCACTATATTGGCTGAACGAACGCCCGATAGGAAACATATGCTGCTGGGAAGAGGAAGTCCAATCGCTTTCGCTTCGCCCGTTAAATGTCATCGATCGTCTTTCTTTTATTTTCGCTCATCCTGCTCTTCATCATTCGTTTATTCAGTTAGATGAATTATTTATCGAGCTTGCGAAACTGTTTTATAAACAAATGGTTCAACAAAAAAGAGACTGAGTACGCGCTCAGTCTCTTTTTGGTGTGCCATCATTATTTCCGCCTCGTTGTTGGCTATTCGTCCCCGATGGATTGTTGTTCGGATTGTTTTGGTTTGGCTCGTTCGGATTTGTCGGGTTTGTCGGATTTGTCGGGTTTGTTGGTGTCCCCGGATTGCTCGGATTTGGCTCGTTCGGATTTGTTGGATTTTCCGGATTTGTTGGCGTCTCCGGGGTTCCTTCGTTTCCCGACTGTCCTGGTGACTCATTTTCGTTTGGTTGTTTCGGTTCTTCTTTTGGAATTTGCACAAGCGCTGTCGCTGGCGCGCTTTGTGTGCCGTCAGCTGTCACGACGTATACTTCAAACAAATATACGGAGCCTTCTTTCGCATCGACAGTTAGCTGTGAATCTTTTGTTTTTGCGATAACTGTCGGTTTGCGACCGTCTACTGTTTGCCGTACTTCGAATGATACATCTTTTTCTGGGTCGATCGTGTATGACCATGCGAGCGAAATCGTTTGTGTTGCTGGATCGTATTGCGCTCGTAAGTCTTTGACTGGTTCAATCACTTCCGGTTCATCTTCGGCCACTTCTGTTGGCTCTTCATAACCGCGAACGAAATATTCGTACGTAATTTCACTTTCTGGCGTATGTTCACTGGCGAGTTTCGGCGGATTCGTTCCTTTTTTCACCGCTAGTTTCACAACGCTTTTCGGTTGTTTAAAATCGCCGCCGCTGCCGTCATCAATATGGGAAATGACGCGTTTAAACAACTGTTTCGCATATTGTTGTTCGGATTTTGATAAATAGGCTTCGCTACTTTTTTTACTAAAACCAGTCCAAATGGCTGCTGTATAGTTTGGTGTATAACCGACAAACCAACTGTCAGGAACAGCTCCTCTTTGCAGACCATACTTGCGACGGTCTTTTTCATCGTAGTTCGTCGTTCCTGTTTTTCCGGCAATATGAAGCCCTGGTACGTTTGCTGCTGTACCTGTACCTGATTGAACGACCGTTTTTAACATATCGGTAATCATAAACGCCGTATAATCTTTCATCGCGGCTTTTGGTTCTGGACGAAGATCCATTTCTGTTCCATCTGGAAACACCACTTTTTTCACCGCATGCGGTTCAATGTAAATGCCGCCGTTTCCGAATGCGCTATATGCGCCAGCCATTTGTAGCGGTGACACCCCTTTGCCGACGCCGCCAACCGCATAGGCCTCATGCATTTCTTCAAAGCCCATGCCAAGCTTGTTCGCAAACTGTTTCGCTCGCTCTAAACCGACTTCTTGGAGCGCTTTTAAGGCAGGGATGTTTCGTGAACGAGCAAGTGCTGTTCGCATCGACATTTGTCCTTCATATTTGCCGTCCCAGTTTTTAATTGGCGTTCCATCAGAGTATTGATACGGTTCATCTTTTAATTGGTGGTATGTTGACCATTTTAAATATTCAATCGCTGGGCCGTAATCGACAATCGGTTTAATTGTCGAACCTGGTTGTTTTCGTGTATCGGTTGCATAGTTGAATCCGAACGTGACGCCTTCTTCTTTTTTCCGACCGCCGCCAAGCGCCCGAATTTCACCTGTTTTCGTATCTACGACCGCAATGCCAGCTTGGAAATCAGTTTTGTTCGTACGAATGACTTCGTCCGAGTTCAACAAATCTTCCACATATGATTGGGCGTTCGGATCTAATGTTGTATAAATGTGTAATCCGGCAGTAAATACATCAAGCCCTGTTTTTTCTGTCACTTCATCGATCACTTGATCAATAAAGGAATCGTATGGAATATCGCTTTGTTGTTTATTTTCCGTTAATAACGATTGAACAGGTATTTTTTTCGCCGCTTCAGCTTCTTCTTTTGAAATAAAACCATGTTTTACCATTAGCGACAATACTGTATTTCGACGCTTTTCCGCCGTTTCTGGATGCGTAAACGGATTGTAGTTGTTCGGGCTTTGTGGAATGCCGGCGAGCAATGCCGCTTCCGGAAGCGTTAATTGCGATAAATCACTTTTGCCAAAGTACGTTTCCGCCGCTTTTGCGACACCGTATGCCCGATTTGAGTAATAAATTTTGTTTAAATACATTTCTAAAATTTCGTGTTTAGAGTATTTTTGTTCAAGTCGAATGGCAAGCCATAGTTCTTGCACTTTTCGTTTTAACGTTTTTTCAGGCGTTAAAAAAGAAAGTTTGACGACTTGTTGTGTAATCGTACTTCCACCTTCAGCGCCAAATCCTTCGCGAATGTTTGCTAAAACGGCACCGAAAAAGCGTACAATATCAAAACCGTGATGTTTGTAAAAGCGCGCATCTTCTGTCGCAAGCACCGCGTTTTCAAGCACTTTTGGAATATCGTTATACGATACGTAAATGCGCTTTTGTTGACCGAGCTCTGTTACTTTTTGGCCATTCACGTCGTACACGATCGAAGCTAAAGGATCGCGCAACAACGTTTCATCGAGCGGCGGTGCATCTTTAATCATCCAAGCAAATGCGGCTACACCAGAAAACATGCCAATGGTCATGGTGAGCAACATGATGAGCACAATTTTTTTCATTATCGAACGCCCTCGCTCTCGCGGACGTTGTTTTTTTTGTTCTACTTGTTTTCGTTCCGTTCGTGAACGATAATTCGCCATATCGTTCCTCCTATTCTAAAAATATAGTTTGTCCACAATTTGAATATAATCGATTCGTGGGTGATAGCCAAGCGGGATGAGATGGCCATGTCGTTCGATTTCCGCTTTTGTCATTGATTTGCGTCCACCTTGTTGCTTTCGCTCCCAATATTCAAGGAGGTGATGTGCATCGAATAAATACGTTTCATCGAGTGTTGTAAAACGCAAAATCACGAAGCAAATCGCTCCGTGGGCTAGCACTTGTTTCATATGTTCAATTTGATGTTCATGAAAGTTTTGAAGCGGGAACGACGTGCGATTTCTCGTTTCTTTTGCTTCAAAGTCAATATATTTCCCACGGTATACGCCGTTATAGTCCGTCGTTGACGGTTGTTTAAAATACGCTTCTTTAATGACGGCCGCGCTTCGTTTCGGGTAGTCGACTCGGACGATTTGCACCGGCGTCGGCTTTTTATGAATGACGGCAATGCCTTGAGCTAAATAATAGGCGTTTGTTTCGTTTAAATCCGCCTCTAGCGTCATTCCGCGATTTCCATACGTATCAGAAGCACGAGTATGCAATATGCGTTCATCTTCTTTTTTTTCATATGCTCGCCCATTCGGATATTTAAACATATCATCCCCCCTTGAATGTTCAACATTATACCATATGTTTCGTCTGTTCGTCATTTGCCCGAAAATTAGAAAAAAGCGAGCAAATATACTCGCTTTTTCTAAAACATGACTTTGGATATTTTTCGATTTTATGTAGAAGGGCGGTCTGGACCTTCTAGTTTTTTGTCGCCAAATCCTGTTGTTTCTTCTTGCTTCGGCTTTTGTTTTTTCTTTTGCTCTTTTTTCGCCATGTTGTCGCCTCCTTTCATCATTTTATTTTGACCGTTCATATAAAAAACATGCGAACATATTTGTCGAATTTTGTACGTATACGACTTTGTTTGCCGAATTTCTTCTAGTTTTGTCAATCAAGAAGGGACGAGGATATGGATAGCGAATGTGTATGGCAAAGGCGAAAGGGGAGTTGGAGGATGGAACATATTCAAATGCAATTACAACAATTGTTTGAGGAAATTGAACAATTAGAAAAAAAATTAAAAGAGCGTACGACCGAGCAAATGGATACACATTACGATATGCAACAAGACAGTTTACAAGACATCGAACGCCAACTCAACAACATCGAACAACAAATCGAAAAAAAAGAAACGTATATGTTCGTTCCGGCAATATAAAAAAGGTGGCGCGTTGGCCACCTTTATTCTTTTACACGTTCAATTGTCACTGGACGATGCGTTTCGCTTCCTACTGTGTCAATGGCATAGTCGACAACTTCACGTTGCTTCGACTCAACATGTTCGCCATGTTTTGGCTTCTCGCTTTCATGTCCTTTTTTCTTATGGTGAAAATGAACACCACGACCCATTTTCATCCGCCTCCTTTTCCATGCTAGCGTCCCACTTAGCATGGCACAAGAGGGGAGAAATCATTCAGCGCTTCCTGAATATTGTTTAATACGCTCATCGTCAGGTTTGTAAGCCCCAAGCGCTTCTAAATCACGCACAAGATGGCGGTACACGCTAAGCGGCAATTCGTTGCGCAAATAAAGTTGACGCGCAAAGTCAAGCAGCTCGTTTGCATCGATCGGCTCATATTGTTTCGTTGCGATAAATTTGTTTTTTAATTCAATAATTGTCATAATTATTCCCTCCCCCTTTTCCACTTATCATAACATAAAAAAAGACAACATGTTAAATTCAAAAAATTGAGAATTCCGACATCGATTGACACGATTAGTCAAGAACCATTTTATGAAAAACGAATACGATGTAGTGAAAGGGGAGAGAAAATATGTACCAGCCATGGTCTACGATGCAAATGCCACATGTGGCACCTGCGCATTATTATCCATATTATTCCCAACCGACTTCGTTTCCTGTTCTACCAGTCGTTCCGCCCATGTCTCCATTCACCACACCACCTGTCTCTCCGTTCGTTCCACCTATGCCCCCATTCGCTCCTGCAAAGCCGCCAAGCTTGCTTGAGCAGTTTAAAACGAAAGATGGGACGTACGATATTACAAAAATGATGAATACGATGGGGCAGGCGGTGCAAGTGATGAATCAAATGAGCGGGCTTGTAAAAGGATTAACGCAAACGTTTAAAATATAACGTTTGCGTTTTTCTTATAAAGATTAAGAAAGTATACAATTTCTAATTTAGGGAACTGTCTAGCTTCAAGCCGATAGGCGGGCGCTTTGCGCTTTTCTTATTTATTCAATTGGAATAAATGTTTTCTTTTGTGGGAGTTGAATGATGAGTTTGCCGTCTTGAAACGATGCTTGAATGTCTGATTCCTGAACAGGATAAGGGAGAAAAATGGATTTTGTCGCTCGTTCATACGTGTGCTGACGATGAATCATTTTCTTTTCATCATCAATCGTTTCCGTCTGTTCATCGTAAACGACGGATAACAACAGACGTGTGTTGTCAATAAATTGTAGATGAACGTTCTCACGTTTCGCATTTGGAAGATGGGCAATGATGACATATTGTTCTTTTGTTTCGCGTACATCAATTGGAATATAAATCGGTGAAAATGCACGGTGAACATATTCATCGAGCGTATACAACAATTTTTTTAATGACCGATCATCAAAAAACGAATCGAGCATATGAGACAAATCTTTTTTCATACATGTTCACTCCTTACGACATATGTTTGTTCGTAATATATGCAGGAAAAAATAAATTGTTCGCGAAACTTTTTATATGGTGATTCGTAAATATGTAAAAGAGAATAAGAAAGGAAGAAAGCGCGTGCAAAGAAAGCGAGAGGAAAACAAGCGACCAAACGTCAAACATATCGTCAACAAATATAAAGAAAAAGGAATTAACATTAGCTTATGTAAGCCACGTTCAGCGATCAAATGGCTTTTTGTGCAAAACAGTTGCCTTTTTCCACATATATGATACAATGAAACTAAAGTTCATATATGTCAAGAGACGAAGAGAGACCATACATGCATAATAAGTGAAGCTTATTGTGCTTGTTTTGGTCTCTTTTTATTTTTACAGGGGGAATGATGATGTTTTCAGCGAAACAACGAATGGAAATAACAGAGGAAATGAGCAAAACGACGTATGATGTGCTTGTGATCGGCGGTGGCATTACCGGTTGTGGCATCGCGCTTGATGCAACGACGCGCGGAATGAAAACAGCGCTCATTGAAATGCAAGATTTTGCGGCTGGCACGTCAAGCCGTTCGACGAAACTCGTTCATGGGGGATTACGTTATTTAAAACAGTTCGAAGTAAAAATGGTCGCAGAAGTCGGGAAAGAGCGAGCTATTGTGTATGAAAACGGTCCGCATGTCACGACACCAGAATGGATGTTATTGCCGATTCATCGCGGTGGCACGTTCGGAAAATGGAGTACGTCTATCGGGCTATGGGTGTATGATCATTTGGCACGCGTCAAAAAAGCGGAACGGCGGACGATGTTATCCGCACATGAAACGTTGCAAAAAGAGCCGTTAATTAAACAAGACGGATTGCTTGGTGGCGGTTATTACGTTGAATATCGGACAGATGATGCACGATTAACGATAGAAGTGATAAAAAAAGCGATGGAATGCGGAGCTCACGCAGTCAATTATGTAAAAGCAGAATCGTTTTTGTATGATGAAAATGGGCGGATTAATGGCGTGACATGTCGTGAGCAAACGACAGGGAAAACGTTTACGATATATGCGAAAAAAATTGTCAATGCGGCAGGGCCATGGGTCGATATATTACGTGAAAAAGACGGCTCACACGTCGGAAAAAAATTGCGCTTAACAAAAGGGGTGCACATTGTCGTTGATCAAGCGCATTTTCCACTCAAGCAAGCGGTATATTTTGATACGCCTGACGGTCGCATGGTGTTTGCGATTCCGCGCGAAGGAAAGACGTACGTCGGCACGACAGATACGTTTTATGACGGAGATCGCGTCCATCCGAAAATGACAAGAGACGATCGCGACTATTTACTGCGCGCCATTCGGTACATGTTCCCGTCCGTTCATTTGACGGAACAACATATTGAATCAAGTTGGGCTGGATTGCGTCCACTCATTTATGAAGAAGGGAAAGATCCATCTGAAATTTCACGGAAAGATGAAGTTTGGCAATCGGCATCTGGTCTGATTACGATTGCAGGCGGAAAGTTAACAGGATATCGCAAAATGGCTGAAACTGTTGTTGATTTGATTGCTAAACAGCTAGGTGGGACGTATCCACCGTGTCAAACGAAACATTTGCCGATTTCCGGTGGAGACGTTGGCGGTGCGAGCCGATGGCATACGTTTATGGCCGAAAAAATAGCCGAAGGAATGGCTTGCGGCTTAACGGAACAACAAGCAAAACGGCTCGTGCAACGATACGGTACGAATGTCGATCGTTTATTCGCTTTGGCTGGCACATATAATCGAAAAGAAACAGCTCTTCCTATTGATTGGTATGCGATGTGCCTATATGCACTCGAATGCGAAATGACGGTGACACCGCTCGACTTTTTCATTCGGCGTACCGGAGCGCTCTTTTTTGACATTCATGCGGTTCGTCAGTTAAAAGAAGCAGTTGTTACGTTGATGCAATCGTATTTTCATTGGACAGAAGAAGAGCGAAATAAATACGAACAACAAGTAAACGTTGCGCTTCATGATGTCGTTATTCCGAGCGATGAAGCACAACGTTAGCGCGCTAGGCGGGATCTTCCGCCTTTTCTATTTCTTTCATTTCTAAAAAAAACACCGGCAATTGTGCCGGTGTTAATGAAATTGTACATCAATTCGTTTTTTCCCATCCGATTGTGCTTTCGGAATGCGAATTTCAAGCACACCGTTTTTATATGATGCTTGTACGTTCTCATGTGCAGCATGGGACGGAAGTGGGATCGTGCGATAAAATCGTCCGTAAAACCGCTCTTGTCGATGCATATGTTCATCTTTTACATCATATTGTCGCCGCACTTGACCGCTAATCGATAATGTTTGATCGTCGATATGAATGTCAACATCTTCTTTTCGTTCTAGTCCCGGAATGTCGCACGTGACAATCATTTCTTTGTCATTTTCATGCACATCGACGCGCGGCATACGAAACATATCATCCATATGCGATAAAAAAGAAGGGAAGTTAGAAAACATACGTTCTACATCTCGGCGCATCACATCTAACGAACGAAATGGATCCATCGTAAAGCCTCCTCGTATCATATTCGATACGTATTTTGTGCAAATCGGACAATGTTATACAAAAAAACTTGCCTTAGCGAGAAGGCAAGTTTTCAAGCTGTTGCACGTATAAACGAACGAGCTCGTATTGCTGTTTGGCATCAAGCGATGATGTGGCAATTCGCTTCATCGCTAATGAAAATTTTTCATAAGGTGATTTTCGTAAGCGCGGATGTGTCATTTCATCTAATAAATCGCGCTGAATAGCATCGAGCAGCACATCTTTCGCCTCGTTTTCGCCGACAGGTAACGAACGGTTTGACCATAATGATCGATATGCTTCTAATAGCTCCAAAACAAGCCCTCCCTTAATCAATCCGTTCAATCGTTTCTGCCATTTGTAAAAACGGATTTAGTTCATTTTCTTGTTGTACAAAAATCGTCAGCCGCATCGGCGTTCCATTTTTTACGACAAACACGTATACTTCGCCATCTTCAATGGCGCTTTTATATACGTCTGCACCGTTTAAACGTGTTCCTTTTGTCCACGTCATTTTTTCGACTGTTCCGTCTTTGCTACTTGCCTTTACGTACTGTTCTGCTTGTTCGGCAATGAGCGACCAGTCCGCTCCTTCATCAATGAGTTCAACAGTCATCGACGCTTTTTCTTCATCGAGAAAAATCATATCTTTCCCAGGTTCGATCGCTTCCGCCATATAGCCGTTTAAAATATTTGCTTGAAACGGCTGGTTGCTGCTTTTATATGTGAAAAAGGATGGTTGCGGTTGTTCGCTCGTTTCTGTTTCCTTCCGTTCAATTGTTTTAGCCATCGTCATAAACGTATTCAGCCAGTTATCTTCTTTTTTCGTAAATACCGTTAAAAACATCGGTTCATCTCCCGTTACCCCAACGATATAAACGACATCGTTATCGACAGGCGCTTCATATACGATCGCATCTTCAAACGGTATTGTGCCTTCAAACGGTGTGGCTTGTTCAGAGACGGCCATGGCCCGTTCTTTTGCGTACGTTTCCATTTGATCTTTCGCTTCTTTCGGCAACAATTCAATACGCATCCATTGGTCTTGTTCACTTTCATGCATCACGACATCTTTTCCCGGTTCCTCAGCTTCTAAACTGAATTTTGGTAATAACGAAATCGTAAACGATTGATTTGTGCTTTCGACTGGTGTTAAATTTGGCGGTGTTTGTTCTTTTGCTTCTTGTTTATGTTCGACAGGCTGTTTCGCTGGCGCTGTCGTTTGTTCGTTACATGCGGAAAGCAATGTAGCGACAGCCGTCGCACAAATGAGTAGCTTCGATCGTTGTTTCATTTGTTTCGCTCCTTTAATTGTTTTTACTTTTATTGTCGTATAGTTTTACGTTTCATGCAAGTACTCCTTTTTATATACAATGGTGCGATTTCGTCCTTGTTGCTTCGCTTCATACAAAGCGATATCCGCTTGCTTAAATAGCTCTGCTTCATTTGTTGCAAGCGTCGGGAAAACAGAAATGCCGATGGAAACCGTAATATGCACCGCCTGTTGTTGCACGAAAAACGGATGACGTTCAATCGTTGTTCGAATATGTTCGGCAAATGTCACCGCTTCATGTTCACAGCTTGAAAGCAATATTGAAAATTCTTCCCCGCCATTGCGAAAAGCCATACCGTTTTTCGAAACGAGCGAGCGGATCAGTTCTCCAAGATCACGTAAAATGACATCCCCGCCATCATGCCCATATGTGTCGTTAATCAATTTAAAGCGATCAATATCAAATAAAATAAGAGATAAACAGCTGTTTTTCTGTTTCGCTTGCTCGAGATGTTGCCCAAATAACGTATGAAACTGACGAACATTATAAAGCCCGGTCAAAAAATCAGTCGTTGCCCATTGTTTATAATGTTGCAACATGTCTTTTGATTGGCGAATATCTTTACAAATATTCGCAGCTACATATGTAGCGACAATCGAAATAGGCCAAAAAATAACGAGTGTTTGCGTATATATGTGTTTATCTGGGATGTTAATAAACAAAGCAAGTGAAATGAGGCACATGCTGTAGACGTTCATCCAAAACGTTGTGATCGTTATATGTCGTTTCATCCGCTGGCTAATCCATCCGCAACCGATCGCAATGGCAAGAGAAGTAAAAAAAGAAACGATCGATGCAAACGGATTGCCGAACAAAAAACGTCCTGTCCCCATGATGATGCCTGCCGCAAGCGCGCTCGGCATACCACCGTAATAGCTTACAACAACGAGTGGCACGTGTCGTAGGTCAGAAATGACTCCATGTCCGAGTGGAATAGAAAAAAACATAAGCACAATGCTTAATAAACCGCAAAAAGCCCCAGCAAGTAGGCGCATATGAACAGGGGATTGTTGATGAATGTTAGAAGGAAAAAACTTGCTAATCAAATAAAATCCAGCAATAAGTATGCCGCTATTCGCAATAAATTGCTTAAACATCGTCCGTTCCTCCTCTCTTTGCCAATATATGCGGACGAAAAAAAATGTTGCGGACAAACGCCGCAACATTGTTAAATAGAAATGGCCCACTCGCCGTTTCGCATAATCGGCTCACGAACGCCGTCTTTCGTCACTCCATCAACGTTTAGTTCATGAGAACCGATCATAAAATCTTCATGCACTAAGCTATCGTTCGCTCCACGCTCAAGCAGTTCTTCTGTACGCATATTCGTTCCGCCTTCGATGTTTGTCGGATACGCTTTTCCGAGCGCTAAATGTGAGGCTGCGTTTTCGTCAAATAACGTATTATAAAACACAAGGTTCGATTGTGAAATGGGAGATTGATGCGGCACGAGCGCAATTTCTCCTAGTCGGCGTGCACCTTCGTCAGTATCAAGCAAATGTTTGAGCGTGTCATAACCGACCTCTGCAGTAAAGTCAACGACTTTTCCATCTTTAAATGTAAGCGTAAAGCCGTCAATAATATTGCCGCCATAGTTCAACGGTTTCGTATTTCGCACGACCCCGTTCGTTCCGTCTTTATGTGGCATCGTAAACACTTCTTCTGTTGGCATATTCGGATTAAATACGGTGCCGTCTGTACTTTTCGCTGCTCCTCCAGCCCAAATATGTCCATCTGGCAGTTCAACTGTTAAGTTTGTTCCTGGTCCATCATAAATGAGCTGTTTATATTGCTTATTGTTTAAATAATCAACGATGCGAGCTAATTTTTCATTATGCGCTTTCCATGCCGCAATTGGATCCTCTTGGTCGACGCGAGTCACATGGAAGATGACGTCCCACAATTTTGCGATCGCTTCTTCTTCGCTCAGATGAGGAAATACTTTTTTCGCCCACGCAGGTGTCGGCACAGCAATTAATGACCAACAGTTATGATCGGCCATTAAGCGACTGCGGTAATGTTGTAGCGCAAGGCTTGCCGCTTTTGTTGCCGCAGCTACACGTGCCGGATCAATATCTTTCAATAAATCTGGATTTGGTGCATAAATACTTAAAAACGCCCCACCTTTTTCAGCCACTTCTTCACGTCCTTTGGCAAGCCAAGACGGATATTCATGAAGCGCTTCTTCGGGTGCATGTTTAAATTTTATGTACGTGATTTCTTCATCGCTCCACTCGACATGCACATGTTTCGCACCAGCTTCGTACGCTTCTTTAGCAATTTCACGTACAAGCGGGGCAGACGGAAGCGGAGCGTTAATAAACAACGTTTGTCCCGGTTGAATGTTGACACCAACACGTACAGCTAATTCCGCATATTTTTGTAACATAATAAAACCTCCTTGGTTGTAAAGCATACTATCATTTTAACAAAAGGAATGATGTTGTGAAAACATTTTCGCCTGTATTATGATTAAGAAAGGAACATAACGAGAAAGGGAATGACTTATGGGATGTGGTGACCAACAATTATTTTATATTGAAGGACTATTTATTTGTACTTATGAACGAACAGTTGATGTGCAAGTGAAAGGGGAGACGCTTACGTTTACGACGAACGAGCCGATCATCGGCTTTTGTGCAGGGGACGATGTCGGCGTCGCTTTTTGTGAAAACAGTGAGGAGAAAAAGCTTATTTCTATTGAACGACAAGACGGCCCACCACTTTCGTATGTAAATGGGGAATGGTTTGCTGAAATTATATTTGTCGAATCAATAGATGCGACAACGTTTTTATTTGATTTATATCGTTCACCTTATCGCGATTATGAACAAATGATCACGAACGAGCCGTTTTCATGTGAACGCGAAACGGTCATGACGGTCGTTTTCGTTCGTGAAAATGGAAAAAATATATTGAAAAAGGTTGTTGGATAATGCGTGTCGTCATTGCACCAGATTCATTTAAAGGAAGCTTATCAGCAAAAAACGTATGCTCGATTATGAAAGAAGCGTTTCAACATGAATATCCAGAAGCGGCTGTCATTGCTGTTCCGATGGCAGACGGAGGAGAAGGAACGATGGAAGCAATCGTTTCAGCAATGAACGGCTCCGTTCGATATGTAACGGCTCGCGGTCCGCTGTTTGAAACGCGGCAAGCGGCATACGGTGTCGTTGGAGATACGGTCATTATTGAAGTCGCGCAAGTGATCGGTTTACCACTCGTTCCGAATGAAAAGCGTCATCCGCTTCATACGACAACATATGGTGTAGGTGAAATCATTGCCGCAGCGCTTCATGCCGGGTATCGCCGGTTTGTAATCGGACTTGGTGGAAGTAGCACAAACGATGGCGGTTTCGGGATGTTATGTGCGCTTGGGGCGACGTTTACGAATGAAAAAGGGGAGTTATTGCCGCCCATGCCTTCTTCTTTGCCACATATTGCCCATGTCCATATGGCATCGCTTGATCGACGCATATATGAAAGCGAATTTCTTATCGCTTGCGATGTCGATAATCCACTTTATGGTGAGCGAGGAGCATCGTACGTATTCGGACCACAAAAGGGGGCGGATCGTGAAACGGTCCGCACATTAGATAAATGGCTATATACGTATGCGCAAAAAATCGAGCAGCAAATTGGGCATTCATACGCTCTTGAACGCGGAGCAGGGGCGGCAGGCGGTTTAGGGTTTGCTTTTTTATTGCTTGGTGGAACGTTGATTTCTGGAGCAAAACTTGTCGGTGAAACGGTGCAGCTGCCGCAAAAAGTGAAGCATGCCCACGTCGTCATTACTGGCGAAGGACAAAGCGACGAACAAACGTTATACGGAAAAGTGCCGTTTTATGTTGGGCAATTAGCAAAACAATATGACGTTCCCGCTTTTTTATTGTCTGGTAGCCTCGGTGACGGATTTGAAAAACTGTATGAATATTTTGTTAGCTGCGATGCGATTGCGACAAAACCGATGACAGTAGAACAAAGTATGCAATCCGCCTCTACACTGTTATATACGAAAGCACGCAATCTTGCACGAATGCTCAAGCGGTTTTCCTAGCCGAAAACCGCTTGAGTTTTGTTTAATTTATTTTTATTAAACATTGTTCTAAATAAACAACAAAAAGAAAAAGAAAGAAATAACACATTTTTAACGACAAGGCTAGTCGTCCTATTCGTTTCTTTTTCTTGCGCATATGATGTGAAAAAAAGGAGGGGTGCGGGTGCGAGTCATTGTTTTTATGTATGTCATCGTTTATTACATCGCATTGTTCAGTACATCTGGACAAACAGAAGTAGTTGTTCGTTCGTTCTTTTCATTAGGTGGCATATGTCTTTCAGTCATTTTGCTATGGCGAGCGTCGATTCGTATAAAAACGAATGAGCGAATATTTTGGAAATGGATGACCATCGGTGCAATTTGTTACTTGATCGCTGAAGCGGTTTATCGCATATACGAGTGGTCGTTTCAAACCGAGCCCCCGTTTCCGAATTGGTCAGACGTATTTTATATTGCTCATTCATTGATGTATATTGCTTCATTACTATATATCATCATGCAACAACGAAAACAAATAGCGATGTGGCAAGCGTTATTCGATGCGCTCATCGTGACATGTGTGACGATGGCATATAGCTGGATATATATCATTCAGCCAATCGTTCATTTAGAAGAAAATGTCTTATATGTCGCTGTTTTAGTTGCTTATCCTTTCCTTGATCTCGTGATGTTATTTCTACTGTTACTTCTCTTTTTTGCAACAAATGTTCGTCGAATTTGGTTATGGAACATTGTTGGTGTCGCATTATTTGTGTTTACAGATACGATATATTCCATTCAAATGATGCAATGGAATGATGTGTACAGCGCATGGTTAGATCCGCTATGGATCATGAGTTTACTCATAATCGGTTTTTCAAGTTATGATGCAAAAGATGGGGATTTATCATTTCAAAAGGAAGAACCGTCGTTTGCTATAAAAGTTCTTTTTCCGTATATCAGTTTTCTTACTTTGATGTGGATGCCTTTTATTTATCTCGGTGACCGAATGGTGATGTCATGTTTTGCTTTTGCGGTTATATTCATTTTCATTCGTCAATTTATGACGTTAAAAGAAAACCGTCAGCTCGTGCAACAATTACAAACATTAAACAACGACTTAGAACAAAAAGTCATGAAACGCACGCAAGAGTTGACACGGATGAATGAACAGTTAGCGTACGCGGCTAATCATGACTTTTTAACAGGACTTTTTAACCGTCGTGCATTTGTTACGGAGCTTGAGCGAGCGTTGATTCGTGCAAAACAAGAGCAACATGGCCTTGCCGTTATTTTTATCGACATTGATCGCTTTAAGCAAATTAATGACTATTTCGGGCATCAAATCGGTGATGCTCTCATCGTACAAGTTGGGCAATGGCTAAAAGAAAAAGTTCGTTCGACGGATATTGTCGCACGACAAGGAGGCGATGAATTTACAATTATTTTTACACCGTTAAAACATACTAGTGAACTTCACTGTTTTGTCAATAACATCGTCTCGATTAATAAGCAGCCGATTGCTGTTCAACATTTAGATATGCGCGTATCGCTTAGTGTAGGGGTAGCAGTGTATCCGTACGATGGAGAAACAGGTGACACGTTAATGAAACATGCCGATATCGCCATGTATCGCGCCAAAGAACAAGGAAAAAATCAATATCAGTTTTTCAATGGTGAAATGGATCGTATCGTTTTACAAAAAACGATTATTGAAACGGCCCTTCACGAAGCCATCGAGAAAAAACAATTCACCTTATTTTATCAGCCGCAATTTGATGGGCAAACGAAGGAATTAATCGGAATGGAAGCGCTCATTCGCTGGATTCATCCAGAACACGGCATCATTTCACCAGCCATTTTTATTCCGATTGCAGAAGAAACAGGACAAATTATCTCGATTGGTGAGTGGGTAATAGAAGAAGCTTGTCGAAAAATGAAAAAATGGAGCGAACAAACCGGTCGATCGCTCCGCATGAGTGTTAACATTTCCCCGAAACAATTTTTAAAAGAAAACTTTGTCGAACATATTTATTCCGTGTTACAAAACACGCCATTGCCACCTCATCAACTCGACTTAGAAATTACAGAAGGGGTCGCTGTATTTAACGAGCAATATACGATTGATAAACTGAAACAACTAAAGCAGCTTGGCGTGCACATATCGATTGACGATTTCGGAACCGGCTACTCATCGCTCAGTTACTTACGTAAATTTCCCATCGATCGATTAAAAATTGCAAAACCGTTTATTGATGGCATTACAGAGGAGAAAGAAGACGTCGCCGTCGTCAAAGCGATTATTGTGCTGGCGAAAAACTTAAAACTGCGCGTCATTGCTGAAGGGGTAGAAACGTTGCAACAATTAGATCTTCTTCGGTCTCTTCAATGCGATGAAATTCAAGGATATGTGCTCGGTAAACCACTTCCAGCAGACGTCTTTGAAAAAACATACATGAAAAACCAACTTCCAAACGAATGAAGTTGGTTTTTTACAAAGAAAATCATTGACAATGATAATCAATTCATGTAGATTACAATATGTATTGATATTAATTCTCAATATCGATTAGTTAACTTGTTGTTCGAGGGGGAAAACATATATGCCGCGATTGTATACAGAGCAGCTTTCTGTCGGATATGGAGAACGCGTCATTGTTGATCGGTTAACTGTACATATTCCAGATGAAAAAATAACGACGATTATCGGACCAAACGGTTGTGGGAAATCGACGTTGTTAAAGGCGATGACACGCATTATTCGTCATAAAGAAGGCGCCGTCATTTTAGATGGAAAACAAATTTTGCAAGAGCATACGAAACTGTTAGCGCAAAAAATGGCCATTTTACCGCAAACGCCAGAAAGTCCGGGTGGTTTAACGGTTGGTGAACTTGTTTCGTACGGACGGTTTCCGTATCAAAAAGGATTCGGGCGGCTAACGAAACGAGATTATGAAGTCGTTGATTGGGCGCTTGAAGTGACCGGAACGATCGAATTTAAACACCGTCCAGTTGATTCGCTATCAGGCGGTCAAAGACAGCGGGTGTGGATCGCGATGGCGCTTGCGCAAGAAACAGATATTATTTTTTTAGATGAACCGACAACATATTTAGATATGGCGCATCAATTAGAAGTGCTCGAACTGTTACAACGTTTAAACCGCGAACAACAGCGCACGATCGTCATGGTGTTGCATGATTTAAATCAAGCGGCGCGTTTTGCTGATTATATGATTGCGATGAAAGACGGAAAAATTGTTCAGGCGGGAACGTGCGAGCAAGTGATGACGCCTGACGTATTACGAAAAGTGTTTCATATTGACGCGGAAATCGGTCGCGACCCTCGAACAAACAAGCCAATGTGTATCACATATCATTTAATTAAAGGAGATGCAGAATATGTTGAAAAAGCGAATGATGTCCATTCTACTTTTGTTCGTGCTCATCTTGAGTGCGTGCGGTAATCAAGCAACAGAAAAAGAACAAGAGAAAGCGACAAAAGAAACAAACGAACCAAAAACGATGACGTATCAATCTGAAACAGGTCCAATCGAAGTGCCTACAAATCCGAAGCGCGTCGTTGTTTTATCTTCGTTTTTAGCGGGTAGCGTGATGGCGTTAGACGTCCCGATTGTTGGGGTAGATTCTTGGGCGAAAATGAACCCGCGTTATGAGCCATATTTAAAAGACGCAAAAGAAGTGACAGATGAAAGCTTAGAACAAATTATTGAGCTTGAACCAGATTTAATTATTGCCGCATCAACAAATAAAAACTTAGATAAGCTAAAAGAAATTGCGCCAACGGTGACGTATACGTATGGAAAAGTAGATTACTTAACGCAACATTTAGAAATTGGTAAATTGTTAAATAAAGAAGAAGAAGCGAAAAAGTGGATCGAAGACTTTAAAAAGCGTGCGCAACAAGCTGGTGAAGAGATTCGTGCAAAAATCGGTGAAAATGCAACCGTTTCTGTCATTGAAAACTTCGACAAGCAATTGTACGTATTCGGCAACAACTGGGGCCGTGGGACAGAAATTTTATATCAAGAAATGAAATTAAAAATGCCAAAAGCAGTGGAAGAACATGCATTGAAAGACGGATATTACGCCATTTCACTTGAAGTGCTTCCACAATTTGCTGGAGACTATGTCATTTTCAGCAAAAACGCAGACGGTGATCTTTCATTTACAGAAACAGAAACGTACAAAAACATTCCAGCTGTGAAAAACAACCGCGTTTTTGAAGCGAATGCAAAAGAATTTTACTTTAACGATCCAATTACATTAGAATATCAGCTTGAGTTTTTCAAAAAACATTTTTTAGGTGAGTAATATAATTAAAGAGGAGTTCGTCGCGAATTCCTCTTTCTTTATGTGAATGGAAAAGAGAGGATGCGTATGCTGAAAAAATTTTTGTTCGCATGTGTTGCATTGTTTGTGACATTCGTTTGCTCAATTGTTATCGGAGCGGCGGATACGACAATAAAAGACGTTTGGCTAGCGATGACAGCGCCAGAGACAAACAAAATAGCGACGATGATTCACGAAGTTCGCCTGCCGCGTGAAACGGCTGCCGCTGTTGTTGGAGCCGCTCTCGCTGTAGCCGGAGCTGTGATGCAAGGGATGACCCGCAACCCTCTCGCTGATCCTGGACTCATTGGGCTAACCGCAGGAGCAAACGCTGCTTTAGCGATGATGTTTGCCTTTTTCCCTTCCGCAAACTATATCGAAACGGTGTTCGCTTGTTTTGGCGGGGCTGCGCTTGGAGGGTTGCTCGTTTTTAGCATTGGCGCGAAACAATTTTCACCGTTTCGCATCGTCTTAGCAGGCGCGGCTATTTCTACTTTTTTATACGCCGTCGCAGAAGGAATTGGACTTATATATAAAGTGTCAAAAGACGTATCGATGTGGACGGCTGGCGGGATGATGGGAACCACGTGGCATGAGTTACAAATCGTTACGCCATTTATTTGTTTGGCGATGCTTATTGCTTTTTGGCAAAGCCGTCAATTAACGATTTTAAGTATGAGCGAAGAAGTAGCGGTCGGGCTCGGTCAACAACTGACGCGCGTAAAAACAATTCTTTTTTTCATCGTCATCGTTTTAGCAGGTGCATCTGTAGCTCTTGTCGGAAATTTAGCGTTTGTTGGCTTAATGATTCCACACCTTGTTCGTCTGTTCGTTGGAACGGATTATCGTTTTATTTTGCCGATGAGCGCGATCGGTGGGGCGACATTTATGTTGTTTGCTGATACGATTGCCCGAACGATTCACGCACCGTATGAAACGCCTGTTGTAGCAGTTGTGGCGGTCATGGGGCTTCCGTTTTTTCTTTTCATCGTTCGTAAAGGAGGAAAAGTGTTGTGATCGTACCTCTACGAAAAAAACAGCGCATCATTTTGCTCGTATTATTTACGCTCATTTGCATGACAGCGATTATCAGCATGGGGACAGGCTATTCTTCTTTATCTTTTGACCGATTGATCCCGGTGCTCTTAGGTGAAGGGACGTTTAAAGAACAATTCGTTCTTTTCTCCATTCGTTTGCCGCGCATCGCGATCACGTTGCTTGCGGGAATGGCTTTAGCGTTGTCTGGTGCCATTTTACAAGTTGTCATGCGCAATGACTTAGCCGATCCAGGCGTCATCGGTATAAATGCCGGAGCAGGTGTGGGAGTCGCCTTGTTCTTTTTATTTATTCCGATTCAAGCGGAATCATTTGCCTACATTATTCCGCTCGTCGCTTTTTTTAGTGCGCTACTGACAGCCGTCCTCATTTATATGTTGTCATACAATAAAAAAACAGGGCTTCAACCGATTCGTCTCGTGTTAATTGGAATCGGTTTTGCCACCGCGTTTTCAGGTTTGATGATCGTTCTCATTTCAGGAGCTGATCGGACGAAAGTCGATTTTATTGCCAAATGGTTAGCTGGCGGCATTTGGGGGCTCGATTGGGCGTTTGTTCTCGCATTGTTGCCGTGGCTTATCATTCTCGTTCCGTTCGTTTTATATAAAGCTCATCGCCTCAATGCATTGCAGTTAAGCGATTCGGTAGCGATTGGCATCGGCGTATCGCTCGATCGTGAACGGCTTGTTTTATTGCTTGCAGCAGTGGCGCTTGCGGCATCGGCCGTTTCTGTGACAGGGGGCATTGCGTTCGTCGGTTTAATGGCGCCACACATTGCTCGTGCGCTTGTTGGGCCGCGCAACGAATTAAGTTTACCCGTTGCGATGCTAATGGGAGGGGCGTTGTTGCTGTTTGCTGATACCGTTGGACGCAACTTAATCGAACCAGATGGTCTCCCGGCGGGTGTGCTCGTATCGCTTATCGGTGCGCCTTATTTCGTTTATTTATTATGGAAAAAGAAATAAACGTGTGATAAGATATTTGTAAACTTTTTTTATCATAAGGTTTACAAAAAAGGGGAGAGGTGCATTGTGGGAGGAGTTGCAAGCACATATTGAACAACTTGAGAAAAAAGCGCAAAAACGAACGTTAGTCAACGTAGAAAGCGATAGATGCTTTATACGTATAGACGGACAACATTTATTTAATTTTTCATCAAACAACTATTTAGGACTGGCGCATGACGAACGATTAATTCAAGCAAGCATGGAAGCAACGAGGAAATACGGCGTTGGAGCAACCGCATCCCGCCTTGTTGTCGGCAACCATCCGCTATACGAACAGGCGGAAGATGCGCTTATTCGTTGGAAAGGCTATGAAGCTGCACTCATCGTCAATAGTGGATACACAGCAAATGTCGGCATTCTTTCTTCTTTAGCAGGACGAGATGCGGTCATTTTCAGCGACAAATGGAATCATGCAAGCATTGTGGATGGCGCCATATTAAGCCGAGCAGAAGTCAAACGTTACCGTCACGCTGACATCGATCATTTAGAAACGCTATTAAAAAAGACAGACAAACATAAACGAAAACTGATCGTTACCGATACGATTTTCAGCATGGACGGCGACGTCGCCCCATTGCGTGAACTCGTTTCGTTAAAGGAAGCATACGGAGCGATACTCGTCGTCGATGAAGCGCATGCAAGCGGTGTATATGGAAAAAACGGAGAAGGAATGGCTCACGAATGTCAAGTGGCACAACATGTAGACGTACATATGGGAACATTCAGCAAAGCGCTCGGTGCATATGGGGCTTATGTCGCTGGAAAGCGCGTGTTCATCGATTATTTGATTAACACGATGAGACCGTTTATTTTTACAACAGCGCTACCTCCAAGCGTACTCGGCACCATTTATGCTGCGATTGACGTTGTACAAAAAGAGCCAACGCGGCGTTACCATTTACGTGCGTTGAGCGACCATTTCCGCACGCGTCTTCAACAGGCGGGGTTTCATATAGGTGAAAGTACGACGCACATCGTACCCCTGATCGTTGGCGACAATGAACGGGCGCTAGCGTTTAGCGCCCGATTGCGCGAGCGTGGCATTGTCGCCGTTGCGATTCGTCCACCAACGGTCCCAGAAGGAACGGCGCGCATTCGTTTTTCGCTCATGGCAACGATGACAAAAGAACAAATCGATTGGGCGCTTGAGCACATTTGTGCAGTCGGAAAAGAAATGGAGTTGATCGCATGAACGTGCTATTATTGCCGGGTTGGGGAATGAAAGGAGAAGTGTTTGCCCCACTTATTCATGCGCTCCAGCCAAGTCACGTCACCATCGTCGCATGGGAGCATATGCGTGATGTACATCATTTTTTAACGAAAGCAGAAGAAGCCTTAACCGTTCCATCTCTTGTGATCGGTTGGTCGCTCGGATCGCTCGTCGCTTTACAACTCGCTACGCATGAACATGTTCAAGCGCTCGTATGTATCGGGGGAACGAGCCGATTTACCACAACGGAACATTACAATGCCGGTTGGCATGCGCGCGTGGTTGAACGAATGAAAGGACAATTGCTACGTCAACCGGAAAAAACGATACAATCATTTATTGATATGTTATGGGGCGAGGAAGAGGCAGAGCCGTTCCCGTATATGTATCGTCATACCCCTGACTTGCTGCTCGGACTAGACTATTTACTCAACACAGATGTGCGCGACAAGCTGTCAAGCATTCGTGTTCCCCTATTACTTATTCACGGAGAATGTGATCGCATTTGTCCGCCGCAAGCCGCTCAATATATATACGAACGAACAAACGATTGTACATTTATGCTTATGCCAAATGTCGGGCACGCGCCGCACGTCACGCAACCAAACGCATGCGCCCATTACATTCAAACATGGTTAGGCGGTGGAAAAAATGATTGATAAACAATTGATGCAAAAGCGATTTAGCGAACGAGCAAATACGTACGATCAGTTCGCAAACGTCCAAAAAAAGATGGCGCATGAGTTAATGGCACGCATTTCTCGCCCGCCAAAAACGATTTTAGAAATCGGCTGTGGCACAGGATATTTGACAAAATTGTTGTATGACGCTTATCCGCATGCACAGCCCACCGCCATCGATATCGCCCCGGGCATGATTGAAGTCGCAAAAGAACGACTAGGGGATGCACCGGTGACTTGGCTTTGCGCAGATGTAGAAGAAGTAACATGGCATGAAACGTACGATTTAATTATTTCGAATGCCACGTTTCAATGGTTCACAAATCCAAAACAAACGATCGCCAAACTTGCCGAACGAAGAAACGAAGGGGGACAACTTCTTTTTTCAACATTTGGCGACCGAACGTTTTACGAGCTGCATACTTCGTTTGCTTATGCGCTAGCGAAACAACATATTCATGAGCCGCTTCGCATCGGGCCGTCGTTTCCGACATTTCGTGAATGGCTTCATATGCATGCCCATGCGCGTGGCCACGAACAGTTTGAAGTCGAATATTTTCCTTCTGTGCGCGACTTTTTTTTATCGCTTCGCCACATCGGCGCAACGAATAGTACGTCTGGGCGCTATTGCCAACGACCGTCTGTATTTAAAACAATGATGCATGAATATGAACAACGTTTTTCAGAACAAGGGCGTATTCGTGCGACATACCATTGTATTTCGATCGACATTAGTTAGGGAGCGTCATGTTTTTTCCGTAAAAAATTTCATCCATTTCTATGCGTAATTTTTGTGTAATGTCGTCTACTTCTTCTTTCGAGAGCTGATCTTTAGACAGTTCAAACAAATAGCTATCTAAATCAAACTCGCGCAATTTACATTTCGTATGGAAAATATGTTCTTGATACACGTTCACATCAATCATATCGTACTGTTTGCGAATGTCGTCAGGAATGTAGTTTTGAATCGATGTGATATCATGATCAATAAATAGCTTTTTCCCGGAAATATCGCGCGTAAATCCGCGCACGCGATAGTCGATAATCATAATATCGGTCTCAAACGAGCGAATTAAATAATCGAGTGCTTTCAATGGCGAAATTTCCCCGCATGTGGCGACATCAATATCGGCTCGAAACGTGCTAATTCCATCGTTCGGATGATATTCAGGATATGTATGCACCGTAATATGGCTTTTATCAAGGGCACAAACGACCGCTTGTGGTACAGGCGGTTCTTCTTTTGGCACTTC
Source organism: Anoxybacillus sp. EFIL (assembly GCF_013096955.1). Taxonomy (NCBI): domain Bacteria; kingdom Bacillati; phylum Bacillota; class Bacilli; order Caryophanales; family Anoxybacillaceae; genus Anoxybacillus; species Anoxybacillus sp. EFIL. The sequence goes on along the minus strand of NZ_SDLH01000004.1, from coordinate 100,596 downwards.
GATCGGGCTTTCCGATATAAGCATCGTTACGCTTGCCCCTTGAGGAACGTAATCTTGTTTGGCGACATTTAAAATATGCGCTCCAATCATATCCGCTACATTTTGCAAAATGCCCGTCAACCGATCCGCATTATACACTTCGTCAATGTATGCAATGTAAGCTTCCCGCTCACTTGCGCTCTTCGTATAACAAATATCGTACATATTAAAACTAAGCGACTTTGTTAAGTTGTTAAATCCGTGTAGTTTCATGATGCATCTTCCTTTCTTTTTTCTTATGTTGCCCCGTTTATGCGAAAAAATTGTAACTTTGCTCACAAACTTATATAATGGGTGGAAAGATTGGAAGGGGGGGATGAATGATGCATGCATCGCTTTCATCATTAGTTATCGTCATCGTTGCCGCTTTCCTCACGCCACTTTTATTGCATCGTTTTCGTCTGCGCATGATTCCTGTCGTGGTGGCAGAAATTATTGCAGGGATCATCATCGGGAAGGCGGGGTTCAATATTGTTGAACAAGATATGTGACTCGAGACGTTATCGACGTTAGGGTTTTTGTTTTTAATGTTTTTAAGCGGGTTAGCAATTGATTTCAAATTGGCACGCGCGCTGTATTTGCGTTGATTATCGTTCTCGTCGCGTTATCAGAAACGCTCGGGGCTGAAAACATTTTAGGGGCGTTTCTTGCCGAGGTGCTCGTTTCTTTATTGGCTCCAAATCAAGATTTCGTTCATAAGCTTGACTCGTTCGGCTACGGCTTTTTTACCCCGATTTTTTTCGTGATGGTTGGTGTCAATTGAGATTTGCGCCCGTTGTTTACACAATTTGATATTTTATTGCTTATTCCACTTTTATGAATTTAGCCGAGAACACTCGTGACTTTAGTCATGAGAGGTTCAAATGACAGTGACAAAGTAGTAGGAATTGTCGATGGCTACACGTATGAATTCCAATTGCGCGATCCGATTTATCCGTTTGTCCGTCGAACCGCACGAAAATAAGTAAGAGGGTGTCCTAAAAGTAATGGGACACCCTTTCTTATATCTCTATATATGACCCTTTCTTGAAAAAAGGCAAGCAGCCCCTTTTTGCTTAAAAGAAGAGGAATTGGTTGTCCTGTAGCGAATAACAACAATGGCAGAATTGTGATGTTTGCTCGGGTGGATAAGTTAAAAGTGAAGGTAGACGCGCATCGACCACTGCGCACGGGGGAATAAAACATTTACGGGACAACACGGTTATCCGCCAGCCGCCATTAAGGCGATCAACTATCGGTTGTGCGATGATGAAACGTTAGAAAAGGCAAGAATCGAAGGAGGTGTCTCGCGTTAGTAGCAACCTATGTAGAAGAAAGCCTACGGCAATATTTGCAGGTGCTAGGGATACAAGGGGATAGTGAAGGATAATGAGCAAGAGAAAAAACTAGCTATATGTAGGAAAGGAATGGAGTAGATGGATTTTTTACAAAAAATTGAACCGTATTTGTTAAGTGATGATATCATCATTCAACGTTTTGTCTTGCAAGCGCTAGAAGATTATCCGAACGTGCCCGCGGAATGGACGGAACGTCTTTTAGAAGAAGCGATGCGTTATAAAGGGACGGATCGGGAAAGAGAGATTTTGCGCCATCTTTCAAACCATACGTTCAGTGATCGAGCAGCACAGCTATTATTGGAAATAAAAAAAGATGACTTTTTATTCGCATTCGCTCCAGAAATCGCAGCAAAACATAAGTCTGAGTTATTGCAGTATTTGTCAGAAGACGACTGGCATATGTATGAACTGATGCTGCATGGAACAGCAGAGGACATTTGGGATGAATACTACTTGTTCATCGCATACTTAGAGCACAAAACAGGTTATGATAACATTTTGTTTACAGCTGCTAAACAAATGGTGCGTACGCTTGTGCAAAAAGGCTGGATGATGGAATCATACATCGAAGACGTGTTGAAAAAGAACGAACAACAAGATTATTTTTCCTACGAAGGTATTTTTGCCGTTTATGCGATTGGTCTGATGAAATTGGATGCGTATATTCCGTTCGTTGCGAGTCTGTTAAGGAGAACGGAGGAAGATATTTTAATTCAAGAAGTGGAGCGAACGTTGATTGCGTTTCAATCGGATGCGGTCGCTCATGCCGTTGCGCCGTATGCGGAAGAGCAAGACCCGTCTATCTTTGCCGCACACGTGTTGGCGAATATTAAAACGCCGCTTGCTTTGCAGAAGTTGCGCGAAGCGTTCCCGAAAATTAAAAACGACCAAGACCGTGCCTTTTTCTTTGAATCGCTTTGCCATCATCTTTCCGAAGAAGCGTTGCCAGAGATTGAACGTTATTTAGAGGAAGGGAAGTTTTCTCCAGCCATTGACGTAGAACAAGTAGCGTACAGTTTTTATACCGTGATGGGACTTACTCATCCACAATTAGAAGAATGGAAACGCGTTGCGTATGAGAAAGAAGAGCATTACCGCCAGCTATTGCAGCGGCTTTTAAATTATAAAAACGTCCCGCAGCGCCGTGAAGAAAAGAAAATAGGGCGAAACGACCCGTGCCCGTGCGGAAGCGGGAAGAAATATAAAAAATGTTGTGGGAAGTAAATGTTGCGACGACAAGCGTCGTAGGATAGCTGCACGCAGGGCTTATCGTTAAGGGATGGGGCACTAGCTGCCCCGCCCGTCGCTGTGTCGCTCGATAGCACCTATCGTTGTATCTAGGTGGTACGATATTTTTTTCGTGAAGGGGATGAAAACAGAAGGAAGACGAGAAAATGGGCAGTGATGTTATTCTATACGATTGGCGTCGTGGCAGTCACGTATGTTTCGTTTCGATTGGCTCTTTTTGGAATTTTCGAAGCAACGCACTTTCCGAACGGGCTTTTTTTGTTCGGGCTCACATTGCTTTTATTCGGTACGTTAGCGATTGGAGCGGGGATGAGAAAGTATATATTTTCTGTTTCTGGCAATAAGCGGGAGATAGTCAAATGGCAAACGGTTGCTATTGTATGCACCGTAGCGGCGACTTGGGTGACGATTTGGTTTTTAGTTTAGGGAGTGGCAGAAGGTCACCGCCCCCACACGATTTCTACAGACTCTTGGTTTGTCAAAAAGATCCGTTTTTTCTTTGTTTGTGTTAAGATAAAAGCAAAAAGAAATGGGGGAAAGACGATGAAGTGGGAAGAAATTCGGCAAGCTTTTCCGAATCGTTGGGTGCTCATTGAGGCGGTGGATGCCTATACAAATGAGAAAAACGAACGTGTTTTAAACAAATTAATCCCGATTGAAACGTTTTCGGATCCAATGAAAGCAATGAGTGAGTATAAACATCTTCATAAGGAAAATCCTCATCGAGAATTGTATGTTCTTCATACGAATCGCAAAGAAACAAATATTATGGAAAGAACATGGACGGGAGTGCGCCGAGGATGATAGAGCTTCGTATCGAAGAAGGGATGTTGCTCGCTACATTGCAGTTAACCCATAAAAATAAAACGATTGAGTTAAAAAGAGCGTTAATCGACACCGGCTCAACAGGAACCATCGTATGTGCTGATCAAGCAGCAACAATTGGAATCGTTCCAGAAGAAAACGATTCTATTTATCGAATTAGCGGGGTGGGGGGAACGGAATTTGTTTACGCAAAAATTGTAGATGAAATCATGATAGGATCCATGAAAGCAGCAAATTTTGAAATTGAATTTGGTGCGATGGAGTACGGAGTAGAGCTAGATGCGATTATAGGACTTGATTGTCTTTTGCATATTGGCGCTGTCATCGATTTAGAAAAACTTATTCTTTATGTACGCTAGCGGAGAGATGAAACGAATGGAAGGAAAGCGGTTCAAAAATGGTGAACGGCTTTATTTTTTTGGCATCTATCTTTTTCCACCCTTTCTAGCGATAGAAAAGGTAGAACTATTTTCGTTGGAGGGTGAGAAGGTGTATATTTCTAATCAATATCAAAAGCAATGGGAAACCCCACAAACTTCCGAGTCACCAATCGACGTCGAGGCGCTAAAAGAACGGTTGAAGTGGTACAAATAACCACGTTAAGCGCAGTTTTTTTGTTCCAAAAGAGCGGGAAATATTGTAAAATGAGAAGAGGTGAAAAGGAGAGGAGAGGATATTGATGCCTGTTTATAATAAACTTGTTCGCGACAACATTCCACAAGTCATCGAAGCAGCTGGGAAGACGTTTACAACGCGCACGTTAAGCGATGAAGAATACCGCCATGAACTGCGAAAAAAAGCGTTTGAGGAGTTAGAGGAATATATGAACGCACCGGATGATGTGATGGCTGTAGAGGAGTTGGCGGATTTGTTAGAAATTGTTCATGCGCTTGCCGAATGCCATGGGGCAACGATCGAGCAAGTCGAAGCAATTCGTGCATCGAAAGCGGAGAAACGAGGCGGATTTAAGGAAAAAATTTTCTTAATTGAGGTACATGATGAGTAAAGTCGAGTTTGTCAAAAGTCATTTGATCGGAAAACTAAAAGAACATATCGAAACCTCATCCACGATTTATATATTAACGTCGTTTGTGAGTATCGGTTGCATGTGTATTTTGAGAGGAGAGGTGGAGAGAAGCAAGAAATCTCGAAATAAAAAGCAAGGGGGTAAACGTCAATGGTTTCGATTCTTGGGAACTTACGCTGTCCAATTTGTAGAGAAAAGTTCAAATGGCAAGACCATGTTGTTCTTGATATTATTAATACAGTTATACATCATGAATGTTACCACACGTGTACAGAAAGAAAACTGTTTCCGATCAAAGACGAAGGGGCGCTTCGAAAAATAATCGCAACGTATGAGTTTTTTTGGGAGGAATAATGCTGTCTGTACGGTTTAATGGATTTGTTATTGATTACAGAGGAGAGAGTGTTTTATGGCTAAAATTATTCCAGAAAACCCTAGGCTACGCACATACGGTGAAAAAAAATTGGTGAAACTTTTTGAACAAATTTTAGATGATTTATGGACAGTTTACTACGAACCAATTATCGAGGGGAAGCAACCGGATTTTATTTTGTTTCATGAATATCAAGGAATTATTATCATAGAAGTAAAAGATTACTCAAAACAATCTATCAAAGAAATTAACCCTGATTTTTGGAAAATAGATGTAGATGGTAGAATTATAAGTGTTAAATCTCCGATAAAACAAGCGATAGACTATAGAAATACTTTAATTACTGTGTTGTCGAGAGAAAATGAACTATTAGAAAAAAGTGGTATTTATCAAGGGAAATTGAAAATCCCGATAGCTATTGCTTGTATATTCCCAAATTTATCAGTAGATGAAGTCAAGGAGCTAGGTATTGAGAGAATCATTCCAAAAGAACAAATATTTTGTAGACATGATATAGAAACGGGAGAAAATCTTATAAACAGAATTTTTTGTTTGACAGAGCATTTATTTATCTCAAAAGGATTGACAGAAAAAGAGACGAGTATTATCAATCAATGTATATACCCTGTTATCACTGTTCGTGAAGGAGCCAGTTTATATATTTCTAGTGATGACATAGCATATATGTCGGAACCGCAAGTTAGCTTTTTCTCATTTGACCATTATGTCGATGAGCTTCATTTCGTTATTGACAAAACAAATCATTTGATACGTCTAGGAGAAGCAAGAACAATAGGGATAATTTATCCGATTAACCGTTCTCTAAGGGAGGGAACAATTGCACAATTTATTAATAGTGCTCTACAGAATTTAACTCTTCTAGTCCCTAGTCAATCATTTTCTGTCTATGCTACAGACTTAAGAAACGTTAATTGTAGTTCAATGTTTGATTATTTATTTATTCTTGATATTAACACTATAAGAGATGGAGATAATAATTATCAAAGATTTAACTGGCTAATTAAGAAATCTTTAAAATCTAAAACAAATATTATACTCACAGCTAATAAAAAATCGTCATTAACCGAAAAAATAAGAAATCGATTAGCAAAACGCTAATCGATTTCAAACTGTAAGCCAGTTCTGGAAGCAAACTTTTGTTTTAGGACAATTTTTACTCCCAACAAGAATTAATTTTTCTTTCGCCCGAGTTAAAGCTACGTATAAGACACGCAATTCTTCTGAATAAATTTGGTATTGATTGAGAGAAATTGCTTCTTCGTACCCCTTTGAAAGAATATTGGATGATGTAGAGTAATATTTTTGATAAGAAAATTCCAGTGTTTGTTTATCTCGATGTATCAATATCTCTGGTTTTAACGCTTGTTGACTAATACTTTGATTTAAGTTTGGTAAAATCACGATTGGAAACTCTAATCCTTTTGCTTTATGGATCGTCATAAAAGTAACGTATTGGTTCGAGTTAGCTTGTTCAGAGACGTCAGCTTGAGGCTCGTCCTTACCTGACTGAATCATTGCTGAGAGCCAACCAATAAATTGCTGTAAAGTGGTATTTTCATTAAGATTTAATTTGCGCGCCATTTGTTTTAACTTTATTAAATTTGCATAGGTTTGGGTAGAGCAGCTATTTTTGATATTTGTGAATTTATAAATAAAATCCAAAATTTGTGCTGGTGTCCATATGTCTAGCTGAGAATAGATCTTGTCGTATAGATTTTGTAATTTCTCTTCGTGATCAATAAAAATCGTATCGATTGCTTCGATGGAATATTGTTTGAGAAAAGGCGCGCTTAGGTATTGTAAAAGCTTTAAAGCATCAACAATTTCTTTTTGGTTGAAGAAATCACCGCTACCAACTACACGTATAGGAATCTCTTTTTTTGTAAATTCGCTGATAAAATCCCCCATCTCAAAGTTTTTCCTGAACAATATACAATAATTTGAAGCGTTACTGTTTTTTAATTCTTGTTTCATCCATTCAGCTACTTTTTTTGCTTGGGAATCTTCTTTATCGCACAAAATCCAGCTACACATTTTTGAAAAATCAATTTCACTCTTGTTTTCTCTTGGTTTTAGCGGCTCTTGATAAAAAACATATTGTTCGTTGTCTTCTTTGATATTGTTAAATATGTGATTTACGAAAAGGACGAGATCAGGTTCGGAACGCCAGTTAGTAGATAAAGTTAAAACAACCCCATTTTCTTTAATCCATTCTTCTATATGAGAATATGAATCAATGTCTGCACCACGAAATTCATAGATCGACTGTTTTAAATCGCCAACAACAAATAATGAAGGTGAATTTTCAGAATCATCACATATTAATTTAACCATCTCTGCTTGATATAACGACGTATCTTGAAATTCATCAATAAAAATGTATCTGTATTTATTTTGAACAGACTTTAATGCACTTCGATTTTCTGCAAGGATTTTATAACAATATTCGAGAAGATCATCTGTGTCTAAAAAATAATATTTATGTTTTGCATGCCGATCATGAACTTGCTCGATTAATTCTACTAACTCAATTTTTAACTTTCTTTGCGTAGAGTCTTCTAAATTTGCGTAACGTTTAGTTTGTTGAATAACTCTTGGGATATCTAGTCCTTTTGTACGTAATAACTCATATGATTTGGCAACAATCTCTTTTAATTTGTGAACAGGCATTATATTCAGATGTTCAATAGGCTTTTGTTGATTTAGTTTATGTTTAATCCATTCCTCAGTAATTTCCTCAATCACTTGTTTGTGTGATTGTGTTTTCACAGAAAAATTAGGACTAAAGAGCAGACTATCATTGCAATATGGACCTATTTCATCTAAGATACTCCTACAAAACTTATGAATAGTTGATATTTGACAAGAATTTAAAGACTCTAGCTCATAACGAAAGCGTCGCTTTTCCTCAAAAGAAGAACTGCTTTTCCACTTTTGATAAATTCGTTTTTTCAAACGAGTCTGCAGTTCTTCTGTGGCCTTGTTGGTAAAAGTAATAATAGCCATATCTCTAATGGATAGGGTAGGATCATCCTCAATAAGTCGTATAATTCGACGGGTGAGAATTTCTGTTTTTCCTGTACCTGCACCAGCCTTAACTAAAATTTTTCTACTGGTTTCATTAATGACTGTTAGTTGCTCTTCAGTCAGCCTCATTGTTTTGAATCTCCTTTTCTTTGCAAGCCTTTTGGAAAGCACAATAGTTACAGTGAGAACCTACATTTTTTGGGAATTGATTTGTTGCAAATTTCCTTGCATAGTCACGTAAAGATTCTTCAGCAACAGGTTCTTTTCGGCAAAAGTTACTGAGCAAGTTAAAGTAGTCATCTTTAATTTCTTTTAATCGTTGTTGCTCATCCTGATGATCGTTCGTGTGGAATGACAATATTTTTCTCAAGTTTTTGATTGAATAATAGTGAACAGCAGTTCCATATCTAACTTGTAGCTGTCTCTCCCCATAAAATGTATAAGAATCAATTTTTATAGTATGGCTTTGAGTTTTCAATGACAGTTTTGCACTTTTATGATCAGTTTGCGATAAGATGCGCTTAATTAAGTTTGATAAATGAACATTAGTTCTTATTTTCACATCTTCCCAAAAACGTTGACCAATTGGAAAGAATGGTCTGATCTTAAACTCTGCTTCACGAATTAGATCTGGGAAAGATCTTTCGATTTTATCTAAATTCCCAGCAGATAACGTTTGAAATTTTTCCACTAATTTTTTTACAGTTTCTTCGTATAAATAGGAGATTGCGAAATTTTGTAAATGAAATATTGTTCTGTAAACATGTTCGACTGAAAGTGTCTTCTCATAATAAAATCTTCTCGGACAAAATCTGTAAACAGCTATATCTTCTATTGTGATCACGATATCTTGGCCAAGCGGTTTTGTCTCTATTGGTTTAATTTTGATATTGGATTGCTGAGCTGTTTTACTGCCTTCAAATAAAAGACCTGCACGTATTAATAAGTCTTCGACTGTTTCGTTTTTATTGGTACTATCTTCCTCGATTCCAAAACAACTAGCGATGTCATTCAAATAGTGAGATGGAGATAGTTCAATGCCATCTTCGAACTTTGAGTAAGAAATGGTTAATCTTTTTTTAGCTGCACTTAGAGCGACGTAAAAATGATAGATAGATCTATCAAGGTAATAATAAACTAATGATGTGTCATCAGGAAAGTTCTGATTTGTCATTTGATTTAAAATGTTTCGTTCTATACTTAGGTTAATTGGCCAGCGATGTTTTATTGCTTCAGGGTACATATTCTGTGTGAAACGTGTCAAAAAAATATAGTCATATTCTTGAAATTCAACGTTGTTTGGGCCTGTTACTAAAATTTTATCCAAATCCTTGTTATCCATTTTCTCATATTCTTTGTCGGTCATGATAGCGTGAATCCGTTTCGCAAATTCTTTTCGATTCACTAATAAATGTTGATGTGATGATAAATCATCTGCAATGGCTAATAGCCGTGTTTCGATTTCTCGATCAATACAGGAAATGAATGGCGAATTTTGAATATAAGAAATCATTTCTTGCATATGATCACGAAACGTCATTTCGCTACACGAGATCAGATCTAGGCTAACTTTTTCGACGATTTGAACAGCCTTTTTTAGGCGAAGCAGCTCTTTTTCAGTAACATAGTAGAGAGGATGATGAAGAAATTCCTCTGTTAGCTGCGACTTGGCATTGATCAGCTGTTCTAGTGTATTGTACCATTCGCTAAATGATTTGCAGTCCTCAAAAAAGGATTTTAGTATTTCAAACGGTCTGATTAAGTCTTCAAAATCTTTAAACAAATTTGCATGAAGCAAATCAGCGAATATTTCGATATCGAAAATATGTGCTACCCCTAATGCCTCAATTTGATCATCTGTATAAATTTTTAAAAGATTATTGATGGCTCTACCATGTGGTAATTGGATTAAAGGACGCTCTGGAACCTCTACTTTAAGCTTGTACATCTCTGATAATTCTCGAACTACTGGTCTTAATTCCATTGGGTTAGGTGTTATAATAGCGATTTTATGTGCCTTTGTTGCTTTTTGTTGAATCAGTTGTGCAGCTCGTTCAACTATTCTGTCTAGTTCTTCTTCCTGAGAGGTAAAACGAACAATTTGTACAGAATAATCATCAACATCTTTAATCTTTGAATGGAAGATAGACTTTGATAGTTTCTGAGCAACATTGAGCTCTATTTTTTCTCCTTTAATGGATTGCCAGCTAGAAACAGGAAGAAAACTACCATATGTTTTCTTAATAGCTTCAAAAGCTGGATGTTGTTCAATGTCTAAATCGACCGGGAGAAAACATTTAATAGGTTTATTTAAAGACTTAAAACGATTAATCAGCATTTGGTGCTTTGGAAGAATTGGCAAAAATGCCCCATCTAATAACAGCATTTCAAAGTCATTAAAGTCGTGCTCTTGTATTAGTTGGACGGTCGCTTTCCCGAAGTCTAATAATTTATTTTTTGACAGTAATGTTATATATTGTTTATATAAATCACAAATAAATTGCCACGAGTCGGAGTAGTCTAATTTGCGAATTTGCTCAATGCTCAGCCCAGTTTGTGAAAGTGTCAAGAAACAATCAGAAAGATCTGTTACTGACAATTTCCAAGCCAAGTTATTGGTATGAGGGTTTTCTGAAAGAATACGCTCGATAATAATCGAGGATTCGCGCTTAGATAAAACAGTTAGATCACTTTTCATAACTAGGTCTTGTAAAAATCGATCCATTTCATATAATCCTACATACTTTTCGCGTAGTTTTTTCTCAACTTCTTTGATTTCCAAGTTATAAAATTCTCCGCGATTTTCCGATCGATAAAATTGCAACCTTCTCCGATATAGAATGAGTGTTGGAACAATATGTAAAATTTTCTTTCGATTATTAAATGTAAAATGCTTTTTAATCCATTGTTCGATATCTCGGGTATTAGGAGAACATAATATTTCCAATTCAATCCCACCTATATATATTTTCTGATTTTTATAGTATAATACAACAGTAATAACAAGCAACACCAATTAAAGGTAGGGATGAAAATTATGCATGCTGAAGAAGAAAAAATCATAGAAGAGATATGTAAAAAATATCAACTTAAACCTTTTTATTTTGAAGAATTGTTTAAAATAGAGAAAGAATACGCGGATCGAAATATGGATACGAGAAGAGGGATTTATAGAGATATCAAAAACAAAATTGAGAAATGGGTAAGATAGGGGGGGAATCCATGATATTTGAATATATTAAATTTAAAAATTATCGACCTTATTACGGAGAGCAAACAATGTATTTTCGTAATAAAAATAAGAATCAAAATAATTTCTCTATACACAAAAAAAACATTGTTCTTATCGGCGGTCTAAATGGTCATGGAAAAACATCCCTAATCAATGCTATTTTTATCTGTTTTTATGGGCGGAGAAAGTTTAAACAAAAAGAATATGATGAGCTTATGAGAAATGCAGTAAACAAGAAACATCTTTCTGAAGGTGGCAAGGAAGGATCGATTGAGTTAGCATTTACTGATGAGACAGGAAGCTACGCTATTGAAGTAACATTTAATCATCGTGAATTGAAAGAAACACGTCGTGTGTACGAACTAAACGGTGACCTAAAAAAAACTAGGGAGATTGCAACAACTGAGCAAGCTTTTTACGACTTTATTGATCAGCGCATTCCTATAGATGTGTCGCAGTTTTTCATTTTTGATGCAGAAAAAATCCGTGATCTAGTAGGAGAACAAGAACGGTCTGAAACAATTAGGGCCATTCAAAAAGTAGTTTCTTTAGAACTTTACAATCAATTATTAAAAGACTTGGATCATATTTCAAGAGAATTAACAAGCGATTTAAGAAAACAAGTAAAAGATGATGATATTAAAAATTTGTTTGATCGTTTGGAAGAAATCAATGAAAAATTAGACCGATTTGAAAGTGAAGAAAAGCAGGTAGATGAAAAATTAGCAATTTTAAATGAGGAAGAAGTAAATTTACAACGCAAGCGTAGAGAAATGATTTCTCATTCTAGCGCAACTAAGCAACAATTGAATAGATGGATTGGGGAGTATGAAGAGAAGCTAAAACAACACAAGGATTTTTTCAAAAAATTCAAAGAAAAAGATTTACAACAACTTATTTTACTTCCTGCAATCCGTGTTTTGAAGCAAAATATAAAAAGAGAGAAAGAATATCTAGAAGCTAAATTTAGAGAAAAATTACAGTTTATTGACTATGACAATTTTATTGTCAAGCTTTTAGAAATTGACACGGATCCTCCATTAACAGAAAAACAAAAAATTCAGATTAAAATGAATGGCAGAGATGTTTGGGCGAAGCTAAATAACATTCAACGAAATGTTCTCAAAGAGAAAATTCAAGTGATTCATGATTTATCTAATAAAGATTACCAAACGCTCATTAATTATCCCGAGGCTAGGTCGAGGGATATAAAGCCGGTAATAGAAGAAATGAAAAAAGCTGAAGAAATGTTGCGTAAATACCAATCCCAATTAGGGGATGCGCCTGATGAAATTGATACAACAGAGATTGATGAGAAAATTAAAGTGTGTAACCAGAAACTCGGGGAGTTACGAGTAAGGAAAAAACAACTATTTTCTCTTACTCGTAAGCTACGTGATGAGCGTTCTCGGATTCAACGAGAAATCACGGAGAAAGAACGTGTAAAAAATGAGCTAGGTCCGATTGAGCAAAAAATCGATTTAATTACTCGTCTTCGCAATGCTACTCAAGAATTCATTGATCAAGTCACGTTATTAAAGGCAAAACAGTTAAAATTAGCTGTTGAAACGATCATTGAACAAATGTTTAGGAAAAATGAATTTGGAGAAGTAAAATTTCATCCAGAAAAATTCACGTTGACAATTTATAATCAAGAGGGGAAAGAAATTGATTTGATGTCAAGATCTGAGGGTGAAAAACAACTGATTGCTCTCGCGATGATTTGGGCACTTACTAAGGTATCGGGGACGCAAATACCATTTGTTATTGATACACCTCTTGCTCGTCTTGACAGTATTCATCGATCTAATCTTGTACATCACTATTTCACAAAATTAAGTGATCAAGTGATTATTTTATCAACTGATACGGAAATTACTCAAGATTTCTATGAAGAATTATTTCCTTTTATTGAAAAATCGTATTTATTAACATTTGATGAACAAGAAAAGTACACAAAAATAGAAGAAGGGTACTTTTTTGAGAAGGTGACAAATCCATGGCTGGCGTAAAATTATCGAAAAAAGGCTATGCAATCCTTGAAAGCGTGATGGCTGAATTAGAAATGGAGCGTCCAGAGGTTCTCAGACTAGCCTTTGCCAAGGGGTTAACTGAGTCAGAGACGATTCAAGAGGTCAAACGAGAACACTCTGATTTCGAGTTTCCTATAAGTGTTATTGCAAAGTCGGATGAGGTTCTATTAATTAAACATTTAATTATTGATAAGGTCCAGACACAAATTGACGAAACGAAATTGGACAAGTTAATTTTAAGTTGCGTTGAGCAAGGGCTTGAAATTATGGAACAAGAGATGAACCAGCTCTCAAACGCGGATAGTTATTTTCTTTATCTGGTTCAGAAACATGGAAAGTAGTAACTAACAACTTTGAGGGCTACCTAGTGAAGTGTCGGTAGCCCTTATGTTGTATACATGTAATGAACCAGTAAATAAATAAGGAGATATAATATGCAGCTCCCTGATATAATTGGTTTTGGATGACTAAATCATTAAATTTCTAACAGCTTCTTTAAAAGCGATACAGAAATCACTTACTTTACTATAATCTAAGTATTTATTCAACGAAACCCTGAATGAACTCTTCACTTCCAACGTATTTAATCCAATCGAATTTAATACATAAGAAGGTTCATTAATAGAACATGCCGATCCGGTAGATATTGCAAATTTTTCTTTCAGACTGCGAATAATTAGTTCGTTGTTAATTCCAGGTATTGTGAAATTAACTACTCCAGGAATTTTTTGTTCTGGATGACCATTAAATTTTATGTTCGGAAAGTTTTCTTTTAGTGCTGATACTAGATGCTTTTCAAGTTTCAGTAGTTTAGACTGATGTTCTTTTAAATGAAGTCTTGCCATTTCAGCAGCTTTTCCAAGGCCAACAATGTTGTGAACGCTTAACGTACCAGAACGATAACCATCTTCTTGACTGCCACCATGCAGAAGAGGTGTAATTTTTGTTCGCAAGCCCAACTCACGTTTACGAATAAAGCATGCACCAATCCCCTTTGGTCCATACATTTTGTGCGCAGATAGAGAAAGGAAATCGACGGGGACTTTTGACAAATCAACTTCTATTTTTCCCAACACTTGCGTAGCATCAGTATGGAAAAATATATGTGAGTGCTGTTGTTTTACGTATTTGGCAAGTTCCTGGATATTATTAAGAGTACCTATTTCATTATTTCCCCACATAATTGAAATAAGAATTGTATCCTCACGAATCGCACCCTTAAGAGTTTCCAACTGCACCTGGCCGTATTGATCAACATCTAAATATGTTATTTCGAAACCCTCGCTCTCTAAGAACTTGCACGTTTCAAGTATCGATTTATGTTCAATTTTAGATGTGATAATATGCTTCCCTTTGTTTTTGTAATAGTGAGCGACTCCCTTTAAAACAAAATTATTGCTTTCAGTCGCACAACTTGTAAAAATAATTTCACTAGGTTGGCAGGAGAGAAGAGAGGCCACATGGCCTCTTGCTTCTTCAACTACCTTTTTTGCATTTTCTGCTAATGTATAGTATTTACTTGAAGGGTTTCCATACTCTTCATTTAAATAAGGCCACATGGCTTTACTAACTTCAGGATCAATTGGTGTTGTGGCACTATTATCCAAGTATATCATCGTACCATCTCCATCTCGAAATTAGCTAAACTTCTAATAAATTTTTCATAATTTCCTGCATATTTATATTCATTTTCGAGTAATTTAGCTCCACGATCTAAATGTTTTTTTATAAGAGTAGGAAAATATTCTTCATCAGTAATGGCTCTTCCAAGTTGCTGTGCAATAATTGCTTTATACGCAAAATCATGGGTTCCGGTTAGAGTATTTCGATTAAACTCTAAGCCATTTGTATCGGATTCAAATTCTTCAATCGGGCTTTCTAATAGTAAGGAAAGGGAAATAGATAATCTCGCCAAAATGTTTGGTGTCAAATTTGTGTTTATTTGCATTTGCTTCAAGATTTCCATTGTGTCTTTGGATGTTTTAAGACGAAATTGCATAGATTAGTTCCTCACCTTTTGAAAGAAATAATTATGATTAATTTCTACTTGATTTGTTTCTCTATTGAAACTCAACAAGAATTCTTGTTGAATATATGGCTTAATCTTTTGATAGTAATATTCGTCTATCTCTGTGTTTGTTGAGAGAATGATCACTTGGTTTCCCGCAATTGGTAAATATCTATTTATAAGATTTTCTTTATGGGTATGATCGAGGCGCCCAAATAAAGTATCCAGTACTAATGGGATTTGTTGTTTAGAAGCTTTTAATAGCGCCCATAATAGCGATAGAAAAAAGATTTGTGTTTCTCCTGCAGAAAGAGAATGCTTAAACACAGGACTGTTTGTGTGATTGAGCATAATTAGTTCGAAAGTATAAGGGTCAATTTTAAACGAATTTAAAAATTGTCCTTTCCGCATCAGTGAATTAAACATTTGTAAGAAATATGTTTCGACAGTCCCAAGATATTTTTTAATCTGAATTTCTTGATATCTTGTTAAAACTATATTAAGTTTTTGGCACAATTCAAAAATGTTACCATCTTTCTGTGCTTTATGCACACGTTTCGCTGCTTTCTCTTTTTGGTTAACAAGATCATTGTAGAATTTTTTTGCTTGTACAAGTTTAATTTCATTGCTTTCGATTTCGTGTTTGATTTGTTCATGAAGGCGATTTTCTTCACTAAGTCTGCTAACAATTTCTCTTAAGACATCATCTTTCAAGCTGTGTTCAATTTGTTTTCTTGCATTATAAATCTCATGTGTGAGTTGTTCCATTCTCAAGAAATAACGATCAATATCTTTTCCATTAAATTGTTGGACTGATTGAAATAATTCATACATAGCATGTTTTTGTTCCTTTGTCATTCCGTGAATCATTTGAAAACGATCTATATTGATTCCTACTGGTTTTAATAGATTAAATAGCTGAGTGCTCATCTCGTTCATGAAAGATGAAGAAGCTTCTTTGCCATCTTTGTCAGTGATGTGGAATTTATGAGATAAGCTCTTTAATAGACGCGGAAGAGCTTCTTTTCCAAGCTCATCTTTCAACATTTCATATTTTTGTACTCTCTCTTCATTTTCAAGATGAGTTATTGTTTGCTGAACAAGTTTTTTTGTAATGACAAATGGTAGGAGAGAAGCTGTAATTTCTCTGATTTTTTCAGATATTTGCTTCTTTTCCTGTTCCATTGAAAAAATTTTATTATTGAGCTCTTCGCGTTCACGAGCAATCATGCCACCATGATTAGAGAACTCACGTTCTAATTCTTGTATTCTCACGTGGGTATCTTTTAATTTTTCTTTTAACTCAGCTATTCTTTTTTCTAATCGGTTGATCACATTTTCTTGATTACGCAGATCATGTTCAATTTGTGTGTATTGTCTTTGTTCTTCTGTTAGATTTGCAAAGACATTTTCTTGTTTTAAGTATTTGAATAAATCGTCTCTAAGAATGTCAAAAAGATCGAGATTAAAAAGGGTCATAAAAGCTTCTTTTAAGTTTAATTCAAACTGTGAATCTAGTACATACTGTTGTACTTTTTCTCCATCAAAGAAGAAAAAATCAAACAAACTTGGTGGTAAGTAACGTCTTAAAAAATGATAAAACTCCTCCGTTTCTCTCTCATTAAGGATGAGGTTGTTTTTTGAAATTTGAACATATTCTTTCAAAGAATCTTTAACTATTTTCCATTCTCTAATAACTTTATAGTACTCTTGTTCGCCGTGGTTACGAATAGTAAATTCAATCTCAATACTCGCTTTGTTTATACCTTCCGCTATTGCGTAAATATTAACTTTATCTCTAATATATTCCATATATTTATTGTTTATGGATTTGTACCCTAGAAATAAAGGACCGTAGATCGCCAATTTTATAGCAGACAAAAAAGTGGTTTTACCGGATCCATTTTCACCACCAATTAAAATAATGTTACTTCTGTCATTTTTGTTACCGAATAAAAATTCGTTACGTCCGTAGTATATTCCAAAATTATTAATTACCAATTTATTGATTCGCATATTTTTCACCTGTTAGTTTATCAAAGTGTAGCCATTCTTCGTTGAGAATTCGATTTATCTCTTTTAAAATTCCATGTCGATGTTTATAACCATAATGTTCGAATTCTAAGTTAATCAATTTTTGAATCAACTCGAACTCTATTTCTTCTTGAATGCACAATTGTTTTAGTAGCTGTATGTCTTCACTCTCCATAAATTCATTTTTCTCAATATTCCATTTAGGCTTTTTCCCGTATACTTCTTCATAAATTGTTAAGACAGAGTCTTCCCAATCTCCTTTATTGAACCAGATTCGCCGAATCTCTTTTAGTTCTTCTAAAGTAATTAGTTCATACTCTGAATGATTTGGGTGTTGCAAATCCTTTTCTGTTTCGAGAAGTTTTTTTAGAATTTCTTTACGGTGTTCAAGTGTATATGGACCTAAGCCTTTACGTTTATTTTCATCATCCCCAACTAAATAGACTGCCCCATTCATCCGCTTTTTTTCACGATTTTCTTCATTATCACGGTTGTCAGAAAGCCAATTTCTAAAGCGAAGCAAAGGGATCAACCACTCATCACCCGACTCAATAAAACCTTTTAAAGATTTATCCTCTTGTACAACTGTACATACCCAACATCCAAATCGACTATTTCCACATGATGGGGTTGATTGATCGATAACGAGAGGACATTCACCTTGGCTGTCTTGATATAGCGCTAGCAAATCATGGTTATCTGCTCCCCATGGATTTGGTACTTGTAAGAGATATGTCCAAACATCATCTAACGAAAAATCTTCAATTGGAGCATAAACATATGAATTTGGGAGTTTAGTATGCCTGCGTAATACTTTCCCTTCAATTTTGTGAGTATTCATTACTTGTGCTCTTGTTGCGCTTTCTGACTTTCGTACACCCAAAACTACAATGGTTTCTCCGAACTCGGACACTTTATTGAGAATAAATGCGTTTGCTGGATCAATTTTTAAACGATCTGTACACCATCGGAATTTTTGTCTTGGAGCAGGATAGCCTCTACCAATAAGGTTAACCCAGAACGTATTTTTTATATCAGGCATAACTTTTTCTACGTGTATAGGTAATTCTAAGTCTTTTGCTGATTTTTTAATTTTTAATAACTGTTCATTAATATGTTTTAATACTTTTGGATTTTCGACCATTGTATCAGAAGAGATGATGTATACAGGCTTTGTCAGCTCCCCTTTGCTCATTAATGACAAAGCATAGAATACAACTTGTACAACAACAGTAGAATCTTTTCCGCCGCTGAACCCGATTACCCATGGACGGTTATCAGACTTATAGACTTCTTGAACGTTCTTATATAAATCTTCTTTTTTGTACTTGGAAAAATAATTAAGAGCCATTTCTTAAAACCCCTTTTTTAGAAATTCACATTCTAGCTGCTCTTCCTCTTGGGTTAATGGTAATCCTAGTTGGATTTTAATTTGATTTTTCGTTAATTTAATTGAATGTTTATTTTTGTTAATTCTTCCGTTTTTATTGTAGGCTCGATGAAGCCAAAGAAAATCATTTGATCGACTCCAATCGATTTTTTCGAGACTTTTAATTACATTTCCCCATTTTTTGTGGTTATTCATGCGAAGTTCATAACCAATCATCCCGATTGCTTCTAGTACAATTGAATAGGAACAGAGATAGTTAGCTCGTAACATGTGAGCAGTCATTTGTTTGTTGAATACAAGTTGCCATTCTTTAATACTTTGTGTTAAAATATCCCAAAACCTTTTCAAGAAATTCTTTGTATCTTCCGAAATTCTAGATTCTTTTTTCAAGGATACTAAATGCTTATTGGTGGTGTAGATTGCGCTAAGTGTAAAGATTTTCGGACTGAACTTTGATAATGATGAATTTTCCATATCAGTCAATATTCTCAATAAATCATTTGATTGAATAATTTCTTTAGTGATGATCGATAATTCATCACGCCAGTCGTACAAAATTCCAATAGATTTTGTAGAGGTAACGGCATGCTTGTTCAAATCTGCAAATAACTGTTGACTTCTTCTCAGACCTTGATCATGAAAGAAGACTACAGAAATAGTTTCATTTCCTAAATCAGGATTTATGTTGATAGCCTCCTCAATAGCTGCTCGACGGTGTTGACCATCGTTGATAAGAAATCGGGCATCCATGTTAATGACAAGTCTTCCGATATTTTTGTTATTTTTATCTTCATATGGAACAAAATGCATTTCACCATCTACAGAGGCAGTAATAGAAGAAAACACATAATCATTCGGATTTTCCAATATGTACCTAGTTATTTCAGGTATCCTGTGCTTGTTTAACAGACGTTGGGCGCGAAATTCAGGAGGAATTTCTTCTTCATCAAACAAAAAAATTTTAGGTATTAGTTTTAGGGGACACATAGCAACATAATACTCGCGATTTGCCTGAATACCACGTACAGCTGGAAAATTGTATGTGAAATTATAATCCATATATGTAAACCCCTCTTGTTACGTACGTAATATTGAACCATTACTTAATTTATCATATAATAGCACTGAATTACAACTTTTTTGGTGAAATAGAGGGAGCTGCAAAAATGGAAAAGTGTATAAATTGTAACCGCGAGGGTATCGAATTATTTAAAACTGGTGATTTGAGAATAAACCATATCGAAATGATGTGCGAAGATTGTTTGATAGATATACTTGAAGAAAAAATAAAAAAAGAGAATATTAAATGTGATGAATGTGATGCACAAGCAAAAGTAAGAATAGATGACGATATTGCTTGGTTCTACTGTGAAAAAGGGTGTGAAGATTTTTTCTATGGTGAATATTTGTTAGAACCACTGGACCCAGAAGATGGTGATGTATGGTTTTAGCCCATAGAGCTAGTTGAACGCCAGAGCTTAACTAGCTCTGGTGTGACAAGTAGATAAATCAAAAAAGATGCCGTTGGATGCCACCTTAAATCCTGAAATACTGGACACGTTGTATTCTGGCGTGACGACACAACTCGATCGGCATGCTATCTACGACCCCATAGGTATAGTGTTGTCCACGTTTGCCGATCTCAGGTTGAATTCATTCGGTCACGTAGCGTAGCCATCGACAACGGCGATTGTATCGGGAACGTTGAACGTTCAAGAAAAGTTTGAATACCGAACAGATTTCCAGTCACAAAGTGATACGATGCGTGTTCAAATGAGCAGCCCAACAGTTTTCCTAGTAGATGAACGGCCATGGTTACTGTATTTTCTTGTGTCACGAAATGACGATTGCGGTGTCGTAAATACATTCGAGTGGATGAGAGTTGGGGAGAAACAAAAAAGAGAATGGCGGTATATTGTTTTTGAATTTTTTATCTACTGTAACCAAAATATAAATCGTCTTATGCGGGAATTCTCCTGTCAAATGTTGAATAACACTTTTATCCCACAGGTAAGGGTTATGTTTATACTTACCCGATTTTATCTAGTACCATGGGTGGTTTTTAGTATAAATACAAACGTGCTTTTGTTCTATAGTTATCCCTATCGATTGAGGGGGAGTTAAGGTGGGCTGGGATTTACAGATTGGGAAAATCAAAGAACAATACTTAACAGAACAACAAATTTGGCAAATGTTCAATGTATTTTTTTCGTCTAAATCAAAAAATACAACTACTTATAAGTTTGGACTTATTAAAGCACTTATTGAAAATTTATATAGCGTGAACGGAAACCTAGAATTGAGTTATGATCGTCTGTTTGAATCGTTCACAAAAATTTACTGGAATTTAGTTATTCATCATCATTTAAGACAAGCCAACCATTCAATGAAGAATTCCGAAATCGAGAAAGTGTTAACAGGTTTTCAAAAGAAGTATGAAATCCCGAGTGATTTTCGGTTTGACAAAATTTCTTTGGTCCTACAGCTAGAACTTATACAAAAGCACTAGCGTTGCATTAATTAAATTTTAATATTAAAAAGACTCGGAATCTTCACTTATTTTATTTTGTGCAAAGAAAAAGTCCTTTATAATGGATAAGTCAGGTGGTAACCCATCCAAATCCACTAAAAAGGACATACGCATGGACAAGATTACACGAAAAACTTCATTTGGACAATGGTTTTCGCCAATAAATCTTCAATTATTTGAAGAACAGGTGAAAACGATGAAATTAGATTACTATACGAAAAAATTAACGACAGAGTCATTTCTAAAATTACTGCTTTTTGCGCAATTGGAAGAAATCGAAAGTCTCCATGCGCTAAGCGATTGCCTTTTTGATGACCAACTGCAAAAAGGGGTCGATCTTAATTCTATTAGTATTTCACAGTTGTCACGGCGATTAAATGGTATAAATCCAGATCTATTTCAAAAGCTTTTTCTTGATTTAGTCGCAAAAATTCATGCCAAAACACACTACACAAAACGGGTCATGCCTTTAAAAATCATTGATTCAAGCACATTGCCACTTAATTTGACCAATCATAAATGGGCGGAGTTTCGCAAAACAAAGGCTGGTGTAAAGCTGCATTTGCGCCTTGTGTTTATGGAAAAGGGGATATCCTATCCTGAAAAAGCTTTGATGACAACGGCAAGAGAACATGACCGTGGACAGCTTGAAATCATGGTGGATGACAAAGAATGCATGTATGTGTTTGACTGTGGCTATCTAGACTATGAGCGCTTTGATCGTATGACGGATGACGGCTACTTCTTTCTTTCCAGACTACGGAAAAACGCTGTTATCCGGGAAGTTTATGATTTTAAACTACCCGAAGATACGAGTGTTTTGTCGGATCAAATGGTATTGATTGGCACAACTCAAAACCGTGCTGAAAATTACTTTCGCCTTCTAAAAGTGATGGATTCAAAAGGAAATGAACTCCATTTAATCACAAATCGTTTTGATTTAAGCGCCGAAGAAATTTCCGAGATGTACAAATCACGATGGGCAATTGAACTGTTTTTTAAATGGATCAAACAACATCTCAGCATCAAAAAATTCTATGGTCAAAGTGAATGGGCGATTCAAAATCAAGTGTTTATTGCACTTATTGTTTTTTGCCTACATGTTCTGGCACAAATCGAAACAAATAGTACGCGAAAAACCTTACAAATTAGCCGTTATTTAAGGGCTGCATTGTGGAAACCAGCGCATATCTGGCTTCGAAAAATTGAAGGAAAAGCTATCCCTTAATAAGTAAATTGTCGTCGTCGCACAGGTCTGATTGTCAATAAATTTCCAAATGGATGGAGCCACCTTTGATTGGGTATTTACCTTTTTGGCTCTAAACAGGAAAAATAATAAAACTGAAAATTAAGACAATATTTATGCAACACTAGTGATACAAAAGGTAAAAATAAAGGCGAAACGTTACGTAATTGGAGCGCTCTATGGAGATTCACAAGGCGTTATTTATGAATTTGATTTGAAGAAAGAGTACATGAAGTTGAATGATAAGGTATACCAATTTATGCTGAAGTATCAAAGAGTGCTTACATATTTAACAAATTATCATCTTGCTTTGTTTTTAGAAAAATATAATAAAGCAGAAGATACCGTTCATATATTAACGAAAGTAGAGAACGTATCCAAAAGGTCCTCACTCGATGAATTTTATCATATTCTCATTTCTTTTGGAGAGAATACATGCTTTTACTGCGGAAAAACATTAGGTAAGCGATCGATTGTTCACGTTGATCATTTTATCCCGTGGAGCTTTGTGCAAGCGGATCATTTGTGGAATTTAGTGCTAGCATGTCGTAATTGCAATATTTCAAAACGAGACCGTGTCGCTAAAACGCCGTTTTTGAATGCCCTCATTGAACGGAATGAGAAACTTGTTACGCTAAAGGAAGATATAGTCGAAAGAAATTTTGAAATGTACGTACCAGAAAAGTTACAAAATTTGTATCACTACTCGACTGTGAACGGTTTTGATAACTTATGGAGTCCAGATATAAAGATATAGCTACTAACGACAATTGTAGTAAAAATATTCTGGGGCCATCCCTTTCTAAGCAAATCCCTCTTCCCTGGGAAAGGGATTGCATAATTTTTTTTAAAAGGATGAAAATTGTATGTCGGTAATTTTTGAAAAATTACGTTGTCCAATTTACTCTGTGTCGGTTAAACCGGAAGAAAAAGTCATCCTTGGTACGATTAACACCGTCATCTATTACGAGTGCTACCAAGCGCATGCGTTAAGAAGACCGCTATTTCCGGTGAGAGACGAAGGAACGTTTGAACAAATAGTGGATGCATATGAGCTTTTTAATGAGGAATAAATATCTTACTGTGACTTTTTAAGAGTTTCCTGGCAAAGAAAAGGGAAAAACTTTGGGACATGACCTTTGTTTAAAATAAAAATACAGAATTTTTTTGTAATATAGAGATTGCATCTTGACGCGTCATTCTGTTGTCAGCACGATTAAAAAGCTAGAGAATTAGCATTATCTGTGTATTTATGATCGTTGCTTTATATCAAGTGAATACAGAAAAGAAACAGTCATGAACGATAGGAGCGGATAGTGTGAAGATTGTAAATTTTGATATTTATAAAATTACCACTCCGAAATTAAAGTATTTTGTCTTTTGGACTTCAAAAAAAGAACGATTAGATCTCCCTAATGAGCCATTTAAACTAAAAAAACCGACAAAAGAATTTCCGTACGAATATCACATGTATGGTGATGATATTCTAATTTGGAGAAAATATAGTGATAACATATTTCTTTATGATAACCGCTACACGGCCACTTCATGGGAAAATGTCATGAAGTATGAAATTTATCAAATAATATCAAGCGGACGTTTAGATAAAGTTGTTAAGGATCAATTTACCGGAGAAGACGTCTATATTAAGTTCAAGTGGACAGGAGATCCAGTTCCAAAAGCGAACATTGAATATAAGTAAAGTTTGGATGTTTGCTCATTATTTGAAAGTGTGGATATTGTTAAAGGAAACAACGTGTTTTTTGTAGGAGTTGGGGCTGACGATGCTTATAGTTTGAAGCAGCATGTCGAACATTTCTGCAATGGCACAGAGCAACATCTACTCCGTGGTGAAAGCTTTTTCATCCGTTAGCGATGATAAGAAAAAAGTTGTCTATGTTCTGGGCGAGTTCGAAGGGGAAATTATCGCCCCACAAAGTACGCGGCGGAAAGGGCCGGAGCCGGCAATTGTAAAAGAAACGAACTTTGGGGAAGAGATGAAATTTGTTGCGAAGCAAATGAAACGGTTACGTGAAGAGAGAAACGTGCCGTATTCGGAAATGCTTATTTTGTATCGAGTGAAACGAACGCATAAACAAAGCATCATCGATGTCATCAAGCGAACGTTGGAAAAAGAGCAAATCCCTTATTATTGGCTCGCGGAAGATGAAACAACAAAGCGAAAATTTTCCCGCGATGAAGAAACCGTTAAAATTAGCACAATTGAAAGTAGTAAAGGACTTGATTTTCAAGCGGTGTTTATTGTCAATGTGGACAACATGCCATTTGCACTCGAAGAAGACCGTGAACGGGAAGTATCGTTATTGTATATCGGCATGACACGGGCGAAAGAATACTTATGTTTGTCTTATTCAGGAGAGTCCGAATTCACACGGTATTTCGAGCAAGTTCGCACGAGCAGATTGCAGAAGAAAAAGGAAGAAAACGTAAACGGTTCGTAACTTTGTTCTTTTGAAAGGAGAATTTCATGAGACGATCCGAAATAACCTTAGATACATTATACGACCGCGAAGAACAACTTCTTGAAGAGCTAAATAGCGGTGAGGCAAAAGATTGGGTTTATTATGAAATTGTCGATGTGTATGAGAAAATGGTCCGTTACTTATCCCGTTGTTCAGCAGAGGAAAAAGAGGAACATGGGTTTGAGTATGTGAAAAAACAGCTCGTGAGTTATTTGATTCATTATGGAACATATTTGAAAACACAGCTTAGAAAAGACGAGCGTATGGCGAAAACAGCGTTTCAAAAAGCGTTGAGATATGATTCGGAAAATCCGATTGCCTATTATCGTCTCGGGTTTTTAACGTATAACGAACAGCGCTACACAGAGGCGCTTCGTTATTTTGAACAAGCGCTTGAATATCAAAAGACGTATTCGAATCGCGAGTTTTGTTTAAATGAACGACAGCTATATTATGCGCATCTTTATTTGGCGAATAGCGCCTTGTTTATCGCGGAAAAAACGTATCAATCAGTAGCGCAATTTCCTGATTACATAAGCGCTCAAGAGAAACCTGCGGAACTTTCGTTTTTGCATGAATGGTTGCAGCGAAATGAAAACATTTTAACGATGCAAGCATTTACGAAATGGACGGCGAGTGGAAAAGAGTATTGTTCAAAAGAACAATGTGAACAAGTGATGATGAATCCTCCTAAAAATACAGTCGTTCTTTATTTTTCCGATCGCGAAAATGTTGTATCTTATCACGGTAGCGAAGTATGTTTGCCACGCGATCCTGCGGAAATGCTTTGTTATTTTTTAGTGGAAACAAACAAAGAGCGTCCGGCAACGAAATATGATACGGAGGTATTTTTCCAATCGAGACGGAATGGGGACATTCCTACAAATACGTTCGTTCAAAAAGTAAAGCGTCTTCGGGAAAAGCTAGGACGTATTGGAGTGTCTACGATCATCGACTCATGCTCATGTCGAGGAGAAACGGCCTACTATTATAACGGTCTTGTCGATTATATCATTATGTATCGCAGTGATTATACGTTTATGTTTGACGATGAATGGTGATGACATGTGTGTCATCGCTCTTTTTTTATATTGAACTTGTAAATAACGAAAAGGAGTGATGACGCCATGAAAACATGGAACCAATTATTTATTCGTCAAGGTTTTATTTTAGAGGAAAAAAGTCCGAATGAGTTTATTTGCACAAACGAGAGAAAAGAAAACGTCGAGTTTTTATTGACAAGTTTGGACGTAGCGAATGTCGATTATACGTTCTGTGACGGTGTATTAACAATTGCTCGTCCGCCGATTAGTGAAAAACAATGGCTGAAAGCAGTCGATGTTCCGGGGCGCGGAGTTAGCGAGTCACTAGGGCTAGAAGAGCCGAAAGTGTTTGAGTTGGATACGTATATGAGCGGTATCATTCGTGAGTTGAATCGTTTGGGGTTACGTACCGTTTCTTGCTGTGATGGTCACGGGGAGGGATTACCGCGTATATATTTTGATAACCAAACAAACATGGAGAAAGTCATGCAGTTGTTCCGTGCACTACACGCTAATGCTCATTTATTACAGTCTTATCCTCATCGGGTCACGCTTCGGATGAACAGAGAACGACTTCTTGATCTCGCGGAGAACATGCGGAAAGTACAAATCGATTGGTTAGAACAAGAAGAACAATATATCCAGAAAATGTTGTTTTTGCATACATTGGAAGAGTTGCTTAGCATTTCAGGGGAGAGCGGAAATGAACATAATATTCGCTCGGCCGTATATGAGAAACTTGCGCCATATGTCGATCGCATCACAACAGATCAATACGGAAACTTGCTTGCACAAAAGAAATGCAAAACAGGACATGGACCGACGATTTTGTTGAACGCTCATTTAGATACGGTAGAAGCATTTGCGCCAGGAAGAACAATTGTGAAACAAGGAGCGATTTGGTCGAGTAGTGAAGGGATTTTAGGGGCGGATGATCGCGCTGGAGTGACGGTGTTGCTTGAAATGGCGAAATGGCTTGACACATCTTCATTTAACGGAACGATAAAATTTGTTTTTACCGTAGAAGAAGAGTGCGGACTTGTTGGAGCGCGGAATCTAGAGGAATATTTTCTATGGGACGTTGATGCAGCGATTGTTGTTGATCGGCGGGGAAGTGGTGATATCGTCACATCATGTGGCACCATTCAACCGTTTTGCGATATTCGCTACGGACAGTTTTTTGAACAAGTAGCTCGTGACATTGGATTGACTCATTGGACATGTACGGCTGGTGGAAGTAGCGATACGAGAATTTGGGCAGAACATGGCATTCAAAGCGTAAACTTATCTGCAGGATACGAGTGGGAACATACAGACAACGAAAGATTAGATACGGATGCTTGTTATGGAACGGTGCAACTCATTCAAGCGGTGCTTACTCAATCGAGAGACTTATCAAGAATGTTACGTGATTTGCGTCGTGTTGATCGAAACGATTTATGTTATGTTGGTCGAAATGATTTACGTCGTGTTGATCGAAAAGTTGTCAAAGTGGAGAGAGTGTCAAAAGTGAAATCGAAGCAGATGGAATGATCGATTTTGCGTTGCGAAAAGGACGTCGCTTAGGCGTCCTTTTTTGGTGTTGTAAAAAAATTTGACAAATAAATTTAGTGACTGATAAACTAATCGGCAATTAGCTAACTCTTGAAGTGGGAATTTTTTCTCGGAGCTATGTTAAAAGATAAAAAAGTGAGTTGGCTTAATTTTAATTACTCATCTTTCTTTTCCAGTATTTGTGTTATATTATATGTAATAGGGGGTGGGAATAATGACGAAGGTTGAGGTAAAACCGAGCGTCTTGCAATGGGCGATGAAACGTGCGGATCGTTTGGATAAGCTGAAAGATCAGTTTCCTCATATCGATAAATGGATTAGCCAAGAGAGCCAACCGACGCTGAAGCAACTCGAAAAGCTTGCCAAAGCGACTTCTATTCCTCTTGGTTATTTCTTTCTTTCAAATCCACCTGAGGAGAAGTTGAGTATTCCCCATTATCGAACGGTGAAGGATGAAGGAGCCGGGCAACCGAGTCCGAATCTTTTGGAAACGGTTCAAACGATGGAGAGACGGCAACAATGGATGCGCGATTATTTAATTCGACTAGGCAACCAACCTCTGGATTATGTAGGTCGTGCGAACTTATCAACGAATCCAAAACTTGTTGCCAGAAATATGAGAAAAACGTTAGGTTTAGAAAATGATTGGGCATCGAAGCAACCGAATTGGCAGGAAGCTTTACGAACTCTTATTAAAAAAATTGAAGATATTGGAATTGTTGTAGTCATTAACGGAATAGTCGGCAATAATACGCATCGAAAATTAGACGTTGCTGAGTTTCGCGGCTTTGTCCTTATTGATGATTATGCTCCTTTCATATTTGTGAACGGAAGAGATGGGAAGGCAGCGCAAATGTTTACGCTGGCACACGAACTTGCCCATGTTTGGTATGGGGCGAGCGCTGCGTTCGATTTAGCCAATCTTCAACCTGCTGATATTAAAATTGAAAATATGTGTAACGAAGCTGCAGCGGAGTTTCTTGCCCCTGAAGACGAATTGTTTCATTTATGGAAGCGTGTCGGCACTTCAGAAGATCGTTTTAAACAAATTGCCCGCCATTTTAAAATTAGTGAAATTGTGGCCGCCCGCAGAGCTCTAGACTTAAAACTCATTGCAAAAGAAGAGTTCTTTTTGTTTTATGAAGCGTATGTTAAGCGACTTCGACAAGAAGAGGAAGAAACAAAAACGGACGGTGGGGGTAACTTTTATGCTATTCAAAATATGCGCATTGGTCGCCGTTTTGCCGAAGCGGTGATACGAGCTGCAAAGGAAGGAGCGCTCCTTTACCGTGAAGCCTATCGATTGACAGGACTATCCGGAACCACTTTCGATAAGTTTGCTGAATATGTCGATGGCGGGAGAGTTGTATGAGCTCTAATCGTAAGTTTGTGATTGATACGAATATCGAACAGTGCCTGTCACTGTTCGCTAAATTGAGCGTGACGGGATCGTTATTTATGAGAAATGAGTTTACATATCGGTTATGTCAAAAGGAGAAAAGAAACGATGAATAAACCTAACTTATTTTCGTACGCCACAAGTGAGCTATCACAAGATGCTTTTTTATGCTGGTTAATCGATTGGGCAAACCATGAATTTTCTGAGATAAATCCACCATTGCATGACATAGGAAAAAGTTTTATTGAAGCGATATTTCAAAAGCACGGACAGCTTTGTCCAAACATCGAGCACATTTCCATTACTAGACAAGTCGATGGTTTAGATATATTAGCTGTTATAAATCACAAATATGCCATTCTCATAGAAGATAAAACATATACACGCGATCATACGAATCAACTGGCGCGATATCGTGCGGCGGTAGAAAAGCGAGGGTATCATTATCAACTTCCTATCTACTACAAAATAGGAAATCAAAGTAATTACGATACAGTGGAAGCCGCAGGGTACAAGCCGTTTTTACGGAAAGATATGTTAGCGATTTTACAAGAGGGATATAAACGAAATATCACAGATTCCATATTCAATGACTATTATCAACATCTGTTATCGATTGAAGAAGCTTATAACAAATACAAAACAGCTCCTTTAAATGAATGGAAAGGACTTGCGTGGCAAGGGTTTTATAGTGAACTTCAAAACGCGGGTATTTTAGGGGAGTGGGATTATGTTTCTAACCCGCAAGGTGGTTTTTATGGATTTTGGTGGCATTGGAAAAACGGAGGTGATTGTCAGCTCTATCTGCAGCTAGAACAAGAAAAATTATGTGTTAAAATTGAAGTAGCTGACAAAGAAAAAAGGGCGTATCTTCGTACGAATTGGTGCCAGAAAGTGCTCGAGAAATCGAGGGATTTTCAACTACATGTGAAGAAGCCAAGTCGATTCGGAAACGGAAGATATATGACGGTGGCAGTTTTAGAAAACTATATAATAACAAACAAAGATGGGATACTTGATTTGACAAGTACGATCGATGTTCTTAAACGGGCTGAAAAATTGCTTGATGCATTAACAGCTGTTCGTACTAAACAATAAAAAAGCAGGGAAGACGATCGTCCACCTGCTTTTTCTCCTTTAAATCGTAACCGATGTTTTTGTTTTTTTCCGAAGGTCGAAACGGTCAGCGTTCATCACTTTCACCCAAGCTTGAATAAAGTCGCGGACAAATTTTTCTTTGTTGTCGTCTTGGGCGTAAAATTCAGCGTATGAGCGAAGGATCGAGTTTGAGCCGAAAATTAAGTCCACACGAGTGGCGGTCCAACGAACAGCCTTCGTTTTCCGGTCGCGAATGTCGTAAATGCCGTCTTCTTTCGGTACCCATTCATAGTTCATATCGACGAGGTTGACAAAAAAATCGTTTGTGAGCACACCGATGCGATCTGTAAATACACCGTGAGGAAGATCGCGATACGTCGCTCCTAACACACGTAAGCCACCGACTAATACCGTCATCTCTGGGGCGGTTAAGCCGAGCAATTGGGCTTTATCGACAAGCAATTCCTCAGGGCTGACGCGATATTTTTTCTTTTCATAATTGCGGAATCCGTCCGCGAACGGTTCTAATACCGCAAAGCTTTCCACATCCGTTTGTTCTTCCGTAGCATCGCCTCGTCCAGGCATAAACGGTACGTGGACGTCAAAGCCAGCATCGCGCGCTGCTTTCTCGACCGCCGCACTGCCACCAAGTACGATTAAATCGGCGATGCTCACTTTTTTAGGGAGCGCGCGTTGAATGTCTTCATAAACGGCAAGCACTTTCGCAAGTCGCTCTGGTTCGTTTACTTCCCAATCTTTTTGCGGCGCAAGCCGAATGCGCGCACCGTTCGCTCCGCCACGCTTATCGGAGTTACGGAACGTGCTAGCGGATGCCCAAGCGGTTTTCACAAGTTCGCTAATCGTTAACCCTGAATGTAAAATTTCCGTTTTGATATC
The DNA here is from genome assembly GCF_013096955.1 of Anoxybacillus sp. EFIL. Classification (NCBI taxonomy): domain Bacteria; kingdom Bacillati; phylum Bacillota; class Bacilli; order Caryophanales; family Anoxybacillaceae; genus Anoxybacillus; species Anoxybacillus sp. EFIL. Next base: position 69,752 of record NZ_SDLH01000004.1, on the reverse strand, counting down.
TTCAATTTCCGCATCCGTTAATTCAACCTCTGCTTCTGGAATCGGGTCTTGCCAAATGAAATCTTCTTTCGGTACTTCTGGACCGAGATATCTCGTTTTCGGCCCCATGTCGCGATGAATGAGTTTAAACCAAGCACGAGCAAACGCATCCGCAAATTCTTCTGGATGTTCATAAAAGCGACGAGCAATTTTTTCATATATCGGGTCAAAGCGTAACGCTAAGTCCGTCGTCAACATCATCGGCGGCACTTTCACATTGGCATCTTCCACATCAGGCGCTAAATGTTCTTCTTTTATATTCACCGCTTCCCATTGATACGCACCAGCTGGACTTTTCGTCAACTGCCATTCGTATTCAAAAAGCAATTGTAAATAGCTGTTATCCCACTGCGTAGGTGTTGGCGTCCAAGCGCCTTCCAGACCGCTTGTAATCGTATCGCGACCGTTTCCTTTTCCGTACGAGCTAAGCCATCCTAACCCTTGCGCTTCAATCGGAGCTGCTTCTGGCTCAGGGCCGACATGCGACGCAGCACCAGCCCCATGCGCCTTCCCAAACGTATGTCCGCCTGCGATGAGCGCCACTGTTTCTTCGTCGTTCATTCCCATCCGTTTAAACGTCTCGCGAATGTCACGTGCCGCCGCAAGCGGATCTGGGTTGCCATCAGGACCTTCTGGGTTGACATAAATCAGCCCCATTTGAACAGCGGCAAGCGGATTTTCTAATTCGCGATCGCCTGTATAGCGTTCTGAGGCGAGCCATTCTTTTTCCGCTCCCCAATAAATGTCTTCTTCTGGATGCCATACGTCCTCGCGACCAGCGCCAAAACCGATCGTTTTTCCACCCATTGACTCAATCGCCACGTTGCCGGCTAACACAATTAAATCTGCCCACGAAATTTTATTGCCGTATTTTTGTTTAATCGGCCACAACAGGCGACGTGCTTTATCTAAGTTCGCATTGTCTGGCCAACTGTTTAATGGGGCGAACCGTTGCGTACCCGTTGAAGCACCGCCTCGTCCGTCGCCAATGCGATACGTCCCTGCAGAATGCCAAGCCATGCGGATAAACAGTGGGCCGTAATGTCCGTAGTCGGCAGGCCACCAATCTTGGCTTGTCGTCATGAGTTTACGCAAATCTTCTTTTAACGCCCAATAGTCGAGTGTTTGAAATTCCTCTGCATAATCGAACGTTTCGTCATGGGGATTCGTTTTTCTGTCGTGTTGATGAAGAATGCTTAAGTTTAGTTGATTCGGCCACCAGTCTTTGTTTGTTGTTTTGTTTGAAGCATGACTCGTCACACTTCCATGGAACGGGCATTTGTTTTCCATTCTTTTATTCTCCTTTCCTACGTATAAATGAAATATGATGCTGTTCACTTGTTGAGGTTGATAATAATGATTACATTAGAATTATACTAAATTAATATTTAATAGTAAAGTAAAAATGATATTTTTATTTAAAAATTATAAAAACCCCCCATTTTATTCTGTTTACAGAATAAAATGGGGGATCTATACGTTCACATCCGCATTTCCGTTCATCGTTTCACTCCAATCTTTAATGTTGCAACATATGTTTCACTTGTTCAGTTGTTAAGTTGCGAATAAATTCGATTAAGTCAATCGCCTCGATTCCGAATTCATTACATTTTTCAACGTATCTTTGGTAAGCTTTTGTGTACATATCCATAAACAAAACTCCTTTCACACGTTGCTTTTGTTAGTTATATTGTATTATAACAGAAATAAAAAATCAACAACTGTTATATAATTATTTTAAAAAATGATATGATTTTTATGTACATGTAGTAGAAACGGAAGGTTTGTAGTACAATAGAGTAGGCAAATGGAAGGGATTATACATATTTTACCGTTTTAGAAAGGATGAACATACATGCATATAATCGAGTTAATGAAAGCGCTTATTTTAGGGCTAGTCGAAGGGGTGACAGAGTTTGCGCCTGTTTCATCGACAGGTCATATGATTATCGTTGATGATATGTGGCTAAAGTCAAGCGACTTTTTAGGAAAGTATGGGGCAAATACGTTTAAAGTCGTCATTCAGCTCGGTTCCGTTTTAGCTGCTGTTGTAGTGTTTAAAGATAAATTTTTCGAATTGCTTTATTTACGAAAAAGCGAAGTGAGAAAAGGACCGCGGTTGACACTTATGCACATTTTTATCGGTCTTTTACCTGCTGGTGTGTTGGGTGTTTTATTTGAAGACTATATTGATGAACATTTGTTTTCGACGGAAACGGTGCTCATTGGGCTCATGCTTGGAGCGTTGTTGATGATCGCAGCAGACCGTTTCGGAAAACGAACGAAAGTAGCGCAAACAGTAGATGATATAACGTATAAGCAAGCTTTCATTGTCGGTCTCGTCCAATGCTTATCCCTTTGGCCAGGGTTTTCTCGTTCGGGGTCGACCATTTCAGGTGGCGTACTTGTCGGAATGAGTCATCGCGCTGCCGCTGATTTTACATTTATTATGGCTGTGCCAATTATGGCTGGAGCAAGCGCCATTTCGTTGTTAAAAAACTGGCAGTACATTACGATGGATGCTTTACCATTTTTCATTGTCGGTTTTATTAGTGCTTTTGTTTTTGCATTGTTAGCCATTCGCTTTTTCTTGCGTTTAATTAACCGCGTTCGCCTTGTGCCATTTGCCATTTATCGCATCGTGCTCGCGGCAGTTATTTATATTGTTTATTTTGCGTAATCTCCACGATTTTTGTGGAGATTTTTTTGTTTAAAAAGTCGTCAAAAACGCACGAACGCATGATGAAAAAATAAGTCTATAATGAATGTGAAAAATAACACGAAAAGCTGGTGATGACATATGCATGAACATGCGAGTGCGGTAGATTATAACGAAAATCCGTTTATCGTCATTTGGGAAGTGACAAGAGCTTGCCAGTTAAAATGTGTACATTGTCGTGCCGATGCCCAACCTGTCCCAGATCCGTGTGAGTTAACGCACGAAGAAGGGCTTCATCTTATCGACGACATATATGAGATGAACAATCCGATGCTTGTGTTTACAGGTGGCGACTGTATGATGCGCGAAGATTTGTTTGATCTTGCATCGTATGCGATGAAAAAAGGGATGCGCGTTTCGATTACACCGAGTGCGACACCAAATGTGACGAAAGAAAAAATGAAAAAGGCAAAAGAGATTGGACTGTCGCGCTGGGCATTTAGTTTAGACGGACCGACCGCTGACATTCACGACCGATTTCGCGGTACACCGGGTTCGTTTGATTTAACGATCGAAAACATTCGTTATTTAAATGAGCTACATATGCCATTACAAATTAATACAGTCATTTCGCGCTATAACTACGATCATTTAGAACAAATGGCGAAATTAGTTGCAGAGTTAAAGGCAGTAATGTGGTATATTTTTTTACTCGTTCCGACCGGCCGTGGACAAATGGGCGATTGCATTAGCCCGGAGGAACATGAACAAGTGTTCCGTTGGTTGTATGAGTTAAGTAAAACGGCACCGTATGATATAAAAACGACAGCAGCACAACATTATCGTCGTGTTGTCATTCAACAAAAAATGCGCGAAAAACGAATTGAAGCAGGGGATATTCGTTATGAGCATGCGATTACGACCGATCATGCTTCAATGATTGACGGCTTAAAACGGGCGCCAAAAGGCGTCAATGACGGCAACGGTTTCGTTTTCGTTTCACATACAGGAGATGTCATGCCAAGCGGCTTGCTTCCAATCGTATGCGGCAACGTACGCGAGCAACCGTTATCGTATATTTATCGTGAATCGGAAGTGATGAAACAGTTGCGCCAACCAGACTTATATAAAGGAAAATGCGGCATTTGTGAGTTTCGCTACGTTTGTGGCGGATCCCGCGCTCGCGCCTATGCAGTCACAGGTGATTATATGGAAAGTGAACCGTTTTGTATATACGTTCCTTTAGGGATGAGAAAAGAAAAAACCCGAACGGTGTTCGCTTAATGCGGACGCTGTTCGGGTTTTTTATGTTGCTTCGTTTTTCGAAACAGGTGAAGGCATGTGTTAAATATCCATAAACTGATAAGTGAGAACAAAACGGCTACTTCAATTGGTTCCATTACTTGAAAAGGATTGAAAATGTCAAACCAAGCTTGATGAATGCTCATTCCTAGCAATAAATTCATGCTAATCGCTATACCGCCTAACAACATAGAAATAGCGATACAAACCACGATAGTTTTCATCACTTCATCCCCATGGCTGCACTTTTTATTTAGCATCTGACCATTTTTTACGTTTATTCCTTTTGCATAATATATGCATTATATGCTTATTCTAACCATCAAGGAGACAATGGATGGAGGAGGAAAGATGTGGACACGATCGAAGGGTAAGAAAGAAAAGGATACGCATGCATATGGGGGATTAGCACCAAACGGCATATACGGAACGATTGATCAAGATTTACATACAAACATAGAAAAAGTTCGAGATATTACTGGAAATAGTGCAGATATCATCATCCGCCGTTTTTTACTTGGAAAGGATGATAATTTTCCTGCTGCACTTTGTTTTGTAAGCGGAATGGTTGATGAACATATCGTTCAGCAATTATTGCTTGAAATAAGTGTACAATTATCACTTCCTTCAAGTAGTTGCGGTCTAGACTATATTGAACAAAAAATAGCTACAACTAATACAGCACGGCGCATTCAGCAATGGCACGACATATTTTCCTCGCTTATGTCTGGGGAAGTCATTTTATTTATTGATGGGATGCTAGAGGCAATTGGTGTATCAGTAAAAGGTGGTGAGTATCGTGCGATTACAGAGCCGAGTACACAACTATCTATTCGAGGGCCACGTGAGGGTTTTACAGAATCGTTAGCAACAAATGTTGCTATGGTTCGACGACGAATTCAAAATCCACATGTGTGGGTAGAAGCCATTACACTAGGTGAAGTGACACAAACAAATGTCCGTATCATGTATATTAAAGGAATTGCAAATGACAAAATTGTTGAAGAAGTGCGTAGTCGATTGCGACGCATTTGTATAGATGGCGTTCTTGAATCTGGATATATTGAACAACTGATTGAAGATGAATCATTTACAACGTTTCCAACTGTTTATCATACGGAAAGACCAGATAGTGTTGCGGCCAATTTGTTGGAAGGAAGAATCGCTATTTTTGTAGAAGGGACACCATTTGTCCTTATTGTCCCAACCGTATTTATACAATTTTTCCAAGCTGTAGAAGATTATTATGCACGCTTTGATATTGCGACAGCGTTGCGTTTTTTACGTATGCTCGTTTTTTTTATTTCCCTTGTTGCACCGTCTGTGTATATTGCACTGACGACATTTCATCAAGAAATGATTCCTACTTCCCTTGTCATTGCAATTGCTGCACAACGTGAAGCGGTTCCTTTTCCAGCTTTTATTGAAGCATTACTCATGGAGGTGACGTTTGAAATTTTGCGTGAAGCTGGAGTGCGCTTGCCAAGGGCTGTTGGACAGGCTGTATCGATTGTTGGGGCGCTCGTCATCGGACAAGCTGCTGTAGAAGCAGGTTTTGTTTCGTCCGCTATGGTTATCGTTGTGTCCATCACAGCAATTGCTAGCTTTGCGACGCCGTCGTTTGCAATTGCTATTTCCGCACGTTTAATTCGTTTTGCCCTAATGGTATTAGCTGCTCTATTTGGTTTTTATGGCATTTTGATTGGCGTAATTTTAATGACTATTCATTTATGTAGTCTTCGTTCATTTGGAGTGCCATACATGGCACCACTTGCCCCCCTTATTTTAGAAAATATAGGTGATACATTTATACGTTTTCCGTTATGGGGTTTAAAAGAGAGACCTCACTTAATCATGAATACAGACACGGTTCGTCAAAAGGATGGGCAACGTCCAAAGCCGCCTCAACGAGCAGAGAAAGAAGGGGATTCAAATTAAACGATATCTTTTTCTCATCTTTGTCCTGTTATTTATGTGTATTATTTACGGTTGTTGGAGCAAAAGAGAGCTGACAGACTTAGCATTCATTATCGCAGTTGGTATAGATAAAAGGGATGGAAAATATATGTCGACATTCCAAATTGTCAATCCTGGAAACGTAGCAGGGGCGACTCAAAGAGGAGGAGGGAGCGCAGGACTTCCCGTTGCCTTATATACATCAACTGGCGATACGTTAGTGGAGGCAAGTCGGAAGGCGTCAAAACAAATATCACGCATTCCATATTATTCTCATACAAACCTTGTTGTCATTGGGGAGGAGCTTGCGAAAGAAGGGATTCAGCAAATTTTTGATGCTGTTGAGCGCAATCCCCAGTTTCGACCTGCAGCGAATATTATTATTGCGCGTAAGCAAACAGCGAAACAATTATTATCTGTACTTACACCGATCGATAAAATTCCTGCAAATCAAATAATTAAAACATTGCAATTTACAAAAGGTTTGTTAGGAGAAAACGTTGATACTCGCATAAGGGAAATAATAGAAAATTTTTCACTTGATGGAAAAGAAGTGGTCATAAGTAGTTTTCGTATTGCCGGTGATTGGCAAAAGGGAGCCGAACAAGATAATGTTCGTACCATTGAACCTTCGGCACGTCTTCGCGCTGCTGAATTAGCTGTTTTTAAGAATGGGAAGCTTGTTGGTTGGATGAAAAATGAAGAGGCTCGTGGAGTATTGTGGGTGCTTAATAAAGTAAAACAAACAAATGTAAATATTGATTGGGGCGAATCTAAGGAAGGATTGTCCTATAAGGTTATGCGTGCGCAAGCAAAGGTAAAAGCAAAACTAAAAGACGGAAATCCGATAATATCAGTTGTTATTAAAACAGAGGGAGATATTAGCGAAACATTTATTTCTATGGACTTCACAGATCCAAAGCAAATAATAGAGCTCGAAAAAAAAATACAACAAGAGATAAAAAAAGAAGTGAGAAAGGCAGTACATGCTGCTCAAAAGAAGAAAAGCGACATTTTTGGATTTGGAGAAGTGGTTCATCGAACGTATCCAGAGGAATGGAAAGAAATGAAAAAAACATGGCATAACAAATATTTCCCTGAAGCAGAACTTCATGTGAAAGTCGATTCATTTATTCGAAGAACAGGATTGAGAACTCGCTCATACATTCAGTGAAAAGGCGGTGAGATGCAGTGGAACGAGCGTGTATAAGTGCGCGACAATTGTTTATGCTTGCCATTTTATTTGAACACGGTAGCGCCATGGTTATTCCACTTGGAGTAGATGCAAAACAAGACGTTTGGCTTGCTATTTTATGCGGCATGGTTTTAGGAGGAGGATTGCTGTTCATTTATTACCGCCTTTTTACATATTACCCAAGACTACCTCTTACATCATATAGTCAGCGCATTGTTGGTTCTTTTTTTGGAAAGGTACTGGGGCTTATATATGTACTTTATTTTTTATACATTGCGGCTCGAGTGTTACGCGATTTCGGCGAGCTTCTATTGACGTTTGCCTATCCTGAAACCCCTTTGTTTATTTTAAATACTGTTATGATGTTGACAGTAATGTATGCTGTTTATAAAGGAATTGAAGTCATTGCGCGAGCGAGTCAATTATTTTTCTTTTCACTTTACTGGATACTTATATTAGGATTTGTACTAATCATCATTGCAGGAGCAGTTGATCTTCGTCGTTTACAGCCGATATTAGAAGAAGGATGGGAACCCATTTTTCATGTTGTATTTACACAAACACTATATGTTCCATTTGGCGAAATGATTGTCTTTACGATGATTTTTCCTTACTTGCAAAAACAAGAAAAAGTAATGAAGGCAGGGTTTCTTGCTTTGTTTTTAAGTGGCATCAATTTAGCGATCATCATGGCAATGAATATAGCCGTATTGGGGGCAGATACGGTTTCACGTTCCACTTTTCCCTTGTTGAATACGATTCAGGAAATTCGTGTAGCAAATTTTTTAGAGCGATTAGATGTGTTATTTATGATTGCACTCATTGTCGGGGGATTTTTCAAAGTCGGTGTCTTTTTTTATGCAGGAGTGATCGGAGCGGCAGATTTATTTCAAATTAAAGAATATCAACGTCTTGTTTATCCGCTAGGTATTTCTGTTTTGCTTTTGTCCATTGCAATCGCCAGCAATTTTGCTGAACATATTAAAGAGGGGCTACAAATCGTTACAATTTATATGCATATTCCACTTCAAATTGTGATCCCATTTCTTCTTCTTTTAGTTGCTGTGTTGAGGCAGCAAAAAACAGATAAAGAAAATAAGGGACGATAGGTCGCCCCTTTTTAAAAATCAAAATGATCCGGATCGGGACCGATGCGGCGGTTTTCGTTTAGCGCGTCAATCGCATCCATTTCTTCTTTTGTTAAAGTAAAGTCAAAAATGTTTGCGTTTTGAGCAATTCGTTGAGGCGTGACAGACTTTGGAATAGTGACGACTTCGTGTTGTAAGTCCCAACATAAAATGACTTGAGCTGGTGTTTTCCCGTATTTTTGTGCTATGTCGACAAGCGTTGGTTCGTTCAACAGCTCGCCACCGCGCATAAGTGGTGACCACGCTTCTAATTGAATTTGGTGTTGTTTACAAAATGCAAGAAGCTCTTTTTGCGTCAACCGCGGGTGAAACTCCACTTGGTTGACCATCGGTTTTATTTCGCAATCAGCAAGAATATGTTCTAAATGGTGAATTTGGAAGTTGCTCACCCCAATGGCGCGCACAAAGCCATCTTTATACAACTTTTCGAGCGCCTTGTACGTTTCTTTATATTTTTCTTTGACAGGCCAATGAACTAAATACAAATCAATATAATCAAAGCCGAGTTTTTTTAAGCTCGTATGAAATGCTTTTAATGTTGATTCGTATCCTTGATCGGAATTCCATACTTTTGTTGTGACAAAAACTTCTTCACGACGAATGGCCGACTCGCGAATCGCTCGCCCGACCCCTTCTTCATTTTCATAAAACGCAGCCGTGTCAATATGACGATATCCTACTTCAAGCGCTGTGCGAACAGAACGAATGACTTCATCGCCTTCTTGCACTTTATAAACCCCTAAGCCAAGCCACGGCATACGGACACCGTTATGTAACGTTGCGGCATCTTGTAAACTTTTCATCTCTATGCTCCTTTCCAATATTTTTCCCTTTTATTATGAAATGGATTGTATGAGAAAGCAAAACATATGCTCATATGGAAGGGGCTACAAATTTAAATCACGATAGTTTGGATGATGTTTTAACAGTTCCGAGACAGTGACAAATGTATATCCTTTTTCTTTTAAAATCGGTAAAATTTCTTTTAATGCTTGGACAGTTTGTTTCCGGCTACCGCTTCCGTGATCGTGAAACAAAATAATTTGTCCAGGCTGAATATGTTCAATGACACGGCGGACAATTCGTCTCGTCCCAGGGTTTTGCCAGTCATATGTGTCTTGATGTTTTGACCACATGACGACAGTATAACCTCGTTGTTTGGCGATATCTATGATCTGCTTGTTGTAGTAGCCAAGTGGGGGACGAAATAACGTCGGGCGTTCTCCGGTAATGTCATATAGCACATCTTCGCTTTTTTTTATTTCTTCCTCAATCGTTTGTTTAGATTTGCCGCGAAAATCAAGATGTTTATACGTATGATTTGCAATTTCATGCCCTTCGTTCATTTGTCGCTTAATGATATCCGGATATTTTTCAGCACGAAACCCAACGACGAAAAAAGTAGCTTTGGCGTCATACTGTTTTAAAATCGTTAAAATGTCAGGAGTGTATAATATGTCTGGCCCGTCGTCAAACGTAATCGCGACCATTTTTTCATCAGTTGGCACGTTCCAAACAATATCGTCATGTATTCGGTGAACAGGTGTTGTCGTAATGAGCAACAAAGACAAAAATAAGAAAAGTACGTTCATTTTTCATCCCCGCTTTTTTATATATCATGTGAAAAAAGTCGTTTTGTCATTCTCTTTTCTATACAAGACGTAGTAAAATAAAGATAATTAGGTCATGGGAAGGGATATCAATGAAAAAAATTGTTGGCATCATCGTATTTTTATTCGCACTTGTTGTGGGAGGAGTATATTTGTTTGCACAAGAAAGACAGCCCGTGCATGCAACGTGGCTTTGGAACCCATGGTTATTTGTGAAAGACGAAGATCGCGTTTTCTCTTTTTTACAAGAAAAACAAGTGAGCGATGTATACGTGCAAATCGATGAAGAAATTCCGATTGATACGTATCGTCAATTTGTTCGGCGTGCAACCGAAAAAGGTATTCGTGTGTATGCGCTCGATGGGGCGCCAAATTGGATTGAAAATGGAGAAGGAATGGAACGCTTATTTCGATGGCTGGTCGAATATGAAAGCGTTGCCGAGAAGAATGAAAAGTTTTACGGTGTACATTTAGACGTTGAGCCGTACTTGCATGCGTGGTGGCGGACAAATCAAAATGGGGCAATCACTTCGTATCAAACGGTGTTACAACGAGCGCGTGAGCTTGCGAAAGAACGATCGCTACGGTTTGAAGTGGATATACCGTTTTGGTTTGATGGGGTACGGTATGGAAACAGCAATTTAGCGGAATGGGTGATTGCGAATACAGACGGTGTGACAATGATGGCATATCGTGATCAAGCAAGAGACATCATTGACATCGTGAAAAAAGAGATGCAAATAGCTAGAAAATACGGGAAGCAAATTGTTGTGGGGGTTGAAACAGGACAGGTTGATGAAGGGGATGACGTTTCGTTTTTTGAAGAAGACGAGACGTACATGAACGAGCAATTGGCGATTGTTCAAAAGCACTACGCACGAACAAAAAGCTTTTCTGGCATCGCTGTGCATCATATGGAACAATGGATGAGTAGAAACGAGTGAAGGTGAGATAGATGAGTGAGCGTGAAGAAAAACAGCTGTATACGCTTGCAGAGTTTTTTGAGCTTGTCGGAGAACGACGAATGGAGTTGTACGAAGGCGTTCCTGTGCTCATGGCTCCAGCCTCATACGAACATGAGGGGGTTGTAGCGAATGTAATTGGGGAAATCACATTCGCGTTAAAAGGTAGCCCTTGTTTTGTGTTTGGAAGCAATTTGCAAGTCGTGCTTCTTTTCCAAGATGAGCAAAAAGGAAAAGAAAATGTCACGGTGTTACCGGACATCTCAGTTGTTTGTGAGAAAGAGAAACTGCGCAATAAGCGTTGTTATGGCGCCCCAGACCTCGTTGTCGAAGTTCTTTCTCCAAGCACTGCAAGAAATGACCGATTATTAAAGCGTTATTACTATGAAAAAGCAGGGGTAAAGGAATATTGGATTGTTGATTATCAGCATCAGACGATTGAAAAATATGTCCTTCATAACGATCGTTTGCAACTAGAAGAAGTATATGATGCGCAAAACAATCATTTTGTCTCAACTTTGTTTTCAAATATACAGTTCTCTACACATGATATTTTTTCATTTTCTAATATATAAACAAAGAGGAAGGGGAAAATGTATGTCGAAACATACGAAGCACATTTATGAAGCAGAAAGACGAGTACAACAAGCAAAAGAAAAAATGAACAGTACGTATCGCTTAGCATATCACATTATGGCGCCTGTAAACTGGATGAACGACCCGAACGGGCTCATTCAATGGAACGGGGAGTACCATGTGTTTTATCAGTTTCATCCAGACAGCCCAAAGTGGGGGCCGATGCATTGGGGGCATGTGAAAAGTAAAGACCTTGTGTATTGGGAGCGTGTACCGATTGCACTTGCGCCGAGCGAATGGTACGACGAAGGCGGCTGTTTTTCAGGAAGCGCGGTAAATGATCAAGGAGTGCTGACTCTTATTTACACAGGAAACGTATGGTTAAATGAAGAACAAACGGAACTGAAACAATATCAATGTATTGCCACAAGCAAAGACGGCATTCATTTTGCAAAAGACCCGACCAATCCGGTACTTTCCGAGCCGCCGTTTGACTGCCAAGGGCATATTCGCGATCCGAAAGTGTGGAAGCATGGCGACGAGTGGTATATGGTGCTTGGGACAAGAGAGGGGAATAACGGAAAAGTCGTTTTATACAAGTCGAACGATTTGCGCCATTGGGAGTATGTCAACATCGTTGCGCAAAGTGATGGTAGCTTAGGCTATATGTGGGAGTGTCCAGATGTCTTCCGTTTGAACGGCAAAGATATTTTGTTATTTTCACCACAAGGGATTGAACCAGAGGGCGATCGTTTTCAAAACCTTCATCAAACAGGTTATGTTGTTGGTACACTTGACTATGAAACGGGAAAACTAGCGCATGGAGCGTTTGAAGAACTCGATAAAGGGTTTGATTTTTACGCTGCGCAAACGTTTGAAGATGAAAAAGGACAACGCATTTTGTTCGGTTGGATGGACATGTGGGAGTCGCAAATGCCGACGCAACAACACGGATGGGCCGGAGCACTAACGATTCCGCGTCTTTTAGAATTGACAGATGATGAGAAACTGTTGATGAAGCCGGTGCCGGAATTGCAGTTATTGCGGGAAGAGCATGTGAAGTTGGAATCGATTTCAGTAAAAGGAGAGGACGGAACGTATACACTTCCATGGAAAGGGGATCGACTAGAGCTACTCATCCGTTTTTCGTTAGCTAATTTTCAAGGAAATGCATTTGGTGTCAAAGTGCGTTGTTCGGGTGATGGAAGCGAAGAAACGATCTTCCGCTATGATGTGAAAGACTCCATCGTGACGTTTGATCGAAACCGCTCTGGAAAAGGAGAGGGCGGCATTCGTCGCGCTGTATTAGATAGACACGGGGATGTGGTTACGTTCCATTTCTTCATCGACCGTTCCTCTGTCGAGTTATTCGTTAACGATGGTCAGCTTGTGATGACAGGAAGAATTTATCCATCCGAAACGAGCCAAGGAATCGAATTGTTCACAGAAGGCGGGGACGTGACTATCCTTTCTATCGATGCGTGGACATTGAAGGATATTTGGGGTGAGGAATAGGGGAGACGGTACAGAAAGCCGTCTCTTTTTGTTTCAAACGGTTATCGTGTCCACATGAGAGGAATAGTATAAATAAGAAAAGAAGAGATGGGGGATGATGATGGGACGATTTGTTATTTATATGATTGCATACGTTGTTATGGTTATTGTGAATATCATTGCTGAGCGGCTTCCGTTAAATGGTCAGACGACAGGGGAAATATCGCGAAAAGCGGACGTCTTATTTACTCCGGCAGGGTATGTATTTTCGATTTGGGGTCTCGTTTACATCTTACTGGCAATTTGGATTTTAAGACAAGTTCCTCTTTCACGCCGCGACTTGCCTATGTATCGCGAAGCGCTCGTCCCTTTTGTTATTAGCTGTATATTGAATGCGTTATGGATTGTTGTGTGGCATTATGAATATTTTTTCTTTTCGGTTATTGTGATGCTTTCTCTTCTTTTGACGCTGATATGGTTATATAAAGCGGTCAAACGTACGAATCCACGTTTTTTTGACCTTTTGCCATTTTCTATTTATTTAAGTTGGATTAGTGTTGCGACGATTGCCAACATTTCCTTTGTTTTAAAATACAACGGTTGGAACGGATTCGGATTATCTGATGCATTTTGGGCAATCGTTATGTTACTTGTTGCGACAGCTTCAGCCCTTCTTTTCATGCGCCGACAAAGCGATTACGTGTATCCACTTGTGTTCGTTTGGGCGTTTGTAGGCATCGGGGTGAAAAACCAAGGGACTGCGTCGCTTGTTGCGTACGTTTCATTTTTACTGGCGGTAGTTATATTAATTAGCACAGCATCTTTATACAAAGAAAAAACATAATCGCCCATATTTGCCTATGGGCGATTTATACATATTTATGTATCGCTTCATGAAATTGTTTTTCCATGTCTTTGTCATGAATAAGTTTTTTGAAGTGTGTTTTTGAAAATAAATATGTAGTGATGCTAGGATCTTTTAACATATGTTTTATTGTGTTTCGATCGAACGTTTTTTGCGGTGCAATAATTCCTATTTTTTACAGATGTTTTAATTTTCGTTTTGCGGTGAGATAACTAAACTGACCGAGCAACAAAAAATCTAACGATCCACCTATTGCTTCGAAACACATAGTGACTAGCATTTCCATGCTTCCCATTGCCCCCTTCTTCTATTTTTGATAAATCACTCAAATTTTACCTTTTTTCATCGTAACATATTGACAAAAAAAAAAAGGAGAGGATAAAATTTTATTGTGAATATTGCGACGATTGGGTGTGTTTGCTGTGAAATTGTATTTACCTTTTTTAAGAGAGATCGAGGTGAAATTCAAGGAAAATTATTGTCGTATCGACTCGACTGACGGTTTTTTTGATTTAAATCATGCAATCGAAAAGGGGGAAGAAAATGGGCAAAATGTAGTAAGTATTTTCTTTATGAATAAAAAAATTCTAGAAATAAACATCAACCTATTAGCAAAAATGAATGAGAATTTTAAGGGTATTCGCCTAGTAAAATGTTTAACATGCATGGGGGTGGAAAAAAATCATCAAGGGGTGCTTTTTCCATTACAGCCAATAAGTGATTTTAGCATGAATGATCAAGAACTATGTATTTTTTCTGAATTTTATGGTATTCAAAGAGATATGCCTGTCGTCATCATCATCGAACATAATAGCGAACTTGTATATGGAAATATAGACGTTATACCAGCTGGAAAGAGAGGGGATTATCACAGAACTTTTGCACACGTTATTTTACTTGAGTACAATCAGCTCCTAGAGCATGTTCAAAAAATGAATGAATATAAATTTTTCTTGTATTTGTTAAATGGAAGGAAGCTGGCTGAAGGTGTTTTTCGTATAAGGCGAGAAAAGCTCTCATATGGTAAGAAGTACCTCAATCTTTATAGCTATCATGTTGATGAAAAAATATAAGAGGCACTGCTTTAATTTTTCTTAGGGATATGTAAGGATAAAGAAGGCTTTCTATTATATAGGTAAATGATTCTATGGAATACAGCTATTCATTACTTATCACTACACTTCGTTTCTAGTGGAAAGGATGGTTAGCAATGTCTACATGGAATAAAATTGAATCAGGAATTAAGCAAGGATTAAAGGATGTAGCAGCTTCTTATGGAATTAATTGGAGTGGTGCTGCTAATACTGCTAGTAAGGCAGGCCCGGCTACAGTAGGTGCCCGTAATGGTTGGAAAGAAGCAGAAGCAGAAGTGAGAACTAAGATATCTCAAGCAGAAACAAGATTGGCAGCTGGGAGAATTGAAAAGGCAGCAACACAAGCGATGATCAAAGGAGCAGCTAAAGGAGCGATCAAAGCGATAGGAATATGGGGATTCATACCTGATATCGTTATATTTGCGAATGGTTTTAGAAAAGGGTACTCAGCTGCAGGTAACTAGGAGGGCTTATAGTGGGAGCTTACGAAATAAACGGAATTTTCCTAGTGGTCTTTATTTATTGGCAACTATTTTATGCTGTTAAGAAAAAAGATACTAGTCATATTGTTTACGTTGTTGCTCCTATATTATTAATGTTTATCTTTATTTATACTACTCTTTTTGATTTCATCCCCCCTTATCTACGTATCGGGATTGTTGTTATTGTATATATGTTGCTTATTGTAGTTGGTTTTAGAAATGCAAAGAGAAAAATGAAAGAAGCAAGATTTAGAAGCAAGAATGAAGTGTAACTTGTGATGTTATATAGACTTCCATGACGAAACATTTTCGTCATCATCGGAAGGATGAAAATGTCCCTATGTTGAATGCTACAACTTTACGCATTTTGGAGTTCGGGTATTTTCAGTATAGATACAACTGAGGAGTTTAACGTACTTTTTTCGATCACCGAGGCAAGCCTATGGCTTGCCTCGCAGTAGTTGAAAAATAACGATGCGATCCATATGTGTTATTTTTATAATTTTATGAATTTTATTTACACAATCTTCATAAGTTCACGGATATCAAACTTTTTGCGGTGATGAAAAGGACACAGCGATAAAAACGTATTGGATAAATATAGAAATAATCGATGCAAATATTGGAGCGATCATGCTAGTCCTCTATCACAACTCCACAGGTGCATATCGTCCCTCCACATTTTCTCCATATTTTTTCTGCTATAATGAAGAAAAACGCCAGTAAGGGAAGGAATTGTTTGTGCGAAAGCTTTCATTTAAGTTAGGGCTATTATTTTTTGTCTTTGTGTTAGGGATTGAAACAGTTTTATTTGTGGCTTTATATGTGACGCTTGTTCATGCGAAGGTTGACGAAGAGTTTGAACAATTGCTCGCAAGAGGGAACAATCATCGAGCGGTATTAGAAAGTCATTACGATGAAGTGACGTTAGAACATGTCGTCATGATGGAGTCGGAAGCGGAAACGGATGTCGTCATTACAGATGCGAAAGGGAATATTTTATATTTTTCCGATCACATTTTGCCGTTTGCGAAAAAACTCATTCCTTATACTGATACCCTTCACATTCCTCATAGTGGAATGGTGGTGCAAAAAAACTGGAAAAACGAATCGTATATTGCCACCGCTAGCCCGATTCGGATGGACGGCAAGATAAAAGGATATGTATATATGTTTCAGCGGACGGCTTCTATTCAAAATATGATTGCTAAATTAAAATATCATTTTCTCGTTGTCGGCATTGTTTCCGTCTTTTTGACGATTTTGACGATTTTTTTCTTATCAAGAGTCATTACGATTCCACTTATTCGCATGAAACAAGCGACCGAGAAACTAAGCAAGGGGGATTTTTCTGTCCGCCTGCAAGTGAAAGGGGAGGACGAGCTAGCGCAACTCGGAAAAGCGATCCAAACACTTGCGACCGATTTGGAATATTTGAAAAAAGAACGAAACGAATTTTTAGCGAGCATTTCGCATGAACTGCGCACCCCGCTCACATATGTGAAAGGATATGCGGACGTTGCGCGCAGACCGAATATTGCTGAAGAGGAACGAGCGAAATATTTGTCCATTATTTATGAAGAAGCAGAGCATATGCAAAAATTAGTGAAAGACTTGTTTGAGCTCGCGAAAATGGATCAACATTCGTTTCAAATTAAGAAAGAGCGAACTCCACTATGCCTTTTTTTGAAAAAAATATACGAAAAAATGTATCCTGCATTTCAGACAAAAAATATGTCGCTTGTCTATCACTGTGATGCAAACGTTACCGTCCATATCGATCAACAGCGGTTTGAACAAGTGATGATGAATCTTTTGGACAATGCGTTAAAATATTCTCATCAAGGTTCTACTGTTTCTATTGATGTGAAAACAGAGAAAAAGAACGTCATCCTCATCATTTCTGATGAAGGAATCGGCATCCCTGAAAAAGATTTGCCACATATTTTTGAACGGTTTTACCGAGTGGATAAATCAAGATCGAGAACAGGCGGGGGTACAGGGTTAGGTCTGGCGATTGCCAAAGAAATTGTCGAAGCGCACGGCGGTTCGATTCATGCGATAAGTCAATTTGGAAAAGGGACAAGCATGATCATTACGTTGCCGAGGAGTGAATGAAGGTGTATACCGTTTTACTGGTTGATGACGAAAAACGAATGTTGGATTTATTGGAGCTGTATTTAATCCCAAACGGGTATCGTTGTGTGAAATGCGAGTCAGGGCAGTCCGCTGTTCGCTATTTAGAAAATGATGAAGTAGACATTGTGTTGCTTGATGTGATGATGCCAGAGATGGACGGATGGGAAACGTGCAAACAAATCCGTAAGTTTTCAAACGTCCCGATTATTATGGTCACCGCAAGAGATGCGACGACAGATGTTGTCCAAGGACTAAAAATCGGCGCAGACGATTATATTACAAAACCGTTTGACGAATCCGAATTGCTTGCAAGAATGGAGGCGGTATTGCGTCGTTCTGTAGGAAAACAAACGAAACTCGAGTTTCACGGCTTAGTTTGGGATGAAGCGCAACATAAAGCCCAATATGTCGGGCACGATATTTTTCTCACGCCAAAAGAGTTTGCCATGTTAGGGCTTTTTCTCAAAAATCCAAACCGCGTATTTAGCCGCGAACAGCTGATCGTGACATTATGGGGGTATAACGCCAATACAGAAGAACGGACAATTGATTCGCATGTGAAAAATATTCGCGAAAAGCTCCGCCAAGCTGGTTTTCCAATCGATGAATTTTTGCAGACCGTTTGGGGTGTAGGATATAAATGGGGGGGATAAGGTAAAAAGAAATGGAAGAGAAGCTCATTACACTATTTCATACATATGAAAGCGTTGCTTATCTCATCAGTATTGCGATCAATATTGTGATCAGTATTTTAGGCGTGGTACCGAGCGTCTTTCTCACTGCGGCTAACTTGGCGGTATTCGGTTTTTGGAAAGGCACTTTTGTATCGTTTGTAGGGGAAGCGGTTGGGGCGATTGTTTCTTTCGTTTTATATCGAAAAGGATTTCGCAAACTTTCGGAAACGAAATGGTTTTCCTATCCGAAAGTCAAACGTTTGCTTGCGGCAGAAGGGGTAGAAGCCTTTTCGCTCGTTTTATCTTTGCGTCTTCTTCCTTTTGTTCCGTCAGGACTTGTGACGTTTGTGTCAGCGATTGGGCGCATGTCACTCCTTCTTTTTCTGGTCGCCAGCTCGCTTGGAAAGCTTCCAGCACTTTTGTTAGAGGCATATTCGGTGTATCAAGTGATGAACTGGACATGGCAAGGGAAAGTGATACTGGCGCTTATATCTGCTTTTTTATTGATGTTTACTTGGAAAAGAATTGCTCAAAAAAAGGGGTAACTTCCATATATTTTCTAAATGTTTCTATGAACATCGTACAAAGGAGAGTCGACCGTGATAGGATGTCAAAGCCAACGGTACCGTGAGTGCAAGCGATTATTCCATTACCGCGAAAGTGTATTTTGTAGACGGAACGACTCAAACGTATACGGCTGATTTTCCGATCGGTACGCAAGATTGGAACCGTGCGGCCATTTCGATCCATCCGTTTAAGCCGATTGACAAAGTGGACGTATCCGCTATGTTCCGCGGAAACTACACAGGAACGGTCTGTTTTGACGCCATTCGTTTGATGGAAGGCAACGTCGTCACGAAAAACAAGCATGATGCCAATGGCAACTATGGGGAGGAAGAAACAGATGAAGCCGGGCATGTCACGAAAAAGAACTATGATGCCGTAGGAAATCTGTTGAGCGAATACGATGAGAAGGGACATCAAAGCCACCAAGCGAAGCGCGATAGAAAAAGCAAATTTCATGCAAAAAGGACTCTCTCTCTGTAATGATAATTTACAACATACGTTAATCACGTTATGCTATTAGTAGTTAAGATTTTTTATCTGGCAGGGGAAATTTTATGTTGCCGTATGAAGGAATTTGGGGAATTATAGAAAAAATTATTGAACATGGACCGGAAATCAAGACTTCTCGCAGATACAAAGGTTTTGATGAAGAACTTTTTGAGGAACTAAAAAATAAGGTAGAAGATTATTATTTAAATACAGCAGAATATCCAGATAAAATCGTTGAATTAATTAAACATATTCCTGAAATTGACTTTACTTACCGTTACAAGGATCCTGCATCAATAAAGCTGAAATTAGAACGTAATCAATTGACAAAACAGCTCTACAAAATTGCAAACGACATTTTAGGAATGCGATTTATTATTAAAGCAGAGACTACAGAGTTGAAACAGATAGTTCATGAATTTGTAACATGTTGTCCGTATGGACAAGATGCATGCAACATTGTTGATCAAACATTAGGGAAAACCTATGATGATGGGTATAAAGCTATTCACGTTTATGTAAGACCAAATAATTATGTTTTCCCTATTGAAATTCAATTTTGGACAAGAACACATGCATTATTGAATGAATATTTACATGAACAAATATACAAAATGGATAATGATCAATTAAATCAATATGCGTTGGATTTGAGTAAGTGGCTTGAAAGTGTTCCAATATTTCCTAATAGTGATGAAGTTGCAATTAAGTCATATGTAGACTATATTTATGAACAAGCATTTTCAAACAAATATTTACATGAAAACGATGAAGATATTGATGACGTTGACCAATATTAAAATGAGTAAAGTTAGGTATCAGTCGGGTATAATTCACGTATAAGTGAGGGAAATGAAAAATGAGCAAAGTTTATATTATTTCTGCTGCGGATGATAAATCGGTTATTCTGGAATTACCGTCAACAAAAGAGGCTAAAATAGCCTACAAATACATTCGTTCTAAAACACCAGAAGCAAGCATTGGAGTATATGGTGCAAGAGATCTTCAAACATTTAGAAGAACACAAAGGACAATCGGACCTGCTACTGTGACGAGATCAGTTGAAACTTTTGTGAAAGCTTTGAACCTGAAAGAAAAATATATCCGCCGTGAACCAAAGACCACCTTATAAAAGAGGTGGTTTTCTTTTTGTTTTGATTGTCATGCTTGAGTTCGACAGTGACTAGGCAAACCAAATGTCTCTCATCCGTTGATATAAAAGGGACGAGAGGCATTTGAGCATACTTCGGGCGTGTATCTAGGTGCGAGGATGGATGCCTAGAATATTCGGAGGAGGCTCCGGCCCTAGAACCACAAAGAGTTGAGTCTATTTGTCCGTTAGTTCGATTCGTTGAGAAAGGTCTCTGTTTACGGAATTTTTGTTTCACAAAAAATCTACCAAAAGTGAATAGACCATGGGAAAACGTTGACGATAATAATGTTGTCAACACTTCCATTGCTTTATATACCCATTACCGGTATAATGTAATTGAAGAGGTGATATTTGATGAGTCATTGTGAAGATCACAATATGGATAAAAAAATGGTTCCGCGCACGGAAGAAGAAATTGAAAAAATTGTGAATCGCTTAAAACGGATTGAAGGACAAGTGCGCGGCGTGCAAAAGATGGTCGAAGACAATCGGTATTGCATCGATATTTTAGTGCAAATTTCTGCAATTACGGCAGCGTTAAATAAAGTAGGATTGAACTTGTTAGAACGCCATGTCAGCCATTGTGTGTCGAAAGCGATCCGCGAAGGAAGCGGAGAAGAATCCATTCGTGAGCTAATGGATGTCATTAAGCAATTTTCAAAGTAAGGGAGGGAAATGGATGCGAACGGTGACACTAAAAGTGACCGGCATGACATGTGCCGCCTGTTCTGCCCGCATTGAAAAAGTGTTGAATAAAATGGACGGTGTAGAAGCAACGGTCAATTTAACGATGGAAAAAGCGACCGTTCAATACGACCCGAATAAATATACCATTGCAGACATTGAAGCAAAAATTGAAAAGTTAGGATATGGCGTTGCGACAGAAAAAGTGACGCTAGATATTGAAGGGATGACATGCGCAGCATGTGCGACACGGATTGAAAAAGGGTTGCATCGGCTGGAGGGTGTGACAAGCGCTACGGTAAACTTGGCGACAAACAGTGCGGTGGTCGAATATAAAGAAGGCGTTACATCTGTCGAAGACATTTTAGAGAAAATTAAAAAGCTTGGGTATAAAGGGCAAATTCGCACCGAGGAACAAGACGATGCTGGTCGGAAAGAAGAGCGGCTTAAACAAAAACAACGGCAACTCGTTATTTCCATCATTTTATCGTTGCCTTTGCTTTATACGATGGTTGCCCATATGCCGTTTCATATCGGCTTGCCGATGCCGCATCTCTTGATGAATCCGTGGTTCCAGCTTCTTTTAGCGACACCGGTTCAGTTCTACATCGGCGGTCCTTTCTATGTCGGGGCGTACCGGGCGTTACGAAACAAGAGCGCGAACATGGACGTCCTCGTGGCGCTTGGAACATCAGCTGCATACTTTTACAGCTTGTACGAAGCTTTTCGGGCGCTTGGGAATCCTGCATATATGCCAAGATTGTATTTTGAAACGAGCGCTGTTTTAATTACGCTTGTGCTTGTCGGCAAATATTTTGAGGCGCTTGCGAAAGGGCGAACAACCGAAGCGATTTCAAAGCTACTTAGCCTGCAGGCAAAAGAAGCGACTGTCATTCGACATGGGAAAGAAATAAAAGTTCCGCTCGAGGAAGTGGTGATTGGCGATACGATCGTTGTTAAACCGGGAGAAAAAATTCCAGTAGACGGTACGGTCATTGCTGGATCTTCTTCCGTTGACGAATCGATGATTACGGGGGAATCCATTCCAGTGGATAAAAAGGAAGGCGACTTTGTCATCGGGGCAACGATTAATACAAATGGTGTACTAACTATTCGTGCAGAAAAAGTTGGAAAAGATACTGCACTTGCCAATATCATTAAAATCGTTGAAGAGGCGCAAGGATCGAAAGCACCGATTCAGCGAATGGCGGATACGATTTCCGGCATTTTTGTCCCAATTGTTGTCGGGATTGCTGTCGTTGCATTCATTATATGGTACTTCTTTGTTGCGCCAAACGATTTACCAAAAGCGCTCGAAGTCGCTATTGCCGTTCTCGTTATTGCGTGTCCGTGTGCGCTCGGTCTTGCCACGCCAACATCGATTATGGTCGGTACAGGCAAAGGTGCAGAACATGGCATTCTTTTTAAAGGGGGTGAGTACCTAGAAGGAACGCATAAAATCAACGCGGTCTTACTTGATAAAACAGGAACAGTGACAAAAGGAAAACCAGAAGTGACAGATGTGTTGTCGTTCCAAGAACATATGCTTGACTATGCCGTTTCCGCCGAGAGCGCTTCGGAACATCCGTTAGCGCAAGCGATTGTGGCGTATGGAAAAGCAAACGGAATTGTCGCGCAACCGTTGACGCATTTTTCTGCGCTCGTTGGACATGGAATTGAAGCAACGGTGAACGAAAAGCACGTGCTCATCGGTACGCGCAAGTTAATGAACGAACGTGCGGTCGATATTGCCGAACATGAGGAACAAATGATAAAGCTTGAAAATGAAGGAAAAACGGTCATGCTCGTTGCTATTGACGGACAGCTTGCCGGGATGATTGCCGTTGCAGACACGATCAAGGAAACGTCGAAACAAGCCATTGCGACATTAAAACAAATGGGAATCGACGTGTACATGGTAACGGGAGACAATAAACGAACAGCCGAAGCAATTGCGAAACAAGTCGGCATTGAACACGTATACTCAGAAGTGCTGCCAGAAGATAAAGCGAACATCGTTGAGGATTTGCAAAAACAAGGAAAACGAGTCGCGATGGTCGGCGACGGCATTAACGACGCTCCAGCTCTGGCGAAAGCGGATATTGGAATGGCGATTGGCACAGGCGCAGATGTCGCGATCGAGACGGCGGATGTGACGCTTGTTGGTGGCGATTTGCTGCATATTCCAAAAGCGATTGAACTGAGCCGACAAACGATGCGCAACATTCGGCAAAACTTGTTTTGGGCATTATTTTATAATAGCGTTGGTATTCCAGTCGCAGCGGCTGGTCTATTACAACCGTGGATCGCTGGGGCAGCGATGGCATTTAGCTCTGTATCTGTTGTGACAAACGCGCTTCGTTTGAAGCGTGTGAAAATATAAACTAGGGAGGAATAGATGATGACGATTACATTACAAGTACAAGGAATGACATGCGGACATTGCAAAGCGGCGGTGACAAATGCACTTCAAACGTTAGATGGCGTCAGCCGCGTCGAAGTACATTTGCAAGAAGGTACAGTCGATGTAGATTATGATGAAACAAAAGTAAGCGTAGAAAAACTAAAAGAAGCGATTGAAGAGCAAGGATATGATGTGAAATAAGGAAGAGAAAGGGTATTCCTATGTCGAAGGAATACCTTTTTTCAGTAGCGAAAGTTTTTTCTTTTTCACGAAGAATAATGAAAAGCCGAGATGTTATAATGAAAATAGCAGATACGGAGAAAATGGAGGTGATTCATTTGTTATCAAAACAACACATACTCAATGAAATGTCTAAAAATTTAGATATGTGGAGTAAAAAGTATGGTGTAAAGCGAATTGGGATATTTGGTTCTTACAGTCGAGGGGAACAAAGAGAATCAAGTGATATTGATGTGTTAGTAGAATTTACAGATGATGCGATGACGTTTGATAATTATATGGACCTAAAACTTAGTTTGGAAGATCATTTTCAAAAAAAAGTAGATTTAGTCATTATCGATGATATTAAGCCTTCATTAATGTCAACTATTTTAGGGAGTGCTAAGTATGCAGAGAGAGCCTAGCGTTTTTTTACAAGATATTCTGGCTGCTGCAGAAAAAATTGAGAAGTACACCCAAGGGCTTTCTTATGATGACTTTCTAGATAATGATTTAATATCAGATGCGGTCATTAAAAACATATTAGTAATCGGTGAAGCAGCAAAAAACATTCCAGACGAAATTAGACAGGCATCCCCACATATCGAATGGAGAAAGATGGCTGGCATGAGGGATATGATGATCCATGGTTATTTCTCCATTAATTACCGAATTGTTTGGGATGTTGTTCGAAATAAGATTCCTGAGCTAAAACAGCATGTTGAACAGTTGTTAAACAAAAATTAAACTTCAAATGTTATGCATGTTAAAAGCCCCCTCCAGTCTTTTTATTTGGAGAGGGCGCCTTTTCTTACTCCCCTTTATTCGTTGTATCGTTCGGATCTGGCGTATAGCTTGATTTGTAGTCTTTGTATTTTAATTCTGTGACCATTCCTGCTGAAGCGTGATGTAAGTCATGGCAATGGAACATCCAATTTCCCGGATTGTCTGCTTGAAATGCGACGACATATTCTTCTCCAGGGTTTATATTCAACGAATCTTTGATCAATGGAGAGCCTGTGACTGGCTTCCCGTTTTTGCTTAATACTTGGAAGAAATGGCCGTGTAAATGCATTGGATGAACATCCATCGGTGAGCTGTTCACTAGTTTTACTTTGACAATATCGCCTTTTTTCACGTTGATTGGCGCTGTGTTAGGATACGTTTTTCCATTGATCGTGAACACCATCCCATTTTTGTCCATAGCCGTTCCTAAATCCATTGTGTACTCTACATCGTACGTTTGGTCTAGCGTAAATGGCCCTGTTTTGTATTTTCCGTACGTTGTGATATCGACAATAGGAAGTGTTTCTTTAGCATTTGTTTTGTCCGTCTTGTTTGTTTGGCCTTCGTATTGAATGTTTACTTTCATGCCATCAGTACCTTTCATATCTCCATGGCATTCTAATAACCATTCTCCCGGATTATCGGCGATAAACTCAATATCATAACGCTCACCCGGAGCAATATTCAACAGTTCATCTTTGATTGGTTGCGGATCGTTTAATGGCTGCCCGTCTGTTGCGACAATTTTAAACGAATGTCCATGCAAATGGAGTTTATGAGACATGTACCCTGCGTTGATGAGGCGAAGCCGCACTTTTTCGCCTTTTTTCACTTTCAGTGGTTCAATCGCTTGACCGCTTTTTCCGTTAATCGTGAAAATATCGTACATACTCATATCGTGCATCATTGAGCTATTGCCGTGATGCATATTTGTATGATTGGATTGTTCAGTCGTTGATGCTTGTTGTTGGCTCATCCATTCATCTAATACGAGCGTGTAATCTCGATCGACTTGTTCTCCTTCTTTTGGTTCAACGATCAATGTACCGTATAATCCTTTGTCCACTTGCTCGGCACTTTTTTGATGCGAATGGTACCAGTACGTTCCAGGTATAGTGGCTGTAAATTCGTACGTAAACGTTTCTCCTGGTTTAATGGCATCCATTGTCACCCCAGGCACACCATCTTGATCATTAGGGACAGGATAGCCGTGCCAATGAATAGCGGTCGGTTCAGGCAATTCATTTTTAAAAACAATTTTTACTCGCTCTCCTTGCTTTACACGAATTTGCGCTCCTGGTACAGATCCATTATACGTGTATACTGGGAGCTTGACTTGATCGTTGATTTGCAATAACGTTTCCTTTGCCGTCAGGTGAATCTCTTTTCCGGATAGCGCCTCTGTATCATTTGCCAAAGGCAAATTCTCTTTATTGGAAGTTGTTTCTTTTTTCGTATGCATGTTGGACATATCGTGTCCTTGCATCGAATTAGAGCAAGCTGCACTCAGCGCAATGACTCCTACCAATACGGTTCCTAACCATAATTTCTTCATCGCTTTCCCTCCATAAACTTGTATCGTAACATCATCATAAAAAAGAAATGTGCAAAATGTATGGAGAAAAGCTTATCAAGACAGCGGGCAAAATTTATGGTATAGTCTTTTGTATGAATGAGAGTTTTTGTTCATCATTTTATTGTTTCAATCCAATAGCAAATATAGGTGTTTCTTCACCCTCAATCATTCCAATGTGTAAAATGACGACTAGATGGAGGCAACTGTAGGATGTGTGGTTTTGTTGGCTATATTTCTGATGTCCCGAAAGAGATAAATAGTAACTGGAAAGAAACGTTCCGATATATGAACGATCTGATCACTCATCGTGGCCCTGATGATCATGGCTATTTTTTTGATGAATACGTCAGTTTTGGGTTTCGGCGGTTAAGCATTATTGATCTTGAAAATGGACATCAGCCGCTATGTTATGAAAATGGAAGATATTGGATTATATTTAACGGAGAAATTTACAACTACGTCGAGTTGCGTGACGAATTAATCAAGAAAGGGTGTACGTTTTCTACCCATTCTGATACAGAAGTGATCGTTGCTTTATATAGTATTGAAAAGGAAAACGTAGTGAATAAACTTCGTGGCATGTTTGTATTTGTTATTTGGGATAAACAAGAAAAAGAAATTTTCGCAGCACGTGACCCGTTCGGAATTAAACCATTTTTTTATGTAGAAAAAGAAAATCATCTGTTTGTCGCTTCCGAAAAGAAAAGTATTTTATATGCTCTTGAACACGACGAACTAAATCATGAAGCTTTGCAACATTATTTAACTTTTCAATATGTTCCAGAGCCGTTGACGATGTCCGCCCACATTCGCAAGCTAGAACCTGGACATTATATGAAGAAAAAACTAGGAGAGAAATTAAACATCCAGCGCTATTGGAAGGCTACATTTCATCCGACGAATCAATCGGAAAGTGAACTTGTCAAAGAAATCCAACAAGTGTTGTTTGATTCGGTAAGTATTCATATGCGCAGCGATGTTCCGGTCGGTTCATTTTTGTCAGGAGGAATCGATTCTTCGCTCATTGTAGCTATTGCGAAACAATTTCATCCGCATATCAAAACATTTTCAGTCGGATTTGAGAGAGAAGGATTTAACGAAATTGATGTAGCAAAAGAAACGGCAGAAAAGTTGGGGGTTGAAAATATTAGTTACATCATTTCTCCAAACGAATATGTGGAGGAATTGCCGAAAATTATATGGCATATGGACGATCCGTTGGCAGATCCGGCTGCGGTCCCACTTTATTTCGTAGCAAGAGAAGCGAGGAAATACGTAACCGTTGTCCTTTCTGGTGAAGGAGCAGATGAATTGTTTGGGGGATATAACATTTATCACGAACCAAAATCTTTACAAATATTTGAACGAATGCCGAATTTCATACGCTCCATTTTAGCAATGATCGCAAAAGTATTGCCAGAAGGAGTAAAGGGAAAAAGTTTTATTGAACGCGGGATTACCCCAATCGAAAAACGTTATATCGGCAATGCGAAAATGTATAGTGAACAGGAAAAAAAGGAGTTGCTGAAAGCATACGATCAACATATAGCATACACAAACATTACCGCGCCGTTTTACCATGAAACAGAAGGATATCCTCCGATCAATCGGATGCAATATATTGATATTCACACATGGTTGCGAGGCGATATTTTATTGAAGGCAGATAAAATGACGATGGCACATTCTTTAGAATTACGCGTTCCTTTCCTCGATAAAAAAGTATTTGAAGTCGCCGCAAAAATTGCTCCGGAAATGAAAGTGAAAAATAAAACGACAAAGTATATTTTGCGGAAAGCAGCAGAAGGGATTGTTCCAGATCATGTTTTACATCGCAAAAAGCTAGGCTTTCCTGTTCCCATTCGGCACTGGTTAAAAGATGAAATATATGACTGGGCGAAACGTACGATAAAAGAAAGTGAAACAGATTATCTATTCCATAAAGACGTATTGTATCGTCTGCTAGAGGAACATCGTCAAAACAAAGCAGATCATAGCCGAAAAATATGGACCGTACTTACTTTCATGGTTTGGCATCAAGTGTATGTCGAGAAAAAATATCACTTTATGAATGAAGAAGAAAAAAGAAAACTGTTCGTGTAAATGAGTCATGTTCGGAGCTCCTGTTTTACCTAGGGGCTCTTTTTTAAAATCTTCATTGTTTATTGCGCTCTATGCATACAATAATATAAAAAAAGGGGGGAATATGAAAATGAAAAAATGGATCGTTATGTTGATGAGTTTTCTTCTTTCTGCTTGTGGTGTATCGAAAGCAGAGAAACAATATGCGTATAAAGAAGGAGATCAAATCCCATACGAAGTTGTTACAGAAGAACAGCTTCCAAAGCACATGAGAGCGTTGTATGAAAAACAGCATAAACAATTTCAAACGTATACCGTTCAACAAGATGGTGTCACGTATGTTGTCATTCATCTTGGTGAAAGAAAGACAGGCGGATATGGGGTTGAAGTTATTGATGTGCGATACGAAAAAGGGAAGGCGATCGTCTCCTATAAAGAGCGAAAACCAGCGCCGGATGCGATGGTTACTCAAGCGTTAACATATCCGAAAGTGGCAATAAAAATAAAAACATCTGTGCCAATCGAAATAAAAAAGAAATAGCTCTATGTGTTGGGCATAGAGCTATTTGCTTGCTGAAATGCCATCCGCAACAATCCATCCTGATAATGCGCAACCGAGCGAGCCTGCGCCAGGAAACACCGTGTCTCCGCAAAGCCATAACCCTTCGACATTCGTTTGCGGTGAATACGTAGACAATAAACTGAAGACACCGTTTGGAATATATCCCCCTACCTTTCCGAACGCCCGATGAGTAAAGCGAGAAAATGTCACAGGTGTGCCGACTAATTGAACATGTATATTCGTTAATGGGAATGTTTTGTTTACATGTTGCAATATTTGTTCTGTCAGCATCTTTTTCTGTTCATCATACGCATGACGATTCCACCAATGAAGTGGTTCGGTATGGGTCGAAATCGTTATGGAACGTTTTCCTACAGGCGCCATTTGTCGATCGAACGGTGCAGAAGCGGACAATAAAAATTGATTTCCTTCACTCATCGGTTTTGTTCGATCGACGATAAATTGGTGGTATAGGCTATCTGTCTGTAAGTCGTCGTCCGCTCCAATATAAATGGTAAATGCTCCCCAAGCTGGGCGTTTTTTTTCCTTTTCTTCACGAATTGAAAATGTGCGTTTTATTGAATCGTCTAAAATGGAGAAAATACTATGGATAGAGCCGTTAAATACAACGTGTTTCGCTTCATATGTTTGTTTTCGATTTGTCGTCACAAGCCAATGACGCTGTTTGCGAATGGACACAACTTTTCCACGCATCCGTAGTTCTCCGCCAAGCTGTTTATAACGTTCAGCGATCGTATGAACAACGTTTGAAAGCCCTCCCTCAACGTAAAACGCTCCGCGATGAAATATGCTTAAGGCGACGGCGCCAAGCAAAGCGGGACAACGCTCAATCGTTGTTTGCACACTATCAACGAGTTGGCCGTTTAAAAAAGCAATGAACGTTTCGTCACGGATGCCATAATGTTGCAGTCGTTTCGCAATCGATTGAAACAAAAATGGTGTGGCGCTTATTAGCTTGCGATCTGCTTTTTGCATCGCTTGAAATAAATGTTTAATCGTTTTCGGAGGAACGATCGGTCGTTTATATACAAAAGAAAGCATCGCATCCGCCAGAGAAAACATTTCTTCAAAAAAGCGAACAATGGCTGCGCTATCTTTTGGAAACTGTCGGGCAATTTCTTCAAACCAACGTTCTTTTTGTTGGTAATATCGAATCGTTCGTTCCGAAAAATGTACGTCCATGATCGTATCCAATAAATGAACAGGAGGGGGAGACATGTCGAGTTCATGAAATAGTTTTGAAAATACGCCGCCTTCTTCAAATCCCATCCCAAGTGTAGCGCCTGCTTGAAAACGAAACGACTGTCGTTCGAACTTTCCTGCACATCCACCGAGTTCGCTTGCAGCTTCGAGCGTGAGTGTGCGGTATCCTTTTTTCGCAAGCAGCGCGCTTGCGGTCATCCCTCCGAATCCTGTTCCAACAACAATGACATCGTACAATATGTTCACCTTCTTTTTCTTTTTATTATACAATTATTAAACAAATATTGTACAATAAAAACACGTAATATTTGAAAGGATGAGATGTATGCATACAGCAGTTGTTTGGTTTCGCCGAGATTTTCGATTGCACGATCATACAGCGCTCGTTCACGCGCTTCAGTGGGCGAAAGAAAGGGAAGGAAAGCTTCTTTTTTTCCTTCATTTTGACCCTTATTTCGCCAAAGAGCGAACGTATCATCATGAATACTTTTTTCAAACAGTTGAGCACTTTCGTCAGTCATTATGTGAATACGGCATTCACATGCATGTATTGTATGGGGACACAGATCAAGTATTTACTCGCCTCATTCGTCATACAAATATGCGTGCGATTTTTTTTAATCAAGACGAAGTTGGGCGTGGAAAAGAGCGGGATGATTACGTTCAGGCGTTGTTACAAAAGCATGAGGTGGAAGTGTATACATATGATGATGCGCATATGCATGGGGCATTTGAAGTACTAAAAGCAGATGGAACGCCTTATAAAGTATATACACCATATTACCGCGCATGGCGAAAACGCCCGAAGCGTTTTCCGCTTTCAATAGACATCGATTTGTTACGTGCTCATATGTTACATATCACGCCGCTTTCGGAAGATGACGAGCGTGCGTTTACGATGTGGCTTGCGTCATGTACGAAACGTTGGGAGCATACGAGCGAACAAGACGCTTTACATGTTTTACAGCAGTTTATCGATACGGCACTTCCGCATTATCATCGGAAACGAGATATTCCGGGCGTTGCGGGGACAAGTCGTTTATCTCCACATTTAAGAACTGGGACGATTTCTATTCGCACCGTTTTTCATGCGGTTGCGCAACAATTTGGAAATGGATATGATGAAGCGATAGAAACGTATATAAAAGAGCTAGCTTGGCGCGATTTTTATCATATGATTTATGCGCATTTTCCGTTTACAAAAACGGAAGCGTTTATTGAAAAGTATCGTCATCTTCCATGGTCGCGTGATGATGAACGCTTTGAAGTTTGGAAAGAAGGAAAAACAGGTTTTCCACTCGTTGATGCAGGGATGCGCCAGTTGAAAAAGGAAGGATGGATGCACAACCGTCTGCGCATGGTTGTTGCCTCGTTTTTAACAAAAGATTATTTGATCGATTGGCGCATGGGCGAACAATACTTTCAACATATGTTAATCGATTACGATGAAGCATCAAATATCGGGGGGTGGCAATGGGCTGCTTCTGTCGGGACAGATGCTGTACCGTATTTTCGCGTCTTTAACCCGATTGAACAATCGAAAAAGTTTGACCCAGACGGCACATATATTCGCACATATGTACCAGAACTTGCTTCTTTCCCTTCGGCACATATTCATGAGCCATGGAAAAGTAACATAAAAGTCGATTACCCTGCACCGACAGTAGACCATTCATTGCAACGCCAACGCGCCATTGCGTTGTTTCAAATGAATGAACGATTATAGCCTACTTGATGAAGTGGGCTTTTTTGCTTTAGTTAAAGCATAAAGCTTGTGAAGGATTATAAATTGTAAAAAAGAATAGAAATAAAGAGCGTATATCCTTCAGCGTTGTTATGAGCCGTTTTGATTGAGGGAGATGAGAAAGGGGGGAGAGGACAGTTAAATAATTTTTGTAATTATTTATAAAAATCTCTACATAAATAATAAATTTTCATGGTATTACTTATGTAGAGAGGTGACTGAAATATTACAGCATTGGCGAATTCGCGAAGCTTATCGGAACAAGCCAACAAACGTTAAGAAATTGGGATAAAACAGAAGAACAAGAACTTGTCGAAGATTTAGTTCAGATTATCACCGTTTTTAGTTGTAAGCTTCAAGGGAAAAGAGCCAATCGAGCCAAGAAAATGATAAAGGAGTGGCTTGAGGATGATTCGGTCGATCAAAGTGAGGTTAGAGCCGAACAACAAGCAACGAACAAAATTATTTGGATCCGCAGGCGTGGCTCGTTGGGCGTACAATTGGACGCTTGAACAACAAGAAAACAATGATAAAAGCGGTGGCAAATTCATCAAAGACGGGGATTTACGAAAAAAGCTCACCGCTTTAAAACAAAACGACCCCAATTATCAATGGTTATACGATTATTCCAACAATATCACCAAACAAGCCATTAAAGATGCGTGCAAAGCATATAAAGACTTTTTTAAAGGAAAAACAAAAAAGCCAAGATTCAAAAGCAAAAAGAGAAGCAAGCCATCTTTCTACCAAGACACAGAAAAAATCAAATTTAGTGATACGCATATGTATATCGAAAAAGTCGGATGGGTACGTCTATCCGAACGAGGAAAAATTCCAACGAATACAAAGTATTACAACCCTCGTATCACGTTTGACGGTGTGCATTGGTATGTGTCCGTAGGATATGACGTTCCAAAACCATCTGTCGCATTAAACAGCCATACGCTAGGAATCGACGTGGGAATAAAAGATTTAGCTGTTTGTTCGGACGGTCGGGTATTCCCAAACATAAATCGAACGAAAGAAATCAAAAAACTAGAAAAGCGTTTGCGTCGGTTGCAGCGCAAATGCTCAAGAAAGTATGAAATGAACAAAATTCAAGAAAAAGGAGGTGCAGTCCGTTACGTCAAAACACGCAACATTGCAAAACTCGAAAGGAAGATGCAGAAGATACAAATTCGGTTAGAACATAAACGCATGGACTACGAGAATCAAGTGGTGAACGAGTTGGTGAGAACCAAGCCTTCTCGGATCGTCATGGAGCATTTAAATATTCGTGGGATGATGAAAAACCGCCATCTATCGAAGGCTATTCAACAACAACGGTTGTACACGTTGAAACAAAAAATCAAACACAAATGCGAATGGTTTGGGATCGAGTTTGTCGAAGCCGATCGGTGGTATCCATCAACAAAGATGTGTCATTCGTGCGGATATATTCAACCGAAAATAAAGCTATCAGACCGCGTATTTCGATGCGAGCATTGCGGGATGGAAATGGACAGAGATTGGAATGCAAGTATCAACCTTTCAACATATCCTGCATAGCTGTTTGTACCGTGAGTTACACGGGAAGTCAAGCCTTCGGAGCGCCAAACAAACGAGAGTAGCTTCGGCAAAATCGGGCGCGATGAACAAGGAAGCAAACAGAAATGTCTACAAGGTTCTTGTAGAGTTTTGTAAGTTTTGCGTAACGGGAGAACAATGATAGAAAAAAAGAAGCTTTACATTAACGGAGAATGGGTAGAAGCAGAGTCGTACACTCAACTTTTGGCGCCATATGATGGAGAAGTATTGGCACACATTCCTACTGCGACAGAACAAGATGTGAAGCGGGCGATTGCGGCTGCGGATAAAGCGCGACGAACGATGGCGAAGATGCCTGCACATGAACGCGCGGCCATTTTAGAGAGAGTCGTGACGTTATTGCAACAGCGTGCGGACGAAGCGGCTACGATCATCGCGAAAGAAGCCGCAAAGCCAATCACAATCGCCAAAGCGGAAGTAGCGCGGACGATTCAAACGTATAAATTTGCGGCGGAAGAGGCGAAGCGAATTCATGGGGAGACGATTCCACTTGATGCTGCGCCAGGTGGGGAGCATCGTGTCGCTTTTACGGTCAGAGAGCCGATTGGAGTGATTGGAGCGATTACCCCGTTTAATTTTCCGATGAATTTAGTAGCGCATAAGCTAGGCCCTGCGATTGCATCTGGAAATACGGTCGTATTGAAGCCTGCGAGCCAAACGCCGCTTTCTGCGTATTTTATCGCGGAGTTGTTTGAACGAGCAGGATTGCCAAAAGGGGCACTTAATGTCGTGACAGGCAGCGGAAAAACAGTTGGCGATCAAATTGTGACAGATCCGCGTGTTCGCATGATCACATTTACAGGAAGTCCTGACGTAGGAATCGCTATTCGCAACAAAGCTGGCTTAAAACGTGTGACGCTAGAATTAGGGTCAAACTCAGCCGTCATTATTGATGAACAAGTGGACGTTGATCGAATCATTCCGCGATGCGTCGTCGGTGCTTTCTCGTTTCAAGGGCAAGTGTGTATTTCCTTGCAACGTATTTATGTGCATGAAAAACGGTATAAAGAATTCGTCGAAAAGTTTGTGGCAGCGGTGAAGCAGTTGAAAGTTGGTGACCCGCTTGATCCGAAGACAGACGTTTCGGCTCTTATTTCTGAAAAAGATGTGGAGCGTTCGTTACAATGGATCGAGGAAGCGAAACAAGGAGGCGCTACCGTTGCAATTGGTGGGGAGAGACAAGGAAATATTTTGTTGCCGACAGTCATTTTAGACGCATCGCCAACATTGAAGGTATCATGCCAAGAAGTGTTTGCGCCGATTGTGTTGATTAATAAAGTTTCATCTGTCGACGAAGCGATTGAGCTTGTCAACGATTCGCGCTACGGGTTGCAAGCAGGCATATATACAGACGATGTTCATACGGCATGGGAAGCGGCAGAGAAACTACATGTCGGCGGGGTGCTTATTAATGACATTCCAACGTTTCGTGTCGACCATATGCCATATGGCGGGGTAAAAGAAAGCGGATTTGGGCGCGAAGGTATTCGATACGCAATCGAAGAAATGACAGAGTTAAAGCTTATTATTTTCAACCGAAATCGGTAAAGAGTGCACAATCGAACAATTTTGGCTCTTGTCGTCTGAAACAAGAGCCGTTTTAGTTCCATTCAAATAAAGTATATAGTGGAATCTTTAATTCTTTAAATTGTGCTGAATGCAACGTGTGTTGTTGTCCGTATGTTGCATGTCGTTGATACGTATCTTCTTGTAAAAGGTACACATGAATCATTTTATTGGCCGTATCAACAATCCAGTATTCGCTTATTCGATAGTATTGATAAGTATAAAATTTTTCATTGTAGTCTTTTAAAGCGGTTGAAGGGGACAATACTTCGACGACGAGTGTAGGTGCTCCATAACATCCCTTTTTGACAATTTGTTTTTTATTGCAAATGACTGTGATATCAGGTTGGACAATGTTATCGGGATTTTCGTACGTTTCATTTTTGCTAAGAAATACATCAAATGGTGCCATAAAAACATAACAATGTTTATTTTGAAAAAAATGACGTAAAGCAAAATACAATTCTCCCACTACGAATTGATGTTCTGAAGAGGGAGCAGGTGTCATATCGTATGCTTTCCCATTTATGAGTTCCCAGCGACCGTCCCATGTTTTCCAGTCATCATAAGAGTACATTTTGTCAGAGTCAGGGATATTGCTCATATTTTCACCTTCTTTTTGTATTGAATGGATATATGTTTGTTTACAACATTTTATAGAGAAACTATAGAAAAAAGCAACCATAAATCTTACGGTTGCTTTTTTATCTGGAAAACACATAATGGATAGATACAAATCTATAAAATAATTTTGTATTTCGTGCACAAAATGAACAAAATTATTTTTATTTTCAAAAACTTATTTTTCAGAAAATTATTGCTATAATTACTTTCGAATATGTAAACGTTATCAAACAAAGGGGGAAGAAAATGGTGAGAAAATGGGTTAGTTGGTTGGTCATTGGGATGGTTGTGCTAGTTCTTAGCGCCTGTGGAAATTCGGCAACAAAAGAAACGAATACGGCAACGAATACATCTAAAAAGCAATCGGATTATCCGACAAAACCAATTGTGTTTGTCGCACCTTCGGGGGCCGGTGGCGGATGGGATTTAACAGCACGTGCGATTACAAAAGTATTAAGCGAAACGAATTTAGTGAAGCAAACGATGACGGTGGAAAATAAACCAGGTGGTGGCGGAGCAGTGTTTATGGCCGAGTATGCCACTCAAGATACAAAAAATGATTATAAGCTATTTGTAAATTCTCCGCCGATCATTATTAACAACTTAAAAGCAGAAGGAAATAGCCCGTTTGGCTATAAAGATACTACCCCACTTGCACAATTGACGAAAGATTTTGGCGCGATCGTTGTCAAAGCGGACTCCAAATTCCAATCATTATCTCAGTTGCTTGATGAAATTAAAAAAGATCCAAAGTCTATCACAATCGCTGGCGGATCGGCACCAGGCTCAATGGACCATTTAGTGGCGATTCTTCCGATTTATAAATCAGGGATTGACCCGCGAGAGGTCAAATACGTTTCATACGATGGGGGAGGGGAAGCCATTGCCGCTCTTCTTGGCGGAAACGCAGATGTTATTGCGACAGATGCTTCCTCGGTTGGTGAGTATGTGAAAGCTGGAAAAGTAAAAGTACTCGCTGTTTCTGCGCCGGAGCGTCTTGGCGGAGATTTAAAAGACGTCCCAACGATGAAAGAACTTGGCCTCGATGCAGAATTTACAATTTGGCGGGGAGTATTTGGACCGAAAGAAATGTCGGCTGATGCGAAAAAGTTTTGGGAAGAAACATTCCGTAAAATGGTAGATAGTGACCAGTGGAAACAAGAACTAGAGAAGCAAGGATGGCAGTCAGATTACAAAAATGCAGAGGAATTTACGAAGTTTTTACAAGAGCAAGAAGCATTGATTAGCGATATGTTGAAGTCGCTTGGCATGCATAAATAAAAGGGGAGAATTCTCTCCCTCTTTTCCCAACCGAAAGGAAGGTGTGACGATGAGCAAAACATTTGATCGTATTGCGGCTTTGACGTTTTTAGCAATAGGAGTACTGTTTATGATAGAGAGTTTACGAATTTCAAAGAGTGCTTATGGAAGTGTAGTTGGTCCAAACGTATTTCCGTTTTTGTTAGGGCTTATTCTTGTATTGCTTAGCATTAAATTGTTATTCGAAACGATGCAGTATCCATCAATTCGTGGGGAAAAACAACGGCTACAATATAAAAAGTTTTGGATTATATTCATCTCCGCCATTCTTTACGCTATATTACTCGAACCAATTGGATATGTAATAACTACGTTTCTCTTCCTTATCATCGGATTTCAGACGATGGAAAGAGGTTCGCTCTGGAAATCAATCATTATTGCCACCTGTTTTTCATTAGGAGTGTATGGACTATACGTTGAGATGTTGCAAGGGACGCTGCCAAGTTGGCCGACTTGGTTGAGGTAGGGGGGACGAGCGTGACATTTCTTCTTGATGGCTTTCAAACGGCGTTGCAGTTGCATAATTTATTTTTTGCTTTTTTTGGTGTACTGATTGGAACGGCTGTCGGTGTTTTGCCGGGAATAGGACCGATGAGTGGGGTGGCGCTATTAACTCCTGTTACAGCCTCCATGACATCTGGGTTTGAACCGGCACAGGCCGCAACAAGTTCGATTATTTTGCTTGCAGGTGTATATTATGGGGCTATGTATGGAGGCTCCACGACTTCTATTTTGTTAAACACACCTGGGGAATCGTCATCGGTTGTTACGGCGCTTGATGGGTATCAAATGGCGAAACAAGGAAGGGCAGGCTCCGCGTTAGCCATTGCTGCGATTGGTTCGTTTGTAGCAGGGATAGTTTCGCTAATTGCGCTTGTATTGTTGGCAAAACCTCTTTCGAACATAGCGCTAAAGTTCGGACCGGCAGAATATTTTTCGCTAATGCTTCTCGGGTTGGCAGCAGTCAGTGGACTTGCCGGAAATTCGATGACGAAAGCTTGGATGATGACGGTCTTTGGATTATTGCTTTCAACAATCGGGATTGATAGTGTATCAGGAGTAGCACGGTTTACGTATAATATTTCATTTCTTTATGGAGGATTGGAATTTTTAACCATTGCGGTTGGACTTTTCGCTCTTGGAGAAGTGTTTAAAGCCATTCTCTATAACGAGCAAAATAATGGTGGTATTGCAAAAATTGGGAGAATTATTCCATCAAAAGAAGAATTAAAAGAAAGTGTCGGTCCGATTGCTCGCGGATCCCTTCTTGGCTTTTTAGTCGGGATATTGCCTGGGGCTGGAGCTACGTTAGCTTCTTTTTTCTCTTATATGTTGGAAAAGAAAATAAGTAAACATCCTGAGAAATTTGGAAAAGGGACAATCGCTGGGGTTGCTGCGCCAGAATCTGCGAATAACGCTGCTTCAGGTGGAGCGATGATCCCTCTTTTAACGTTAGGAATTCCAGGTTCGGGAACGACAGCGATATTAATGGGAGCATTAATGATGTATAACGTTCAACCTGGTCCTTTACTTTTTGATGAACATCCAGATGTGGCATGGGGATTAATTGCGAGTATGTTTATCGGAAACGTCATGCTTCTCACTTTGAATATGCCACTTGTAAAAATATTTGCCAAAATTATTGAAACACCACCTAAATATTTATTGCCACTTATTATTACTATTTCTATTTTCGGTGTGTATGCTGTCCAAGTAACAACGTTCGACATTTTTCTGTTGCTCGGTTTTGGGGTATTAGGCTACTTGCTTGCTGCACATGACTTTCCACTTGCACCGCTCGTATTAGGGCTTGTATTAGGGCCGATGATTGAAAATAATATGAGAAGAGCACTTACAGCATCGAACGGTGATTTTTTTGTATTTATTGAAAAACCGATTTCATTTGTTCTGCTAATCGCCGCGATTTTATGGATTGCTATCCCGTTTTTGATGAAATTAAAAGGAAAATCGGTCATTGTAAACGAAGATATGTAAAAACGAAAGACTTACTGCGTTTGGCAGTCGGTCTTTCTCTTTTTTCTAAAGGGTGGTACGATGAAACTACAAACGAAGCTTATTATTATTATTTGTTCATTAATTATTGTCGTCATTGTATTTTTATCACTGCTTTTTCAGCATATGCTAGCCTCCACTTTAAGAGAACAGATTGGGTTGCGGGCATTGAATGTAGCTGAAAGTGTAGCAGCTGTTCCATTAGTGAGAGATGCTTTTCAACAACAAGAGCCGCATAAACAAATTCAGCCGTTTGCTGAGATGATTCGTCGGAAAACAGGCGCAGAGTATGTCGTGGTGGGCAATAAAGAAGGAATTCGTTATTCTCATCCATTGGAAGAGAGAATCGGGAAAAAAATGGTTGGTGGGGATAATGAAGCGGTTCTTCAGGGGAAATCCATTATTTCAGAAGCGGTTGGTTCACTTGGACCAGCGATTCGCGGGAAAGCTCCGATTTTTGATGACAATGGTCAAGTGATTGGGATTGTTTCGGTCGGGTTTATGCTCGAAGATATACAAAAAATCGTTTGGGCGTATACGGAGAAAATTCTCCTTTTTTCGATTATTGCGCTATTGCTCGGGGTGATTGGTTCTATACTTATTGCTCGAACCGTGAAACAGTCGATTCACGGATTAGAACCGAAAGAGATCGGGCTCCTTTACCAAGAAAAACAAGCGATATTAGAAGCAATTCGTGAAGGGCTTATTGCAGTTAATCAAGATGGAATTGTGACAATGGTTAATAAGACGGCAATGTCGATGTTAGGATACGAAGCTGAACAACATGTCTTAGGAAAGCATATTTTGCACATTATTCCTCATTCACGGCTGCTAGACGTGATGAAAACGGGAAGAGCAGAATACGACGTGGAAATGGAAATAGGGGAACAAACGGTAATTGCTAATCGCATTCCCATTGTCGACAAAAACGGCTCTGTCATCGGGGCGGTATCCACGTTTCGTAATAAATCTGAACTCTACCGATTAGCAAAAGAGTTGTCCCAAGTAAAAAGCTACGCTGAAGCACTTCGAGCGCAGACGCACGAGTTTTCTAATAAACTTTATGTGATTTCTGGATTAATTCAGCTAGAATCTTATGAAGAAGCGCTAGAACTCATTACAAAAGAAACAAATGTCCAACAAGATATTGTCCGATTTGTTATGAAAGAAATTCCCGATCCTGTGATTGGAGGATTGTTAATTGGAAAATTTAACAGAGCAAGCGAACTAAAAATTACGTTTGATATTGATCGGCAAAGTAGTTTTCGTGACGTCCCATCCACTATTGATCGTGACCATCTCGTGACGATTATCGGAAATATTATTGATAATGCAATGGAAGCAGTATTAGAAAATGATCAAGAAGAAAAGCGTGTCACCGTATTTTTTACCGATCTTGGTGGGGATTTGATTATTGAGGTCGAGGATACAGGAGCAGGGATTCCAGATGGATTAGAGTTCCAAATATTTAATAAAGGATTTTCCACAAAATCGGGGATGAACCGTGGCTATGGGCTTGATTTAGTTCAAAAATCGTTAACTGCGTTGCAAGGCCATATTACGTATCACACAGAACAAGGAAAAGGAACAGTTTTTACCGTTGTTATTCCAAAGCGGAGGAGATGAGAGATGACAAAACCGATTCGTGTTCTTATTGTCGAGGATGATAAGAGAATTGCAGAAATTAATCGGCGATTTGTCGAGCGAGTTCCAGGGTATGAAGTGATAGGAATCGCTACAAACGAGCAGGAAGGAAAGGAATTGATCACCGTACTTCAACCGGAATTAATTTTGTTAGATATTTACTTCCCAGATATGAATGGACTGAATTTATTAAAATGGATAAGAGAACAGTTTATCAATATGGATGTAATTATGATTACGGCTGCCCGAGAGATTGATTCGCTAAAGCAAGCGATGTATGGAGGCGTGTTTGACTATATTATTAAACCGATTATGTTAGAACGATTTACAGAAACATTAGTTCGATATAAAGAGTATCACGATAAAATACAGCGAATGATGAATGAGAAAGAGATTATTAGTCAAGAGGAAGTTGATAAACTGATTCGGAGAGACTACGCACTAAATGATGCGGATGAGGAACTTCCAAAAGGAATTCATCGATTGACGTTAGAAAAGGTGCTCACGGTAATGAAGCAGTATTATGAGGGAGTAACAGCGGAAGAGGTCGGAAAAATAATTGGTGCAAGCCGGACGACTACGAGGAGATATTTAGAATACCTCGTTTCTGTTTCTGTTGTAACTGCTGATGTTTCCTATGGAACTGTCGGGAGACCGGAAAGAATTTATCGGTTAAAAAGGAGGTAGGACTTCCATTGGACATTTTTATCCGCATGGTGATTGATGTCATTTTGCCGCTGTTTTTGTTGATTGGTGCAGGGGCGTATTTGCATCGATTGTTTCATTTTGATATGAATACGTTGTCAAAAATAACGACATCTTTTTTGCTTCCGGTAGTTGGGTTTGTAAACATTTATGAGAGCGACATAACAAGTGATGTATTGTTGAACATCCTCTTTTTTCTCGTTATACAAAATGGGACGCTTATTATGCTTAGTGCGATGATGGCAAGATGGCTAAAGCTTGATCGAAGTTTAGGGGCAACGTTTCAAAATACAATCGTGCTTAACAATTCTGGTAATTTTGGTATCCCGGTTAGTCAACTTATTTTTCGCCAAGAGCCGATAGGTTTGTCGATCCAAATTGTTGTAACGATTTTTCAAAACTTTTTAACGAACACGTATGGATTGTTTCAGTTTATTTCTGCAAGTGAAAATAAAGGGAGAATGACTCGTGAATTTTTAAAAAATCCGATTATTTATGCCCTTATTTTTGGTGTTATTTTCCGAGTTTTTCATATTTCTGTCCCCTCGTTTATTTGGCAGCCGCTTGAGCATGTCGCTGATGCTTTTTTAGCGATTGCTTTGTTGACGTTAGGTGCTCAACTTGCTTATATGAATATGAAACGTATTCCGCGTCTCATGTTTATAACGATTGGTAGTCGGCTAATTATCTCTCCTTTCATCGCTTTTTTCATCATTTTGATTTTACATATAAAAGGAATTACAGCCCAAGCGTTGCTTATTGCAAGTGCATATCCTTGTTCGCGAAATACAGCGTTATATGCGTTAGAATACAATCATCATCCCGAATATGCAGCCCAAGCTGTATTTTTATCTACTTTGCTTAGTCCGGTGACAGTAGCTAGTGTCATTGGTATAGCGCATGTTTATTTTTAACCCACATGCCAAGGGAGCCCACCGTTTATGGTTCTTTTGGCATACGTTTGTTTTATGACTTCATGATGACAGGAACCCACAATTCATTTTCCGGATGGCGAGTTGGCGGATAATAACATTCGATGCAAGGAAAATTAGCGAGCTTATATTGAGAAGCAGGGAGCCATTGTGAATATAATTGCTGCCACGCTTCGTCAATATTTGGAATAACTGCCCATGTATCATGCGAAATCGTCATTCGTTCCATGTTTGACACTTCTCCGTCATAGCGTATCCCCATGAAGTAAATAAACTCCTCATCTGTTATTGTTGCATCTTTCCCACAAACGCCTAACAGCCCTTCAAGTGTACACTTCGGCTGTTCCCACGACAAATCAATAAGTTGTTGCATCAATCCATTCTTCTCGGCATGAGCCCAAAGTGAAGGAATCGTTTGAAATGCTTCGTTTGTTTTTACGTGGTATCCTTTTCCTACCAGTGTTAATTCAAATGGGATGGTTTCAATTTTATACTCCATTTCGTTAGCTCCTTTTGTTAAATTGATGGACATTTTTGTATGAGTTGAAATTTCTCACCTTTTTATATTAACATAAAAATCCAATATACATTTATAAATTTTTCAGAAGGTGTTGCATGATATTGAATAACATCGTTACATTCTTTCGTTTTATTGTTGTTGGGATGAGTAATACACTTGTGGATTTTTTGGTATTTTTCTCGCTCATAGCACTTCATGTGCCGTATATGTGGGCGCA
The DNA here is from genome assembly GCF_013096955.1 of Anoxybacillus sp. EFIL. Lineage (NCBI taxonomy): Bacteria > Bacillati > Bacillota > Bacilli > Caryophanales > Anoxybacillaceae > Anoxybacillus > Anoxybacillus sp. EFIL. Next base: position 26,939 of record NZ_SDLH01000004.1, on the reverse strand, counting down.
AATATTCGGCTATAGCGTAGGTGTGATCAATAGCTATATATGGAATCGAACGTGGACATTTCGATCAGCAGGAGGGATAAAAAAACAATTTGTTCGCTTTCTTGTCGTAAACCTTTGTTCTCTCATCGTGACGATCATGATGTTACATCGTTTCAGCGAAATGTTTCCGATTGCTTTAAACAAAACGATAGCGACAATGGGCGGAATAGCAATCAATTGGTTCGGCAGTCGCATGTGGGTGTTTTCTGAAAAAGTATGTTGTGAAGAAAAGTAACACATATTTCGAAATATTAAGAAAAAATAGTTGTTTTATTTACTTCTTATGTTATATTTATGTTATTAAATATAACATAAGGGGGCGTGTGTATGTTTTTGATAAAGAAGAGATTGAAAGTGGAAGAAGCGAAAGAAGAGAAACCGAGTGAAATACTAAGTCAAATTGAAGTGGCGGTTGATCAATTAAAAGCAGTTGTTGAACAAATGAAACTAGCTGCTAGTTCACTTGATCATACGTCTAATGCAACGCAACAAAGTACGTTCCAACTTGTTGACCATTTAGAAAAAACAGTAAGTTATACATTACAAGTGGAAGAAAAGACGAAAGTCATCGAGTCGTCAGCATTAAAAGTTTCCGATGTTTCCCGTCGCATTCATGAGTATAGTGAAGCGTCCTATAATGAGCTCATTGTGGCGTGGAATTCATTACAAAAACTTCAACTTGACATGGATGAGTTGCGAACGAGTCATTATGCTTTACTTAGTCAGATGGAGTTGTTAGTTAAGCAGTCACAAGAAATTCGCCACATTTTGTCAACGATTGCTTCAATTTCTCAAAAAACGGGTATTTTAGCCTTGAATGCAAATATTGAATCGGCACGCGCCGGGGAGCATGGTAGAGGCTTTTCAGTTGTTGCGAATGAAGTAGGAAAATTAGCGAATCAAACATCTGTGGCAGTAGAACAAACGCGAAATATTTTATCTTCTATCCAATCGGGGATTCATTCGACGATGAGAATGGTAGAAGTAGAAAATGAGCAAATCGAGAACGGATCAAGCGAAATGAACCGTGTATTATCTCTTATGGTTGGGTTTAAAGAACGGTTGCATGATATGACTGCATTGGCGCACGAATCGGCGCAATCTGTTGAAGGGCAGACAGCGAGTGTACAAGAAATTTCAGCTTTGCTTGCATATATTTCAGCGATGGCATCGGAAAATAAAAACTATGCGCATGACGTAGCCAAACATATGGATATACAGCATAAAAATGTTGAACAAATGTTAAAAGTCAATGAAGCGATTGAAAAAACATCAAATGAGTTACAATCTATTATGAAAAAAGATGACCATGAAAGAACGTTCTCTATGGACTTGCGCGTCATTGAACGAATGAAAGAAAAGCTTACATCATTTGTGCGCTCTTATCCGTTTGATCGCTTAGATGCGAGTGAACATGAGTCGTATTTAAATGAATTTTTACACGTAAACGACAATGTCGAGGCAGTTTGGTCAAATCGAATCGATGGAACGTTTATTTACTCAAATCCTCCAGCAGGTCTTGTAAATGCCAAAGCTCGGCAGTGGTTTGTCGAGGCGAGTAAAGGCAATGTGTACGTTTCTTCTGTATATACATCAGCATTGACAAAACGGCCGTGTTTGACCATTTCAGCACCAATTGTTCAAGAAGGTTGTGTTGTTGGGGTTGTTGGTATCGATTTATCTGTGTAGTTATACAGTAGGCCAGCTATGCACATCAGCTGGCTTACTGGTATCGATCTAACATAGCGAAAAATTGTTTGACGAACTGATAAAATACGTTGACAGATGGTGCTAGATCGTGATTCGGTAAAATAATTCCGACGTTGCGACGAACGAGCGGAAGTTCGATTGGCACTTTCACTGTATAGCGTGGAGTTGTCTCATAAAACGTGCTTTCTGGTAATAAAGTGACGCCAATACTTGCTGAAACGAGCCCTTTGATCGCATCTAAATCTTCCCCTTCCGATGAAATAATTGGAGAAAAGCCTGCTTGTTTACAAGCATCTTCTACTATTTTTCGCAAAATAAATCCTTCTGGAAACATGACGAATGGCTCGTGTCGTAATTCACTTAGCGCAATGCTTCGTTTTTGACTAAGAGGATGATCTTTCGGAATGAGCGCTGCGAACGACTCTGTAAATAAAATATCCCCTCGAATACCTTTTTCTTCTGTTGGAACAGGACCTAAAAAAGCTAAATCGATTTCTCGCTTTTTCACCGCCTCGATTAAAAATTTATACGACCCTTGGCGTAAATGAAAGGAAATGTGTGGATGTTGTTGTTTAAACGTAGAAATGACCATCGGCATCGTATAGCTAGCGAGACTTGTTGGAAAACCAATTTTGATCGTTCCTCGTTCTGGATCTAAATATTCCTCAATTTGTTGTTTCGCATAATCGATCGCTTTTAGTGCTAATTCAATATGTTGTAAAAAGTGCCGTCCGATCGGTGTTAGTTTCACATTTCTTCCTTCTCGTTCAAATAGTTTGACCCCAAGCTCATCCTCCAAATTGGCAATTTGGCGACTGATGGCGGATTGTGCAACATGCAATGCTTCAGCAGCTTCTGATACATGTTCCCGTTTCGCAACTTCCGTGAAATAAACGAGCTGTCTTAATTCCATATTTTCTACTCCTTTCCATCATTCTCAAAATGAGATGAATGTTATCTAAATTATATATTGTTTGTATGATTATTGAAATCTACAATTATACATACATGATGACGGAATGGGGGATTCACATGAGAGGACTACCAAAAGCGCAAGGATTGTACTGTCCGCAGTTTGAACATGATGCATGTGGGATCGGGTTATACGCTCACTTAAAAGGTGAAGCGTCCCATCATATTGTAAAGCAAGGCCTTCATATGCTACGGCAATTAGAACATCGTGGCGGTCAAGGAAGCGACCCGCAAACAGGTGACGGGGCTGGAATCATGGTGCAAATTCCTGATGATTATTTTCGGGACGTTTGTTCATTTTCGCTTCCTCCGAAAGGACGTTACGGAGTTGGGATGATTTTCTTTTTTGAGCATAGCGAGCAAAAAAGAATGATGTTAGAGCATCAAATTTCTCATATCGTTCATGAAGAAGGACAAACGTTACTCGGATGGCGAGATGTGCCTGTTGATGTCGAAAAACTCGGAACATTAGCGAAAAAAAGTCGTCCGTTTATTCGCCAGCTTTTTATTGCAGCGAGCGATGAAGTGACAGATGAACAACACTTTGAGCGAAAGTTATATGTCATTCGTAAACGAGCAGAAAAAGTTGTAAAAAACAATGAATATTATTTTGCGAGTTTATCAAGTCGCACGATTGTTTACAAAGGACTAGTTACTCCGGAACAGCTAGATGCCTTTTATATCGATTTACAAGATGAGCGATTTCGTTCTGCGTTTGCGCTCGTTCATTCTCGCTTTAGTACAAATACGTTTCCAAGTTGGGAGCGGGCGCATCCGAACCGTTATTTAATCCATAATGGAGAAATTAATACGTTGCGTGGCAACATTCATTGGATGATGGCACGGGAGAAGCAATTTACGTCACATGTTTTTAGTGAAGATTTACAAAAAGTGCTTCCGATTTTAGATACGAACGGAAGCGATTCATCTATGCTCGATAATGCGTTTGAATTTTTTGTGTTAGCAGGAAAATCGCTCGCTGAAACGGCGATGATGCTCATTCCTGAACCGTGGTATTGGGATGAAGAGATGGACGAGGATCGGAAGGCGTTTTATGAATATTACAGCTGTCTAATGGAGCCGTGGGATGGTCCGACAGCGATCGTGTTTACGAACGGAAAACAAATTGGAGGGATTTTAGATCGGAACGGTCTTCGCCCTGCTCGTTATTATGTGACGAAAGATGACTATATTATTTTTTCATCAGAAGTTGGAGTTGTTGATGTTGAACAAGAAAACGTCTTGTATAAAGAACGATTAAGCCCTGGGAAAATGCTTTTTATTGATTTCGAACAAGGACGGATCATATCAGATGAAGAAGTGAAAAAGCAAATTGCCAATGAACGTCCGTATCGTCAATGGGTAAACGAACAAATCGTTTCAATTGACCAATTTACAACTGACGATGATGAACAAGTAATTGATGATCTCGTCACGAAACAAAAAGCGTTCGGATATACGTATGAAGATGTCGAGAAAACGATCATTCCGATGGCGACAGATGGAAAAGATCCGACAGGGGCGATGGGAAATGACACACCGTTAGCGGTTTTGTCCGACCGGCCACAAAGCTTATTCAATTATTTTAAACAACTATTTGCGCAAGTAACAAATCCGCCGATCGATGCCATTCGTGAATATATCGTTACATCAACAGTGACGTTGCTTGGCAAGGAAGGAGATTTGTTAAATCTAGATGCGTCTGCTGCTCGGCGCATTCGTTTGCAGTCCCCGATTATTAGCGACAAACAATTACGGGCACTTCGAATGAGTCCTTATCGCGAATTCGCTAGCGTCACGTTGTCAACTGTTTTTACAGATAACTTAAAAGAGGCGTTAGACGAATTATGTCAAGCAGCAGATGAAGCCATCGCTTCCGGTGTGACATTACTCATTTTATCTGATCGATCAATAGATGAACAACGTGTAGCTATTCCTGTTCTTCTTGCGGTCAGCGCAGTGCATCAACATCTTGTTCGAAAAGGGACGCGTACAAAAGTAAGCTTAATCGCTGAAAGCGGAGAAGTGCGTGAAGTACATCATTTTGCCGCGTTAATCGGTTATGGGGCAGATGCGATTCATCCGTATTTAGCATTTGCGACTATTCGAGAAGCGATCGAAAAAGGAGTGCTTCACTCCACATACGAAAAGGCAGTAGAAACATATAAAAAGGCAGCGACGGATGGCGTTGTGAAAGTGATGTCAAAAATGGGTATTTCAACCGTACAAAGCTATCGTGGGGCGCAAATTTTTGAAGCGGTCGGTATTGGTGCGAATGTGATTGAGCAATATTTTACAGGAACAGCATCACAAATTGGCGGAATCGGTTTGGATGAAATTGCTCAAGAAGCAAAAATGCGTCATATGCAAGCGTTCCACACATCTTATGATCAAACATTAGATTCTGGAAGTGAATTGCAATGGCGCAAAAACGGTGAACATCATGCGTTTAATCCGAAAACGATTCACACGTTACAATGGGCATGTCGAAAAAATGACTACGAACTGTTTAAACAATACTCGAAAATGGCAAACGAAGAGCAAATGACATTTTTACGTCATTTATTTACGTTTGACGAAACGCGCACACCGATTCCTATTGAAGAAGTAGAACCTGTGGAAGCGATTGTACGCCGATTTAAAACAGGGGCTATGTCATATGGTTCATTGAGCGAAGAAGCTCATGAAACGCTTGCGATTGCGATGAATCGCATCGGTGGAAAAAGCAATAGCGGAGAGGGTGGAGAAGATCCGCGGCGCTATGTACGAGATGAAAATGGTGATTTTCGTCGCAGTGCAATTAAGCAAGTTGCATCGGGACGGTTCGGTGTAAAAAGTCATTATTTAGTCCATGCCGATGAGTTACAAATTAAAATGGCGCAAGGTGCAAAACCGGGAGAAGGGGGGCAACTTCCTTCTAATAAAGTATATCCGTGGATTGGAAACGTGCGTGGATCTACGCCTGGTGTGGAACTTATTTCACCGCCACCGCATCATGACATTTATTCTATTGAAGATTTAGCTCAACTCATTTATGACTTAAAAAATGCGAATCGTCATGCGCGCATTAGTGTGAAGCTCGTTGCAAAATCTGGAGTTGGCACAATCGCAGCAGGAGTGGCTAAAGGTGGTGCCGATGTGATCGTCATTAGCGGATATGACGGTGGTACGGGCGCTTCGCCAAAAACGAGCATTAAACATGCAGGGGTTCCGTGGGAGCTCGGTTTAGCTGAAACGCATCAAACGCTTATGTTAAACGGATTACGAGATCGCGTTGTATTAGAAGCAGACGGAAAATTAATGACTGGCCGCGATGTTGTGATGGCCGCGTTATTTGGTGCTGAAGAATTTGGTTTTGCGACGGCTCCACTTGTCGTTTTAGGGTGTGTTATGATGCGCGTTTGTCATTTAGATACGTGCCCTGTTGGTGTAGCGACACAAAATCCGGAGTTGCGGGCAAAATTTACAGGGAAACCAGAGCATATCGTCAATTTCATGTATTTTATCGCCCAAGAAGTGCGTGAGATGATGGCGCAACTCGGTTTCCGTACGATCGAAGAAATGGTTGGACGAGTAGATGTATTAAAAATAAGCGAGCGGGCGAAACGACATTGGAAAGCGAAACATCTTGATTTATCGCGCTTGTTGTATCAAGTGGATGGACCGAGAACGTTTTCTAAACCACAATCCCACCGTCTCGACGAAACGCTTGATCATACGATGATTTTGCCAGCGGTAAAGAAAGCGCTAGAAGATAAAAAACCGATACAGTTACATGTCCCGATTCGCAACGTTCATCGTACGGTCGGTGCAATGGCTGGGAGTGAAATATCAAAACGATACGGAGAAGAAGGTCTTCCAGAAGATACGATCCGGCTACATGTTCACGGCTCAGCCGGTCAAAGTTTTGCGGCGTTTGTACCAAAAGGAATGACCATGACTCTCATCGGAGATGCGAACGATTATGTCGGAAAAGGGCTGTCAGGTGGAAAAGTAATCGTTCGGCCACCGCATGAAGCGGAGTTTGCATGTAGTGATCAAGTCATTATTGGAAACGTTGCTTTTTACGGTGCAACAAGCGGTGAAGCGTACATTCGCGGTCGAGCTGGGGAACGTTTTTGCGTTCGTAATAGCGGAGTTGTTGCCGTTGTTGAAGGTGTTGGTGATCATGGCTGTGAGTATATGACAGGCGGACGTGTCGTCATCCTCGGCTCTGTTGGAAAAAATTTTGCCGCTGGAATGTCCGGTGGTATAGCATACGTACTTGCTGATGACGATGCGTGGAAAAAACGAGCGAACCGTGAACTCGTTTTATTTGAGTCATTAGTAGATGAAAACGAAATACGAGATGTACAACATATGATTATGAAACATTATGAATATACAGAAAGTCCAAAAGCAACGTATGTGCTTGCAAATTGGGAACGAGTTGTGAAAGACATCATCAAAGTCATTCCGAAAAATTATAAGCTTATGATTGAAACAATTGAGACGATGAAGCAACGCGGGCTGTCGCATGACGAAGCGGTATTTCAAGCGTTTGAAACGGTCGCCACAAAAAAAGGTGTCGTCGCTGAAAAAGTGATCGAAGCGGTCGCAAAGTAAGCGATCGCTTCTGTAAAAAAAGAAAGGGGGAGAACGATGGGGAAAGCAACGGGATTTATGGAATATGTACGGGAGGAAGAAAAAAAGCGCGATCCGCTTTCCCGTTTACATGATTGGAATGAATATACGTTTCCATTTTCAAACGAAACGTTAGCACGTCAAGGAGCGCGATGTATGGATTGCGGTACTCCTTTTTGTCATATGGGAATGGAACTAAATGGTTTAACATCTGGTTGCCCGATTCATAATCTCATTCCAGAATGGAACGATCTTGTATATCGTGGACGTTGGAAAGAAGCGTTTGAACGGTTAGCAAAAACGAATAACTTTCCAGAGTTTACGGGACGTGTTTGTCCAGCACCGTGTGAAGGATCGTGCACCGTAGCTATTTCCGATCCGGCGGTGGCCATTAAAGGAATTGAGCGAGCAATCATCGACAAAGCATTCGCAGAAGGTTGGGTTCAACCGCGCATTCCGAACAAGCGAACGGGAAAAAAAGTTGCTGTGATCGGCTCAGGGCCAGCGGGTTTAGCATGTGCAGACGAATTAAATCAAGCAGGCCATTTTGTCACTGTATACGAGCGTGCCGATCGCATAGGGGGATTATTAACATACGGCATTCCGAATATGAAACTTGGAAAAGATGTCGTCGAACGGCGTGTGCGCCTGCTTAGCGAAGAAGGAATTACGTTTATCACGAATATAGAAGTTGGAAAGCATATTTCCGTCGATGAGTTACAGAAACAATATGATGCGGTTGTTCTTTGTATTGGAGCGCAAAAACAGCGCGATCTTGTTATAGAAGGACGTGAACTAGATGGCGTTCATTTTGCGATGGATTACTTAACCCGAACAACAAAATGGTTGTTGACGGGGGAAAAAGAAGAAACGTTTATTGATGCAAAAAATAAACATGTCATCGTCATCGGTGGTGGAGATACGGGAGCTGACTGTGTGGCAACAGCGCTTCGCCAACAATGTAAAAGCGTTGTTCAGTTCGGAAAACACCCCGCACTGCCGACTGACCGTGCAAATGATAATCCGTGGCCACAATATCCGCTTATTTTTACTGTTGATTATGCATATGAAGAAGCGGAAGCGAAGTTTGGTACGGATCCACGTCAATATTGCATTCAAACGAAAAAAATCGTCGGTGATGATAGAGGGAACGTAAAAGAACTGCATACGATTCAAATGGAAAAAGTAGTAGACGAACATGGGCGTATTGTATTTAAAGAAATTCCGGGTACAGAGAAAGTATGGCCGTGTGACATCGTGTTGATTGCTATCGGTTTTGAAGGACCAGAGCCATCGCTTTTACAACAATTTGGAATAGAAACAGGAAACAAAAAAGTAAAAGCGTCACAATATAAAACAAATGTCGAAGGGGTATTTGTCGCAGGCGATGCAAGACGCGGGCAAAGTCTTGTCGTCTGGGCTATTCATGAAGGTCGGGAAGCAGCAAAAGAAGTAGATGATTTTTTGTCATGATATTATTATAAAACATGGATTTGGAAGGTGTCCTTACATGGACGCCTTTTTCATGCATAATTGAAGTTTTATTTTTGGAATTGTCATTTTATTTAAAAAAGTGTTACAATGTTTAACAAGTTCAGAAAAGATGGAGGGATTTGCTTTGCGTAGCGATATGATTAAAAAAGGATTTGACCGTGCGCCACATCGTAGTTTATTGCGCGCGGCAGGGGTAAAAGAGGAAGATTTCAATAAACCGTTTATTGCGGTTGTCAACTCGTATATTGATATTATTCCGGGACATGTTCATTTACAAGAGTTTGGGAAAATTGTGAAAGAAGCGATTCGTGAAGCAGGCGGTGTACCGTTTGAAATGAATACGATCGGAGTGGATGACGGCATCGCGATGGGACATATTGGCATGCGCTATTCGTTGCCGAGCCGTGAAATCATTGCTGATTCTGTTGAAACTGTCATTTCTGCGCATTGGTTTGATGGGATGGTATGCATTCCAAACTGCGATAAAATTACACCTGGTATGATGATGGCTGCGATGCGCTTAAACATTCCAACCATTTTTGTAAGCGGGGGGCCGATGAAAGCAGGTGTGACAAGCGATGGGAAAAAAATTTCGCTCTCTTCTGTATTTGAAGGAGTGGGGGCGTATCAAGCAGGAAAAATTGACGAAAAAGGGTTACAAGAACTTGAACAGTACGGCTGTCCGACATGTGGTTCTTGCTCAGGGATGTTTACAGCCAATTCGATGAACTGTTTAGCTGAAGCGCTTGGTTTAGCTCTGCCGGGTAACGGTACGATTTTAGCCATTGATCCGGCACGAAAAGAATTTGTGCGCCGTTCGGCTCAACAGTTAATGTATTTAATCGAGCACGATATTAAACCGCGTGATATCGTGACCGAAAAAGCAATTGATAACGCGTTTGCACTTGACATGGCTCTCGGTGGTTCAACAAATACGGTGCTACATACGTTAGCGATCGCGAATGAAGCAGGCATTCATTATCCGCTTGAGCGCATTAATGAAGTTGCGGCCCGCGTACCACATTTAGCAAAACTCGCTCCAGCATCAGATATGCATATTGAAGACTTACATGAAGCTGGTGGAGTGTCTGCTGTATTACATGAATTGTCGAAAAAAGAAGGTACGCTTCATTTAGATGCATTGACGGTGTCGGGAAAAACGCTTGGTGAAAACATTGCAGGGTGTGAAGTGAAAAACTATGAAGTCATTCGTCCAATTGACAATCCGTATTCAGAAACAGGCGGACTGGCTGTATTGTTCGGCAATTTAGCTCCAGATGGTGCAATTATTAAAACAGGTGGCATTCAAGGGGGAATTACACGCCACGAAGGACCAGCGATCGTATTTGACTCTCAAGAAGAAGCGCTTGAAGGAATTGCGGCAGGGAAAGTACAGCCGGGGCATGTCGTCATTATTCGTTACGAAGGACCAAAAGGTGGACCAGGTATGCCAGAAATGTTGGCACCTACATCACAAATTGTCGGGATGGGATTAGGGACGAAAGTAGCGCTCATTACGGACGGTCGTTTCTCCGGTGCTTCCCGTGGGCTATCGATTGGGCACGTATCACCGGAAGCAGCTGAAGGAGGCCCGATTGCATTTGTGGAAAATGGGGATCACATTGTCATTGATATTGTGAAACGAACAATTGATGTACATGTTCCAGAAGAAGAATGGGAAAAGCGAAAAGTAAATTGGAAAGGATTTGAACCGAAAGTGAAAACAGGATATTTAGCTCGCTACTCGAAGCTCGTCACGTCCGCCAGTACAGGTGGAATTATGAAGATTTAATTGATTTTGTCGAAAGATTGTTCATAGCATTGACACAGCCCACCGTTATAATAGGAAGTAACATGGTGATGGGGGGAGAGGAATGAATACGCAATTCATTGCCGGTCATGCACGATTGCCTTCAGGAATGGCGGCAAAAAGCGTGTTTGATACGTTGACGATTACAGCAGAAGTAGATAAAAAGTACGGTGTCATCGTGGATGCTTCTTGTACGTTAGCAACAGAACACGGCCGTGATTATGTAGCGCGATTGTTAAAAGGACATTCATTGAAAGATGGGATTGACGAGCCGCTTGCTCAATTACATGAAGGGTATTTAGGAAAAGCAAATCAAGCGTTATGCGCAGCATTAAAAGATTTGTATAAACAATATTGTAAACTAGAAGAAAAGATGCATTCAGAAAAATAGAAGGTGACACGAGCCACCTTCTATTTTTCTTCCCAAGCTGGAAGCATTTTTCGGAGCGGTTTATCTTGACGATAGCCAAGCACGTATTCCGCTTGCATAATTGTATGAATTTCGCGCGTTCCTTCGTAAATGACTGGCGCTTTTGAGTTGCGTAAATATCGCTCTACAGGATATTCATTGGAATAGCCGTAAGCCCCGTGAATTTGTACTGCGTCGTCAGCCGCCTTATTTGCAAAGTCGCATGCCATCCATTTCGCTAATGACGTTTCGCGCGTATTTCGTCTTCCTTTATTTTTCAAAAATCCTGCTTTATATACGAGCAAACGGCTCATTTGCAACCCTGCTTCCATGTTCGCAATCATTTGTTGCACGAGTTGATGGCGGCCGATTTCTTTTCCAAACGTTTTTCGTTCGTGGCAATATTTCACACTTGCTTCTAAACAAGCCATAATTAAGCCGCACGCCCCAGCAGCAACGGTAAATCGTCCGTTATCGAGCGCGGACATCGCAATTTTAAATCCTTCTCCTTCTTCCCCGAGTAAATTTTCTTTTGGGACGCGGACATTGTCGAAAAACAGCTCACCTGTATTACCTGCACGAATGCCAAGTTTTCCTTTGATGGCACGTGATGAAAAACCAGGCATCGTCCGTTCAACGATAAAAGCAGAAATACCGCGATGTTTTTTTGATTTATCTGTGTAAGCAAAAACGATGAAATGGTCGGCAATGTCACAAAGAGAAATCCACGTTTTTTGCCCGTTTAAAATGTAGTCATCTCCATCGCGTACAGCGGTTGTGGAAATGGCTGCGACATCTGAACCAGCGTTTGGCTCCGTTAGTCCGAATGCCCCAATTTTCTCCCCTTTTGCTTGTGGCACGAGATATTTTTGCTTTTGTTCTTCTGTTCCCCATTGAAGTAGTGTTAAACTATTAAGTCCGATATGGACAGAAACGGCTGTGCGAAACGCAGTATCTCCACGCTCAAGCTCTTCACATACGATGGCTAGTGAATTGTAATCCATTCCCATTCCGCCGTATTGCTCTGGAATGCATACGCCCATTAAGTTTAATTGTGCAAGACGTTTTAAAATGTTTGGATCGAAATAGCCTCGTTCATCCCATTCTTTTATGTGAGGTAAAATTTCTTTATCAACAAATTTTCTTACCGTTTGTCGCAACATTTCTTGTTCTGGAGTAAAATCAAAGTTCATCAAGTTTTTTTCCTCCTTTAATAAATAAATCGTTATGTTCCCCTGCAAGGGGTGGAGCAAATCGATATGTGACCGGTGTGTGTGAAAACTTTAACGGTGTGCCGACAAGTTTTAACGTTCCAACATCTGGGTGATCCATGTGGATGAGCATGTTTCGTGCGTGCGTTTGTGCATGTTGAAACACTTGATCGAGCGTATGAACAGGGCCGCAAGGAATGCCTTTTTGTTCAAACAATTTCTGCCATTGCGCGCGCGTTTTCTTTTTTAATTCATCGTTTAGCCGACGATTTAGTTCATGACGATGAGCGACTCTACCGGCATTTGTTCGAAATCGCTCATCTGCACCAATCGATTGATCTTCTAGCAGTTCGCATAGTGCTTGAAATTGCCGATCGTTTCCGACGGCAACAACAAACAAACCATCGCTTGCTTCATATGTCGAATACGGAACGATGTTTGGATGATCGTTTCCTAACGGTTTTGGCACTTCACCGGACATGAGATAATTCGAAGCGACGTTTACAAGCGCACTAATGGCACAATCAAATAAACTTAAATCAATTTTTTGTCCGCTTCCTGTTTTTTGCCGAGCGATGAGTGCTGCTTGTACGGCGATCGCTGCATACAAACCTGTGAAGATATCTGTGACCGCCACGCCGACTTTTAATGGTCCGGATTGTTCTGTCCCGTTAATGCTCATCCAGCCGCTCATCGCTTGAATAATATAATCGTAGCCAGCTAAATGATGATACGGCCCTGTTTCACCAAATCCAGTAATTGAACAGTAGATGAGTTTCGGATTGATGGCGGACAAATCATCATACCCAAGCCCAAGTCGTTCCATCGTTCCAGTTTTAAAATTGTGAATGATAATGTCGGCTGTTTTCGAAAGTTGACGAATCGTTTCTTTTCCGCTTTCATCTTTTAAATTGACAGTTATGCTTCGCTTGTTTCGATTGACCGCTGCATAGTAGGCGCTCATCCCGTTTTGAAATGGTGGTCCCCAAAAACGTGTATCATCTGACCCTCCCGGTACTTCGATTTTTATGACATCTGCCCCGAGATCACCTAAAATCATTGTGGCGTATGGGCCAGCGAGAACGCGCGTCAAGTCAATTACTCGAATCCCATCTAAAGCTCCGGCCATTCGTTCACCTCCATTTTCGTAATAAAAAAACCAGTCCCCTCCTACAACGTACAGGAAAGGAACTGGCATAAACGATTCGAGCGTGCCTTTCGAAAAGAAAGTCGGTCGAATCGGAACAGTTCTTTAACAAAAAAAGTTACGTTGCTACCCGAAGCCAAACGGTCAGTTGTTTGGTGGGGCTAGCTATTTTCAGTATAAAACAACGCATTTATTTTGTAAATATTTTTTATTTTAAAAATAGTTTGACAAAATCAAAAAGATTGTCTTAAAATAAAAGCAAATAAGTAAAAGCTGTGGAGCTTATTTTACTCGTCTGATCGGCGAGCAACGCATAAGCACCAGCCAGTTTAGTCATTGTGTCATCACGATGATTAAACTGGCTTTTTATTTGTCGAAGGAGGAGAGATCATGTCGAATTGGATGGAACGAAGAAGAGAAGCGGTTGCAAGAGCGCCATACAACGTGACGGAAATTTTTATTAAAGAAGCAAAAGGAGCGATCATTCGCGACATAGATGATCGCGAATATATCGACTTTGCGGGGGGAATTGGTGTACAAAACGTTGGACATTGTCACCCAAAAGTAGTCGCTGCCATTCAGCAGCAGGCGGCAGCGTTTATTCATCCATGTTTTCACGTGACGCCTTACGAATCGTACGTGTTGTTAGCAGAAAAATTAAATGAGCTAACTCCGGGTGATTTTCCGAAAAAAACGATTTTTTTAAATAGTGGTGCGGAAGCAGTGGAAAACGCCGTGAAAATTGCAAGAAAGTATACAGGTCGCCCGGCGATTGTGTCATTTACAGGTGGATATCATGGTCGGACGCTATTAACGATGTCGCTAACAAGCAAAGTGATGCCATATAAAAAAGGATTTGGTCCATTCGCTCCAGAGGTGTATAAATTTCCATATCCATACTATTATCGGGCAAACGGGCAAACGGCAGATGAGGTGGATGAACAGTTAATCGCAGCACTGCAACAGTTTTTTACTGCGGAAGTGGCACCTGATCATGTGGCCGCGATCATTATTGAACCTGTACAAGGAGAAGGTGGATTTGTCGTTCCATCGGCGAAATTTATGCAGGCGATTCGTCGCATTTGCGACGAGCATGGCATCGTGATGATTGCTGATGAAATTCAAACTGGTTTTGCTCGAACCGGGCGTATGTTTGCGATGGAACACTTCGGTGTAGCACCTGATTTAATGACATTGTCGAAGTCGATGGGAGCGGGTGTGCCGATCAGTGCAGTCGTTGGCCGAAGTGAAATAATGGATGCCCCTGAAGTTGGTCAGCTTGGTGGTACGTTTTCTGGAAGTCCATTGGCATGTGTAGCCGCACTCGCTGTTTTAGATGTCATTGAAGAAGAACAGCTTATTGTGCGTGCCCGTCATCTTGGTGAAAAAATGATGACGCTTTTACAAGAAATGAAGCAACAGTTTGACATCGTTGGCGATGTGCGCGGGCTGGGGGCGATGTGCGCGATCGAGCTTGTGACAGATCGCGAGCAAAAAACGCCAGCGAAAGAACAAACAGCATACATCGTTTCCCATGCATGGAAGCGCGGAGCGATCTTTTTAAGCGCTGGATTATACAGCAACGTTGTACGCTTTTTACCGCCGCTTGTGATGACCGATGAACAGCTAGAGCGTGGTTTTTCCGTTTTGCGTCAACTATTAGCAGAAGTACAACAAAAGGTGGTGAAATGATGCGTGAAGTGAAAAACTACATTGATGGTGAATGGACTGAAGGGAAAAGTGAAACGATTGAGCGATACAATCCAGCTGATCAAAAAGAGCTTGTTGCGACCGTGGCCGGTTCATCTGTTCATGATGTGAATGAGGCGGTGTTTGCTGCGGTGAAAGCAAAGAAAAAATGGGCGCAAACGGCTGCCCCAGAGCGTGGCGCGTATTTGCAAAAAGTCGCTCATTTATTTGAGCAATATGCGGATGAATTGGCGGAATTGGCTACGAAAGAAATGGGGAAGCGTTTTGTTGAAACGAAAGGAGAAGTATATCGTAGCGCAGCTATTTTACGTTATTATGCGGGAGAAGGGTTGCGAAAAGTAGGGGAAGTGTTACCGTCATTTGACGCAAAAAATTTATTTTTTACAAAACGTGTGCCTGTCGGGGTTGTAGCTGTCATTGCTCCGTGGAATTTTCCGCTAGCTATCCCGATATGGAAAATTGCCCCTGCCCTCGTTTATGGAAATACGGTTGTATTTAAGCCTGCACTAGAAGCAAGCGCTACAGGAGCTCGCATCGTTGAATTGTTTGCAGAAGCAGGCTTACCTCCAGGAGTTTTAAACTTTGTTGTCGGCCGTGGAAGCACGATTGGTGATGCCATTGTCGAACATAAAGATGTCGATGCGATTACGTTTACAGGCTCGAATGCGATTGGTAGTGAAATTGCAAAAAAAGCAGCAGCTCGTGGGGCGAAATATCAACTTGAACTCGGTGGAAAAAATCCAGCTATCGTTTTAAAAGATGCAAATATCGAATTTGCGGCACGACTCGTTGTAGAAGGAGCGATGAAACAAACGGGGCAACGTTGTACGGCAACGAGTCGCGTATTTGTTGAGAAAGAGATTATCGATGTATTTCGAACGCATGTAATGGAACAGGTGAGACGTATTCGAGTTGGAAATGGAATGGACGAACAAGTGACGATGGGGCCGGTTGTCTCGAAAGGACAATTTGAAACGGTTCAGCGCTATATCCATATTGGAAAACAAGAAGGACGGCTGCTTATTGGAGGGGGAGCGAGCGATGATGTGGGCTGGTATATTGAGCCAACTGTATTTGATTCTGTTTCTCATCGCGCCATTATTGCGACGGAAGAAATATTTGGCCCTGTCTTATCGATTGTAGAAGCGGCATCCATTGATGAAGCGATTGAAATGGCAAACGACAGCATTTATGGCTTAAGCGCGTCGCTATTTACAAACGATGTATCGAAAGCGCTTTACTTTATTGAACATATCGAGGTGGGAATGGTGCAAGTGAACGGCGAGACAGGCGGTGCGGAACCGCAAGCACCGTTTGGCGGGATGAAGCAATCAAGCTCAGGTACGCGCGAACAAGGGCAAGCGGCCATCGAATTTTTTACCGCGTATCAAACGATTTCTATTCGGCCACATCCAAATATGTGAAAGGGGCAACTGAATGGGTCATAAAACGATTTCATTTGTGTATACATGATACAAAAAGAAAGGAGGGCTTGTAGTGAATGCAGCGGAGGCGATCGTTCAATGTTTAAAAAGCGAAGACGTTTCCCATGTCTTTTGTGTACCAGGGGAAAGTTATTTACCGATTCTTGATGCCCTTTTTTCTGAGAAAACGATCCAACTCATTTCTGCTCGTCATGAAGGCGGCGCCGCATTTATGGCAGAAGGATATGCGAAAGCGAGCAAAAAAGTCGGTGTGGTGATGGCGACAAGAGGGGTAGGAGCAACAAATGCCGCCATCGGTATTCATACAGCAAGACAAGATTCGACGCCAATGGTTGTATTGTTAGGACAAGTTGCACGGGCGTTTCGAGGACGCGAAGGCTTTCAAGAAATAGATGTTGAAGCATGTTTTCGTCCGATAGCCAAATGGGCAGTAGAAATTGACGATGCACAAAGATTGCCTGAGTTGTTGACACGGGCGTTTCGAATTGCTCAAACAGGAAGGCCTGGGCCCGTTGTCGTTGCGCTTCCTGAAGATGTTCTTCATGAACAAGTCGATCATGTGACGTTTTCAAAAACGATTGTTCCAAAACCAGCACCGAACGAGGAGGATATTCAACGCATTGAGCAGTTGTTGCAGTCAGCGAGGCGACCGATTGTCATTGCGGGCGGAGGAATTATATGGTCAAAAGCAATCGATGCCCTTCGTTTATTTGCGGAAAAATGGTCACTTCCCGTCATGTCTTCTTTTCGTCGGCACGATGTATTTCCAAACAATCATCCTCTTTATGTTGGTCATCTTGGTTTAGGGACACAACGAGCGATCATTGAAACGGTGGAACAAGCAGATGTTGTTTTAGCCATCGGTACGCGCTTGTCAGAAGTGACGACACAAGATTATAAGTTATTATCGACGCAAAAACTTATTCATATCGACATCGATTACGATGTCATCGGTGTCACGTATTCTCCACATATTGGCGTTGTTTCTGATGCGAAAGAAGCGTTAAGTCGGTTGTTAAATATTCAACTTCAGCCATCATGGACAGATTGGGTACAAGAACGGCGGGAAACATACGAACGAGTTTCATCACTTCCGTCCATAAAACGGAATGTAAACGAAGAAATGATCCACACCCTTCAACATCTTCTCCCATCCGAAGCGATCATTACAAATGATGCGGGCAATTTCGCAAGTTGGCTCCATTCATTTTTTCAATTTCAGCAACATACATATATTGGGCCAACATCAGGAGCGATGGGATACGGATTACCAGCAGCCATTGGTGCAAAATTAGCAAATCCACATCGTCCCGTCGTTTCATTAAGTGGAGATGGCGGGTTTATGATGACGATCCAGGAGCTAGAAACAGCCGTTCGATACAACATTCCTGTCATTAGTGTGGTGTTTAACAATCAAATGTATGGAACGATTCGCATGTATCAAGAGCTTCGTTATCCAAAGCGCGTTATCGGGACAGATTTAAGCGATATATCGTTTGCAAGTATAGCGCGTTGCTTCGGAGCTGATAGTATGCGTGTAGAAACAGGAGAACAATTTTCATCCGCGTTTACTACAGCACTCCAAAACAATAAGCCAACCGTGATTGAAGTCATGACAGATCCGAACGTATTATCTCCATTTTTAACAATGGAACAGGCGAGGGGAGGAAAACAATGAAAGTATTAAACTATATAGACGGGCGATGGGTGTCATCGGTCAGCAATCAGTTTGTGCCGATTGTGAATCCTGCGAATGGTGAGTGTATTGGAGAAGTGACGATATCAAACGAACAAGATGTCGAACAGGCGGTGTTGGCGGCAAAACGAGCCCAAAAAGCATGGGCGCTCGTTCCAGCCCCAAAACGAGCTGAAGTGCTTTATAAGGTGGGCATGTTACTACAAGAGCGAAAAGAACAAATGGCTCGCCTATTAACGATGGAGATGGGAAAAGTGATTGAAGAAGCACGTGGAGAAGTACAAGAAGGAATTGATATGGCGTTTTACATGGCAGGGGAAGGGAGACGATTATTTGGCGATACGACCCCGTCGGAGTTGCCGAATAAGTTCGCAATGAGCGTCCGTGCGCCGATTGGTGTCGTCGGATTAATCACCCCTTGGAACTTTCCAATCGCCATCGCAACGTGGAAGGCATTTCCTGCGATCGTTACCGGCAATGCAGTTGTTTGGAAACCAGCGCTAGAAACACCGATCATGGCACAGCAACTTGCGCAAATATTTGAGGAGGCAGGCTTACCAAACGGTGTATTTAATGTTGTACATGGACGAGGTTCTGTTGTTGGTGAAGCGCTTGTCGAGCATCGTGATGTAAAAGTCATTTCGTTTACAGGATCCAATGAAGTTGGCCGGCGCATTGCGGAAATGTGCGGGCGTCATTTGAAAAAAGTATCGCTTGAAATGGGTGGGAAAAATGCCATTATCGTCATGGATGATGCAGATATAGCGCTTGCTGTAGAAGCCATCATATGGAGTGCTTTTGGTACATCAGGCCAGCGTTGTACTGCGTGCAGTCGAGTTATCGTTCATGAACATGTAAAAAAACAAGTGGAAGAACGGTTACTCGCAGCGATAAGCACATTAACGGTTGGAAACGGACTAGAGGAAGGAGTGAAAGTCGGACCAGTCATTAATCAAGATGCGTTACAAAAAATTCACCATTACGTTCAAATCGGAAAAAATGAAGGGGCAACGTTACTTGCAGGTGGGTATATGCTGCAAGATGAGCCATACAAAGGTGGATTTTATTACGCTCCAACGTTGTTCACAAACGTTACACCGATGATGCGGATTGCGCGGGAAGAAATTTTCGGTCCGGTCACATCAATTATATCCGTTCGCAGTTTAGAAGAAGCGATTGAAGTGAATAACAGCGTTGATTATGGGCTTTCTAGTGCTATTTTTACACGAGATATTCATCGAGCGTTTACGGCGATGCGTGATTTCGATACAGGAATTGTATATGTGAATGCAGGAACAACAGGGGCAGAAATTCATTTGCCTTTTGGTGGAACAAAAGGAACAGGCAACGGACATCGTGATTCAGGTGTCGCAGCACTCGATGTATTTACGGAATGGAAAAGTATTTACGTTGACTATAGTGGCAAATTACAACGCGCCCAAATTGATGTGTGAAGGAGGTTAGACGATGAATGTCATTGTTCTTGGAGCAGGTTTAATGGGAAAAGAAGCGGTGCGTGATTTAGTTGAACAGCAAGCAGTATCATCGGTAACACTTGCGGATGTCGATGAGGAAAAAGCAAAAGCCGTCCAACGTTCGTTGGCATCAGAAAAAGTGAAAGTGAAGCGAGTGGATGCAGCGAATGATCAAGAACTGCAGGCTGCGATGCGGGGACATGATGTAGCCATCAATGCACTTTTTTATACGTTTAACGAAACTGTCGCCAAAGCGGCCATTGAAACGGGTGTACACGCAGTAGACTTAGGTGGGCATATCGGACATATGACAGATCGTGTCCTCGCTTTACACGAACAAGCAAAACGAGCAGGAGTTACATTAATTCCAGATTTAGGTGTTGCCCCAGGAATGATTAATATTTTAACAGGATATGGAGCGAGTCAACTGGATCGCGTTCATACCATTAAATTATATGTTGGCGGTATTCCTCTTCGGCCAGAACCGCCACTTGGATATAATCACGTCTTTTCGCTTGAAGGTTTACTCGATCATTACACCGATCCATCCTTAATTATTCGTGATGGACAAAAGCAACAAGTACCGTCTTTATCAGAAGTTGAAACGATTTATTTTGAGCGTTTTGGACCGCTTGAAGCGTTCCATACATCAGGAGGAACATCGACGTTGCCGCGCTCTTACCCGCATGTAAAATGTTTGGAATATAAAACGATTCGCTATCCTGGTCATGCAGAAAAATTTCAGCTTCTTGTCGATTTACAATTCACGCGTCGAGACTACGAAGTAGAAGTCAACGGAGTGATCGTACGTCCGCGTGACGTATTGTTAAAAGTGCTTACGCCGCTTTTAGATTTAAAAGAAAAAGACGATGTCGTCTTGTTGCGCGTAATTGTTTCGGGTGAAAAAGATGGGAAAGAAAGAACGTACGAGTACGAAATGGTGACAGAAAAAGACCGACAAAAACAAGTTACAGCGATGGCACGTTCAACGGCATATACGGTTTCTGTCGTTGCACAAATGATTGGCGACGGAACGATTCAAAAGCGTGGGGCATATCCACCTGAACAAATCGTTCCAGGAGATCGCTATATTGAAGAAATGGTTCGTCGTGGTGTCGTCATTCGAGCGACTATTCGTTGAAATTGTGAACAAAATAGTAAATTTTCTGATTGTTATGACGAAGGATTTATTCATTATGCTAAAATATGTATATATTAGGTTTGGAGGTGAACATATGCTACATATTGTAGCTTGTATTAAGCAAGTGCCAGATACGAAAATTATTAAAATGAACCCGAAAACGAATACGATGGACCGTGCGAGCGCCCCTGCTATTTTAAACCCGTATGATGCGCATGCGGTAGAAGAGGCTGTTCGTTTAAAAAAGAAGTACGGTGGAATCGTATCTGTTTTAACGATGGGTCCTCCACCAGCAGTCAAAGCCATAAAAAAATGTATCGAGCTCGGGGCTGATGAAGGGTATATGATTTCAGACCGAGCATTTGCTGGAGCGGATACGCTCGCTACAAGCTATGCGCTTACAAAGGCGCTCGAAAAAATCGCCAAACATCGTCCGATTGACCTCATCATTTGTGGAAAAATGACGATCGATGGGGATACGGGGCAAGTCGGACCTGGCATTGCACGTCGTTTAAACATTCCTCCTCTAACTGGTGTAAACAAAGTTGTTGAAGTGAATAAAGAAAAAGGGTATGCGATCGTTCATCGCAAATTAGAAGATGGTTATGAAGTGGTGAAATCGCAATTACCTTGTTTGTTTACTGTCGAAAAAGACATCAATGACATCTCCTTCGCACCATTGCCAAACATGATTAAAGCCGCACGATATCAACCAACGATTTGGACTGCAGACGACTTAGAAGATGTTGACCGCAAACAACTAGGATTGAAAGGATCTCCAACGATTGTATCAAAAGTATGGGCACCACCGAAGCCAGAAGGTGGAAAAATATTAACAGGAACAAAAGAAGAGCAAGTGAACGAACTGTTGTCTATTATACTTGAGAAAAAAGAGCTTTTTTCATAGGGGGAGTAGCGCATGAATTTCGATGATTATCGGGGGATATGGATATACATTGAAGTGAAAGACGGGCAAATTGCTCCTGTATCGTTAGAATTATTAGGAGCAGGACGGGTGCTAGCAGATAAACGTAAAACAGAGCTCGCAGGAGTTTTCATTGGTAGTGGTGTAAAAGCACTTGCCCCAACACTTTTTCAATATGGTGCAGACGTTGTATATGTATATGATGATCCAATTTTTGAACATTACCGAACAGAACCATACATGCGCGCTTTGCTTGATTGTTGCCATAAGCATAAACCAGAAGTCATTTTATACGGGGCGACGCCATCTGGAAAAGATTTGGCGAGTGCCATCGCAACTGATTTACCGACAGGATTAACAGCGGATACGACAATACTTGATATTGAAGAAGATACAGGGTTACTGTTAGCGAGCCGCCCAGCGTTTGGCGGAAATATTATGGCGACGATTTTATGTAAAAAATATCGTCCACAAATGGCTACTGTTCGTCCAAAAGTGATGAAAGCGCTACCGCCAGATCCGTCGCGTACAGGTCGAGTGGTTGAGGAGCATATTGAGTTACACGAAGAAGAAATGCGGACGAAAGTGTTACAGATTGTGAGAGAGACAGCGAAA
The DNA here is from genome assembly GCF_013096955.1 of Anoxybacillus sp. EFIL. NCBI lineage: Bacteria > Bacillati > Bacillota > Bacilli > Caryophanales > Anoxybacillaceae > Anoxybacillus > Anoxybacillus sp. EFIL. The sequence continues at coordinate 4,517 of NZ_SDLH01000004.1, read as the reverse complement.
AAAGTGCGTATTGACGAAGCGGACATTGTTGTGGCTGGCGGAAAAGGGATGGGGAGCAAAGAAGGGTTTCAGCTCATTCATCAGCTGGCAGAAGTGCTTGGCGGTGCAGTTGGGGCGAGCCGTGACGTCGTGGAGGCAGGATGGATTGACCATCATCACCAAGTCGGACAAACCGGCGTAACCGTCACGCCAAAAATTTATTTTGCGATCGGTATTTCTGGTGCAATTCAGCACGTCGTCGGCATGCAAAACTCGGATCTCATTATCGCTATTAATAAAGACCCGAACGCTCCGATTTTCCAATCATGCCATTACGGTATTGTCGGCGATGCGTTTGAAATCGTCCCGCTTTTAATTGAACGATTGAAAGAAGAAATTCCGAAGATAAAAGCAGCTGCCGATGTAAAGGAGGAGATCCGCCATGCCTGAAAAATTTGATTGTATCGTTGTTGGTGCAGGCCCAGCTGGAACGGCTTGTGCCTATGAACTAGCAAAAGCAGGGGTTAACGTGCTACTTTTAGAGCGCGGCGAATACCCAGGAGCGAAAAACGTCATGGGCGGTGTATTGTACCGAAAAATGATGGAAGACATTATCCCAGAGTTTTATAAAGAAGCACCGCTAGAACGCCCGATCGTCGAGCAGCGATTTATGATGATGGATAAAGAATCGGCGGTGACGTTTAGTTACAAAGGATTAGAATGGGGACGGGAGCCGTATAACAATTTTACCGTATTGCGTGCCAAATTTGACCAATGGTTTGCCGAAAAAGCGGTCGAACAAGGAGCACTGCTCGTTTGTGAAACGGTAGCGGTCGAATGCATCGTTGAAAACGGTCGCGTCGTCGGTGTCCGCACAGACCGACCAGATGGCGACATTTATGCCGATGTAGTCGTGTTAGCAGACGGTGTCAACTCCCTTTTAGCGAAACAGCTTGGGTTTCATCGCGAATGGCGACCAGATGAAGTCGCTTTAGCGACGATGGAAATTTTAAAACTAGATAAAAACGTGATTGAAGACCGCTTTAATCTTGAAGCCAATCAAGGCTGTACAATTGAGATTTTTGGTGATGCGACAAAGGGGATTTTAGGAACAGGATTTTTATATACGAATAAAGATACGCTTAGCATCGGTGTCGGTACGCTTTTATCCGGATTAATTAAACATAAAATCAAGCCGTATGAGCTACTTGAGTATGTGAAAAACCACCCGATGATTCGTCCATACATTCAAGGGAGTGAACCTGTCGAATATTTAGCGCACTTAATTCCAGAAGGTGGTTATCATTCCATTCCGAAAGTGGCAGGCAACGGGGTGCTTGTTGTTGGGGATGCGGCACAGCTTGTCAATGCGATTCATCGCGAAGGTTCCAATATGGCGATGACGTCCGGTCGGTTAGCGGCAGAAACAATCATTATGGCAAAAGAGCAAAAAGACTTTTCGGAAAGCATGCTTGATCAATACCGAATGAAACTGATGGAAAGCTTTATCGGGCAAGACTTGAAAAAATATAAAGATGCGACCCATCATTTTGAATCGTTCCCACAATATTTTGAGCAATACATCCCGATGCTCAACCGCGCAACAAGCCAAATGTTTACGGTGGATGGGGCATCGAAATGGGAAAAACAGAAAAAAATTTGGCGTGATCTTGGCTCAACGAAACAAAAGTTTAAGCTGGCACGCGATATGATGAAAGCATGGAAGGTGATGAAATGATGAAGGCGCAAACGATTGAAGAAAAGCAATATTTAGTTCGCTTTAATGCGGATACGAAATCGCATCTTCACGTGCTTGATGACAACATTTGTTTAACGAAATGTCCCGATAAAATTTGTACCATTTTTTGTCCAGCAGCTGTTTATAAATGGGAAGATATTCGCATGCATGTTGGCTATGAAGGCTGTCATGAGTGCGGCAGCTGTCGCATTGGCTGTCCGCACGAAAACATTCGGTGGGAATATCCACGCGGTGGTCATGGCATCGTCTTCCGTCTAGGGTGATCGCTATGTTTCACATCGGAGACTGCGTCGTCTATCTGGATGGAACGAGAGGCATTGTGCTAGAAGTAACCGATGATCGTTGCCACGTCTTATGGGAAGATTACTTCGTCAGCTGGGAAAACAAAACGTTATTAACAGTCGATGAAGAACTAACAAAAAAACAAACGATTCGCGGTTCTTCTCATGTAAGCCACCCTTTATCGTAGGGTGGTTTTTTGCTTCTTTATATACAATTTGTTATAAAAAAGGGGATTGGTATATATAAAAACAAAGGAGTATCATTCGAATGATTAAAACTGCTGTTTTCGTTTACTCTTGATTGGTTGCACGGGAACAAAGTCTTTTGAAGGGACGCTTTATAGTATTGGAGAAAATTATTTTGTCGTGGACTGTTCCCATGAAGTAAAGAAAAGGAAAAATAACGTAGAGGATATAAGCTATCCTTGTACAGTCCGAATCACAGATCAAACAAAATTCAGTGATGAAGATGGCAACAAATGAAGTGTTGACGACTTTACGGAAGAAGTAACTGTGAAAGTCATTCTTGCCACTCCTCAGACTATGAGTCAAAGTAAAGAAAGCAGAGACATTGAGGCTAGGGAGATTATATTGCTTAATCGATAGAAAAATTGTCCGTTCGGTCACAGATTGGAAGAAAAGGGGACAGTCAAAACAGCGTAGGAGTTTGCCACTCTTTTTCTTTTATCCAGATAATAAAGGAAGTGAGTTATGAAACTATTTTTCAAAAAAGTTTTCCTGTCGATTGTGTTGTTTTCCTTAGCGCTTTCACTATTCAGTTCATGGTCGTTTACGTGGGCTGTTTTTCCATTTGCGTTGTTGCTCATTTTGCTTGTTTGTATAGTGACAGAAGGTGTTCTTTTGTTTTTCGATAAGAAATTTCATTCGGCAGTCGTTTTTATCATTGCAACGCTTGTATCCATTCCGTTTTATCCGTCTGTTGCTTTTGTCGTACCGATTTACATCGGAGCAGTTGGATATGATATCGGAAGAAGATTATTTGCAGAAGGCTAGCTTCATTATTTCTACCATCCCATCTGGGGTGGTTTTTTGTTATACTTGTTTCATCGATACATAGAAAGGATAACGAGTGATGGAACGAGAACATTTGTTGTTGATTGACGGAATGGCGTTATTGTTTCGGTCGTTTTATGCGACAGCGCCGAGATGGATGATGAATAGCCGTGGAGTGCCGACGAATGCGGTATATGGGGTAGTAAAGTATATTGAAGCGGCGACAAATGCGCTTCAACCGACGCATGTCGTCTGTTGTTGGGATATGGGAAGTACGACGTTTCGCACCGAATGGTTTCCGGACTATAAGGCGAATCGTGGCGAGCCGCCGCATGAATTAATTCCGCAGTTTGATTTGGCGAAAGAAGTCGTCGCGATGCTAGGCATTCCAAATATCGGTGTACTGAATGCCGAAGCGGACGATTGCATCGGCTCGCTTGTGAAGCAATATCGTGAGGAGATGCGCATTTCGATTATGACCGGAGATCGTGATTTATTTCAGCTTCTTTCCGAGCGTGTCACGGTTTACTTATTGGCTAAAGGAATCGGCAACTACGAAGCGTATACGCTCGACCGTTTTATTGAAGAAAAAGGGATTCAGCCACAGCAGCTTATTGATGTCAAAGCACTCATGGGCGATGCAAGCGACAATTATCCAGGTGTGCGCGGGATCGGAGAAAAACAAGCGGTTAAACTCATTCAACAATATGGATCAATTGAAGGAATCATCGCAAATTTAGCGAACTTAACAAAAGCGCAACAACAAAAAATAACAGAACATCTTGACTTGCTTCATTTATCGCGCAAACTTGCAGCCATTCATTGTGATATTCCGATTCAATTAGAGTTGGAAGAGGCGAAATGGCATGATGAGCGGAAGCGGTTTAGGGAAGTGTTAGAAGCGATTCGGTAAGGTGGGGTAAATCATGTTAGTAGAAGGAACAAGAAGTGGGTTGTTCCATTGTAGACGAAAAAGTCGGACGTTAAACAATAAAAAGGTGCTAAATGTATGTGAAAATTCCCTAAAAACACTAGATTTGAAGTTGTTTCCGATCATTGATGACTTTGAAATCATAGTGACAGTTAAAAGTAACAAGACATGGGGAAAACATCTTTTTTTCTATAGTGCGAAGCAGAATGAAATTCTCACTTCATTTCCATGGTGGGATTTTGTAGATCAATTATTAGTCGGTTGGGATGAACATGATATTCCAAACGGTACAATGGATCGACCTTTCTTTGACCTTGAACAAGGATGGCATATTATCATTTTCGAAAAACGTGACTATATGTATATTTTAGAAGGTAACGAGTATCATTGTGAATACAATAAAATGGTTCATCACCAAAAGATGTACTTGCACCTGCCATTAAAGTATGTTAGTCGTTTCTAACCGAACCCGTAATGCAAAACGCTGGATATTTCTGTATCCATATCCCCGACGTTTGATCAGCTTGATCTTGTTATTCGTTCCTTCCATTTT